>JACZWN010000008.1 GCA_022572105.1 Pseudomonadota bacterium | reverse complement strand
GCGACCGCAACGATGCCGTGGGCCCGGCGCGGATCATGCCCGTGCGGTTGGTACAAGGAGGTCCAGGTCAAGAGCGTGTCGTGTCATGAGCTCCGGGCGGCACTGTGTTCACCCGCCGCGCCGCCATGCCTCGGTCGAGGTCGATTGGAGCGGGCGGATCTCCGAGTGCGCTGATACCATGGTCAGGACTTATACCAAGGAGCGGTGAAATGGGTCATTATCAGCGCTCCTTGGTATTGGTTCAACGCCCGCTTCGCGGTCTTCGCGCGAGCGATTCGCGGCGCGCCATGTAGCTCGCGCTCGCGACGATGACCGCGCCGCCGATCCAGATCCAGATCTCGGGCCGCTCGTCGAAGACGTAAAAGCCCAACAAGGTCGCCCACACGAGCTGCAGGAACGAGAACGGCTGGGTCACGGTGATCTCGGTGGCGCGCAACGCCTGGGTGAGCGCCAGATGTCCGAGCGTCGCGAAAACCGCGGTCGCGCACAGCCAGCCGAGTTCCTCCCAGCTCGGCGTGCGCCAGCTCATGAGCGCGGCCGGCAGCAGTGCCAGAGTCACGAAGATCGTCAAGTGGGCGACGATCGAGGCGCTCGATTCGGTCTCCGTGAGCTTCTTGGTAATGAGGAAAGAGGCCGCGAACAATGGTGCCGCGGCCAGCTGGGCGAGCGCGCCCGTGCTGATCGCCTCGAAGCCGGGGCGCAGTATGATCATGGCGCCGCCGAAGCCGATCAGCACCGCGCCAATGCGGTGCGCGCGCAGGCGCTCGCCCAGGAACAGGGCGGCGCCGATGGTGGTGAAGATCGGCGCGGTGAAGCCGAGCGAGGTGACCTCGGCGATGGGGATGCGCGCCATGGCGTAGAACCACAGCATCACGCCCGCGGCATGGACGACGCCGCGCAGCGCGTGCAGGCCGAGCCGGCGCGACCGCAAGGACTCGCCCGAGAACAGCCGGGCGCGGCCGCCGCGACGCAGGAGCACCGGCGCCATCAGGACGACACCGAAGACATAGCGGATGAAGGCGGCCTGCATGGGGCTCATGTCGCTGCCCAGGTGCCGCACGACGCCGGTGACGCCGACGAACAAGAGACCGGTCACGAGCATCCAGGCGATGCCCCTGAGGTTGGCGGCCGCGGGCCCGGGCGCGGCTTGCGATGTCCGGTTGACTGTCATGGCCTCCGGTATTGCCGGTCGACGGTCCGCACAGGCTACATTTTCCGGCCGCGCGCGAGGAGCGCTACCTACGCAAGGCGGCCATGCGCGCTAGACCGGATCGGGATCGATCGCACCCGCGATTTATACCAAGGAGCGTTGATATGGACCCATTTCATGGGCGCACACCCGCCTTCGCTGAAGCCCGCTCCGGCGCGCGGGGCGGCGGATAGGCCGCCCCCCTCCTCACCACTCTCCGGTGTTTTCCATGGACGCCCAGGGCTCCCGGGGCGGCAGCGCCTCGCCCTCCTGCAGGAGCTCGATCGAGATGTTATCGGGCGAGCGCACGAAGGCCATGTGGCCGTCGCGCGGCGGCCGGTTGATGGTCACGCCGGCGTCCACGAGCCGCTGGCAGGTCGCGTAGATGTCGTCGACCCGGTAGGCCAGGTGGCCGAAGTTGCGGCCGCCGCCGTAGTCCTCCGGGTCCCAGTTGTAGGTCAGCTCCACCAGGGGCGCCTGGCTCGCCTTGGCCTGCTCCACGTCCTTGGGCGCGCTCAGGAAAACCAGCGTGTAACGGCCCTTCTCGCTCTCGGAACGCCGCACCTCGGCGAGGCCCAGCTTGTTGCAGTAGAAATCGAGCGACTCCTCGAGGTCTCTGACGCGCACCATGGTATGCAGGTACCGCATGGTCTTGCTCTCCCTTCGTATTGTCCGTCATTGCTTAGGCGGGCGGCGTTAATCATTCGTACGTTTCCTTGGCGCCGGCGTGAAGGCGCTTCACGAGGTTCCATCGCCTATCGGGCGTCGGGCAGCACGTGGTCGGCGAAGCGCTTGCGCAGCTCGAACTTGCTGACCTTGCCGGTCGCGGTATGGGGCAGTTCGCCGACGAAGACCACCTCGTCGGGCAGCCACCACTTGGCCACCTTGGCGGCCAGAAACGCGCGCAACTGCGCGCCCGTGACCTCGGCGCCGTCGCGGCGCACGACGATGAGGAGCGGGCGCTCGCCCCATTTCGGATGGGCGATCGCGATGGCCGCCGCCTCGGCCACCTCGGGGTGATCCGTGGCGGCGTTTTCCAGGTCGATCGAGCTGATCCATTCGCCGCCCGACTTGATCAGGTCCTTGATGCGGTCCGTGATGTGGATGTAGCCGTCCGGGTCCATGGTCATCACGTCGCCGGTGGCGAACCAGCCCTCGGCGTCGAAGGCCGCGGCCGAGGCCGCCTCGTCCCCGAAGTAGGCGCTGGCGACCCAGGGGCCGCGCACCATGAGCTGGCCGGCGGTTTTTCCGTCGTGGGGCAGGCTGTGGCCGGCGTCGTCGACGATCTTCATCTCGACGCCGTAGAGCGCCCGGCCCTGCTTGAGCTTGATCTTGTGCCGCGCCTCCAGGGGCAGGTCCTGGAACTTTCGCTTGAGCCGGCCGGTGGTCGCGACCGGGCCGGTTTCGGTCATGCCCCAGGCGTGCACGACCTCTATGCCATGGTCCCCCTCGAAAGCCTCGATCAGCGAGAGCGGCGGCGCCGAGCCGCCGACGATGAGGTTGTCCAGGTGATCGAGCGTCTTGCCGGTGTCGGCCAGGTATTGGAGCAGGCCGAGCCAGACCGTCGGCACCCCGGCGGCCATCGTCACCCGCTCCCGCTCCATGAGCTCGTGCAGGCTCTCGCCGTCGAGCCTCGGCCCGGGCAGGACCAGCTTGGCGCCGGCGAGCGCCGCGGCGTAGGGGATGCCCCAGGCCTGGACGTGGAACATGGGCACCACCGGCAGGATGACCTCCCGGCACGAAGCCGCGAGCGGGTGATCGGCGGTGCAGCAGGAGAAGCTGTGCAGCACGGTCGAACGATGGCTGTACAGCGTGCCCTTCGGGTTGCCCGTGGTGCCCGAGGTGTAGCACAGGCCCGAGGCCAGGTCCTCGTCGAGCGCCGGCCACTCGAAGGCCTCCGGCTGCTCGCCGATCAGGGTCTCGTAGCAGATGGCGTTGGGCAGGCTGGTCGCCGGCATGTGGGCCGGGTCGGTCATGACCACGTAGCCCTCGACCGGGCGCAGGCGGTCCCGCAAGGTCTCGAGCAGGCCGACGAAGGTCAGGTCGGCGAAGATGAAGCGGTCCTCGGCGTGGTTGACGATGTAGACGATCTGGTCCGCGAACAGGCGCGGGTTGACGGTGTGGCAGACCGCGCCCAGGCCCGAGATCCCGAAATACAGCTCGATATGGCGGTAGCCGTTCCAGGCCATGGTGGCCACGCGGTCGCCGCGGCGCACGCCCAGGCCCAGGAGCGCGTTGGCGAGCCGCTTGGCGCGGGCCTGGGCCTGGGCATAGGTATAGCGGTGGATCGGACCCTCGACCGTTCTGGATACGATCTCGGTGTCGCCGTGATAGTCCGCCGCGTACGCGATCAGGGACGAGGTGAGCAGCGGCGTCTTCATCATTAGGCCGTACACATTCCGCCTCCCGCCGCAACGCCTGCGGCGCGCGAAGTTCCTCCGGGGGCCCGAGACTAGCCCAGGGCGCGGTGAACGGGAACCGCGACGCCCGGCCCGGCCCCGGCCCGCCGATTCTTCGCGCTTATGACGGTATAAGGCATAAAACCGTCGGAATCAGAGAAAACCCAATTGTTGTACCGAAACAGTATTTGACGCATCATCCCATGAGAACAAGAAGAACGCGCGTTCGAGAGACGCGAATGAAAAACGGCTTGGCCTCCAAGCGGGGCAAGGCAAACAGGCGAGGCGGAACATGGAAAAACTAGGGAAACTAAAACGCATGCTCGCGTCCGGTACGATCGACCGCCGCGAGTTCATGGGCCGCGCGCTGGCCGCGGGCGCTACCGTGGCCTTGGCATCGACCCTGGCGTCGGGGACGCTGAAGGCGGCGACGCCCAAGAAGGGCGGGCGGCTGCGCGTCGCCATCACCGGCGGCGGCTCGGGCGACGTGCTCGATCCGGCGCAGACGCTCGACAGCTACATGATCAACGTCAGTTTCGGCCAGTTGCGCAATAACCTGACCGAAATCGCGCCGAACGGCGATCTCATCGGCGAGTTGGCCGAGAGCTGGGACGCTTCAAGCGATGCCGCGACCTGGACCTTCAAGCTGCGCAAGGGCGTGGAGTTCCACAACGGCAAGACGCTCGATGCCGACGACGTTGTCGCCTCGATCAACCATCACCGCGGCGAGGATACCAAGTCGGCCGCCAAGGGCATCATCGCCCCGATCGAGGACGTCAAGGCGGACGGCAAGGACACGGTGGTGTTCAAGCTGTCCGGGGGCAGCGCCGACTTCCCGTACCTGATCAGCGACTACCACCTGGTCATCTGCCCGGCCAAGGACGGTGGCGGAATGGACTGGGAGAGCGGCGTCGGCACCGGCGGCTATGTGCTCGAGAAGTTCGACCCGGGCGTGCGCACCAGCGTGAACCGCAATCCCAACTACTGGAAGGAGGGCCGGGCCCACTTCGACTCGATCGAGACGCTGTACATCGCGGACGTCGGCGCGCGCACCAGCGCGCTGAAGACCGACGAGATCGACGTAATGTCGCGCGTCGATCTGAAGACCGTGAATCTGCTCAAGCGTTCGTCCAGCATCCAGGTGTTCAAGACCACCGGCAATCAGCACAGCACCCTGCCCATGGACACGCGCCAGGCACCCTACGACAACAACCACGTGCGCCTGGCGCTCAAGTACGCGATCGATCGGGAACAGTGGCTGAAGGTCATCCTCAAGGGTTACGGCGAGCTCGGCAACGACTTCCCGATCGGGCCGGCCAACCAGTTCCGGGCCACAACCGACGATATCCCGCAGCGCGCTTACGATCCGGACAAGGCCAAGCATCACCTCAAGCAGGCGGGCCTGGACAAGCTCGCGGTCCAACTGCACGTCGCGGACACCGCCTTCGAGGGTGCGGTCGACGCCGTTACGCTGTATCGCGAGACCGCCAAGGCCGCCGGGATCGATCTCAAGATCGTGCGCGAGCCGAACGACGGCTACTGGTCCAACGTCTGGCTCAAGAAGCCCTGGTGCGGCAGCTACTGGGGCGGGCGTCCGACCGAGGACTGGATGTTCTCGCAGGTCTATTCCGAGGGCGCCGACTGGAACGAGACCTTCTGGTCGCACGAGCGCTTCAACAAGCTCCTGGTCGAGGCGCGCGCCGAGCTCGATCAGAAGAAGCGGCGCGATCTCTATGTCGAGATGCAGCGCATCGTCCACGACGAGGGCGGTGCGGTGATCCCGCTGTTCATGAGCTACGTGCACGCGGCCAGGACCAGGGTCCAACTGCCCGAGCAGATGGCGAGCAACTGGGAGCTCGACGGCCACAAGCAGGCCGAGCGCTGGTGGTTCGCCTAGATCCGTCCGTCCGGCCAAACTGAGACCCGAACCAAGACCATGGAAAAGATACTGAAAATGGTGGCCCAGCGCTTGGCGCTGGGCCTCCTCACCCTGTTCGTCGTATCGCTCATCATCTTTTTGGCGGTCGAGCTGCTGCCCGGCGACCTGGCCGAGGCGCTTCTCGGGCAGTCCGCCACGCCCGAGACCGTGGCCGCCATCCGGCGCGAGCTGAAGCTCGACCTGCCCATGCACGAGCGCTATGTCTCGTGGCTCTGGGGCATCCTTCAGGGCGACATGGGCCGCTCGCTGGCCAACCAGCGGGAGATCTCCGAGCTGATCGGCGGCCGGCTCGCGAACACCCTGTTCCTGGCCCTGTTCGCCGCGTTCGTCTCGGTGCCCCTGGCCCTGACGTTGGGCGTTCTCGCGGCGCTCTATCGCAACAGCATCTACGACCGTGTGGTCAACGCCGTTACGCTCAGCTCGATCTCGTTCCCGGAGTTCTTCGTCGCCTACATCCTGGTCCTGCTCCTGGCGGTGGTGTTGGGCTGGTTCCCCGCCATCTCGAACGTGAGCGACGATCTCGGCTTTTGGGAGCGGATTTACCGGACCGCGCTGCCCGCGTTGACGCTGACCCTGGTCGTGATCGCGCACATGATGCGCATGACCCGCGCGGCGATCATCAGTCTGCTCGCCAGCCCCTATATCGAGATGGCCAACCTCAAGGGCCTGACGCGCACGCACGTCATCGTGCACCACGCGCTGCCCAACGCGCTGGCGCCGATCATCAACGTGGTGGTCATCAACCTGGCCTATCTGATCGTCGGCGTGATCGTGGTCGAGGTGGTGTTCGTCTATCCGGGTCTCGGGCAGTTGCTGGTCGATTCGGTCTCCAAGCGGGATATCCCGGTCGTGCAAGCGAGCTGCATGATCTTCGCGGCGACCTACATCCTGCTCAACCTCACCGCGGACGTGCTGTCGATCATGACCAATCCGCGGCTGATGCATCCACGATGATGGGGTGGGCCGAGCGATGGCTGTAACGACCCTGGAAAGCGCGCTCGCGACCCAGCCCTCGCCCTGGGCCAGCCGGCTCGCCGTGGCGGCCGTGCACTTTTTCGTGCTCGTGCTGTTCCTGGAAAGCCTGCGCGACAACACCTGGTGGGCGATCCTCGGGATTCTGCTCATCCACGTCTACAGCGTGCTCATGCTCCGCTTTTGGAGCAATCTGGAGCGTTCGACGGCGGGCGACACCTTGATCGTGACGCTGACGTTGGAGTACGTGCTCATCGCCGTCCTGTTCTGGGACAGGTTCAGCGCCTGGCCCTGGTCCGCGTTCTTCGGCCTGTTTTTAGTCCAGGCTTGCGCCTGCTTGGTGGTCCGGTTCTGGAGGGAGTTGAGCAAGGCGCCGCCGACCGCTTGGTTCGGCTTGGTGGTGATCCTGCTCTACGTGCTGGTCGCGGCGACCGCGCCGATCATCGCGCCGTTCACCGAAACGGAGATCGTGGGCGCGGAGTACGAGCTCTGGGGCGGGCAGTTCCTGCTCGGCACCGATAATCTGGGTCGCGACATGCTCACGCGCTTGGTTTACGGCGCGCGCAATACCATCGGGATCGCTTTCGTCGCCACCTGCCTGGCGTTTTTCATCGGCGCCTTCGGCGGGTTCATGGCGGCGGCGTTGGGCGGTTGGGTCGACATGATCCTCGGGCGCGTCGTCGACGTGCTGATGGCGATCCCCAGCCTCATCTTCGCACTCTTGCTCCTGACCATCCTCGGCACCTCGATCCCGGTTCTGATCGTGATCATCGCAGTGCTCGATTCGACCCGCGTCTTCCGCCTGGCCCGAGCGGTCGGCATGAACATCGTGGTCATGGATTTCGTCGAGGTCGCGCGCCTGCGCGGCGAGGGGCTGTGGTGGGTGATCCGGCGCGAGGTGCTGCCCAACGCCATGCCGCCCCTGGTCGCCGAGTTCGGCCTGCGCTTCTGCTTCGTGTTCCTGTTCCTGAGCGCGCTCAGCTTCCTCGGCCTCGGCATCCAACCGCCGACCGCCGACTGGGGCAGCATGGTGCGCGACAACGCGACGCTGATTTCCTTTGTCGTCGACGATTTTCAGTTGGGCATCATGCCGCTGTTGCCGGCGGCGGCGATCGCGCTTTTGACGGTCGGGGTCAATTTCGTGGTCGACTGGTTCCTGCATAAAACGAGCGGACTCCGCGATGATCACTGAACCGGGAAACGGCGCCAAGGGCGAGATCATTCTGGAGATGCGCGGCCTGCGCATCGAGGGTCAGGCCGACGACCAGTGGCACGAGATCGTGCACGACATCGACCTCGACCTGCGGCGCGGCGAGGTGCTCGGGCTGATCGGCGAGTCGGGGGCCGGCAAGTCGACCATCGGCATCGCCGCCATGGGCTTCGCCCGGCCCGGCTGCCGGATCACCGGCGGCTCGATCGTGTTCGACGGCATCGACCTGAGGGCGGCCTCCGAGGAGGAGAAACGCAAGCTGCGCGGCGCGCGTATCGCCTATGTGGCGCAGAGCGCGGCGGCCGCCTTCAATCCGGCGCACAAGTTGATCGACCAGTACTGCGAAACGCCGGTGCAGCATGGCATCATGCCGCGTGCGGAGGCGGAGGCGGCCGCCAAGGACCTGTACCGGCGCCTGCAACTGCCGGATCCGGACAACATCGGCTTCCGCTATCCGCATCAGGTCTCGGGCGGCCAGCTTCAGCGGGCGATGACCGCCATGGCCATGTCCTGCCGGCCCGATCTCATCATCTTCGACGAGCCCACGACGGCGCTCGACGTGACCACCCAGATCGAGGTGCTGGCGGCGATCAAGGACATCGTTCGCCAGTTCAACACCGCGGCCATCTACATCACCCACGACTTGGCGGTGGTGGCGCAGATGGCCGACCGCATCATGGTGCTGCGCAACGGCTACCTGATCGAGGAGGGCGGCGCCGGCGACATTATCGCCGCGCCCAAGGAGGAGTACACCCGCCAGCTGGTCGCGGTGCGAAGCTTCCGCAAGGAGTCGCAGGTCGAGATCGACCAGGACAGGCCGCTGCTCAAGGTGGAAAACGTCACGGCCAGCTACGGCGGCCTGGTCATGGTGCTCAAGGACGTCAGCATGGAGATCCACAAGGCGCGGACCGTGGCGGTGGTCGGCGAATCGGGCAGCGGCAAGTCCACGCTGGCCCGCGTCATCACCGGCCTGCTGCCGCCGCTCGAGGGCAAGATCTATTACGGCAACGAGGAGATGCCGGCGGCGCTCAAGCATCGCAATCCGGAGCAACTGCGCCGGATGCAGATGATCTACCAGATGCCCGACACCGCCTTGAACCCGCGCCATCGCGTGCGCGAGATCATCGGCCGGCCGCTCGAGTTCTATCTGGGTCTGCGGGGCCTCGACCGGGAGGAGCGAATCCGGGAGCTGATGTCGATGATCGAGCTCGAGGCCGACGACTTCATCGACCGTTTCCCGGGCGAACTCTCGGGCGGCCAGAAGCAGCGCGTCTGCATCGCCCGGGCGTTGGCGGCGGAGCCGGAGCTGATCATCTGCGACGAGGTCACCTCGGCGCTCGATCAGCTGGTCGCCGAGGAGATCCTCAAGCTCCTGCAGCGCCTGCAGGACGAGCTCCACGTCTCCTACATGTTCATCACCCACGATCTGGCCACGGTACGGGCCATTTCCGACGAGATCGTGGTCATGCTGCAGGGCGAGGTCGTGGAGCAGGGCGACAAGGAAACCGTGCTCACGCCGCCGCACCATGAGTACACCGAGCTGTTGCTGTCCTCGGTGCCGGAGATGGACCCCGATTGGCTGGACAACCTTCTGGCAAAGCGCGAGTGTGGAGTCGCATGAGGTTGTTCACATCCGCGCCTGATCGGCTGATGGGTGTGTATCCTTTTATCCCGGCATGGGGCCGGTGCCAATTGTAATGGTGTAGCCAGCGGGGAAGCTCCTGGGCTCTATGACCGGAGTTTTGATAGGCTTTGGCATAGGCCCATTCGCGCAGGGCGGACTGGATGAAGCGTTCGGCCTTTCCGTTGGTCCGTGGTGTGTAGGGTTTGGTGCGGAGGTGCTTGATGCCGAGGGCTTTGCAGGCATCGCGCCAGGCGAAGGACCTGTAGCAGGACCCGTTGTCGGTCATGACGCGTTCGACGGTGATGCCGAGACTTTCGTAGTACGCGACGGCGGCCTTGAGGAAGGCTGTGGCGCTGACGGCCTTTTCGTCGGGCTTGATCTGCGTGAAGGCGATGCGGGAATGGTCGTCGACACAGACGTGGACGAACTCCCAGCCCTTGTTGCGCCCGGTTCTTTGGCTGGTGCGATCGCCGGTGATGCGATGGCCGACTTGATTGAAGCGGCCCAGTTTCTTGATATCGATGTGGATGATCTCGCCGGGCTTGTCGCGCTCATAGCGGCGCGCCGGCTCGGCGGGCTCCAGGTCGCGCCAGCGGTTGAGGCCGTGGCGGGTCAGGATCCGTCCGACGGTGGCCTGGGAAACGCCGACTTCGGCGGCGATGCGGTGGTAGATGCGCCGTTCCTTGCGCAGCGCAATCACCTTCGCCTCGATCACATCCGGGGTTCTGTTGGGACTGGCCTTCGGCCTCGATGAGCGGTCCAGAAGCCCGGCAAGGCCCTCTGCGCGATAGCGCCGCCGCCACTTGTAGACGGTGCCGACGCTAACGCCCATGGCCGCGCTCACGTCCTGGGGGTGTTCTCCGCGCTTCAGGCGAGAGATCAATACCTCTCGACCTCGGGGCGTCAGGCGAGCATTCTTATGGACGTTCATTCGGTCCTCCTCGGTTAAGCTTCTGTTTTTCCAAACTTCAGCTTCTCAGGGGTGGATCGAATGAACAACCTATTGAGACATCACAACTAGGCGTCCATTTTTAAACGCTTTTTAAATGTTTTCTTAACCTTCAGTTGACAGAATGGTCTCTGGTTTAAGGTGGCCATTGCACGGCAAAGCCCGAGGAAATGGCTATGTTCTCGTTGAGGCACAGTCTGACTTCCCGCACGAATGGCGGCTGTTGCGCGGCCTTTTTTAGGCGTTCGTCTTTCTATTGCCTGATTGAGGACCGCTCCGGGGCCACCGCAATCGAATATGGACTAATTGCAGTCCTTGCGTCGGTTGCCGCGATCGCGGCGTTCAACCTTCTAGGCGGCTCACTCAGCGGCATCTTCGACTTAGTTACCAACGCCGTTTCAGACACCGTCGCGCGCTGTGTTGAAGTCGAATCCAACTGCAAAAAATGATCCGTCAAGCCGTCTAGCATATTCTACGTCTCAAACTGACCCACCACCCCCGGTCACAACGTCTTGACCGACGCCGGATGAAAATGGTCTAGGTGAGTGAGCCGTTCCATAAATGCGCGCCGGCTCGAGTAGGCGCCGCCCTAGCCTGTTGCCGGAGGCCATGCGCTCCTTCGTCGCGGTCCTGTTCGGACTGAGCTTTTGCTTTGCCTTCACGGCCCGGGCCGACGAGCGGCCCGGCGACCCCGATCACGTGCATGTCGCCCACGCCATCGCCATGCACGGCGAGCCCAAATACGGGCCCGACTTCACCCACTTCGACTACGTCAATCCCGAGGCGCCCAAGGGCGGCACGATCCGATTGGCCGAGCGCGGCACCTTCGACAGCTTCAACCCCTACATTCCCAAGGGCAACGCGGGCGCCGGCTGGTCCGTGGAGAGGTTGTTGATCCATAGCGGCGACGAACCGTTCACCGAATACGGTCTCATTGCCGAGACCGTCGAATGGCCGCAGGATCGTTCCTGGGTGATCTTCAACTTGAGACCCGAGGCGCGCTGGCACGACGGCAAGCCGATCACCGTGGACGACGTGATCTGGTCGTTCGAGACGCTCAAGACCAAGGGACATCCCTTCTACCGATTCTACTACGGCAGCGTCGCGAACGCGGAGAAGGTCGGTGAGCGGCGGGTCAGGTTCACCTTCACCGAAACCGGCAACCGGGAGCTGCCGCTAATCATCGGCCAGATGCCGATCCTGCCGAAGCACTACTGGGAGGCCGAGGGGCGCGACTTCGAGAAGACCACCCTGGAGCCGCCGCTCGGCAGTGGTCCGTACCGCATCGTCGACTTCGAGGCCGGCCGCTACGTCGTGGTCGAGCGGGTCGAGGACTGGTGGGGCAAGGACCTGGCGGTCAACCGCGGGCGCGCCAACTTCCAGCGCATCCGCTATGAGTACTTCCGCGACGACACCGTCATCCGCCAGGCCCTCAAGTCCGGCGACATCGATTATCACGACGAGAACCAGGCCAAGGCCTGGGCACTGGAGTACGACGTGCCGCCGGTGCGCGAGGGCTGGCTGCAGAAAGTCGAGATCCCCCATCAAAGGCCGACCGGCATGAGCGCCTTCGTCATGAACGCCCGCCGACCGATGTTCCAGGACTGGCGCCTGCGCCGGGCGCTCGCCTTCGCCTTCGATTTCGAGTGGACCAACCGCAACATCTTCTTCAGCCAGTACACACGTACCAAAAGCTTCTTCTCCAACTCCGAGCTGGCCAGCTCCGAACTGCCCCAAGGCGAGGAACTGGAGATCCTCGAGCGCTACCGGGGGCGCGTGCCCGACGAGGTCTTCACCACGCCCTATTGGGTGCCCGGGACCGACGGCTCCGGCTGGCCGCGGGACAACCTCAAGCGCGCCTTCGAACTTCTCGCGCAGGCCGGCTGGGTGGTCGAGGACATGAAGCTGGTCAACGCCGAGACCAAGAGACCGATGGCCTTCGAGATTCTCCTGGTCTCGCCGGCGTTCGAGCGCGTCATGCTGCCCTTCGTGCGCAACCTGACGCGCCTGGGCATCGACGCCCGGCTGCGCCTGGTCGACCAGTCCCAGTACGTCAACCGGCTGCGCTCCTTCGACTTCGACATGATCGTCGCCGGCTGGGGCCAATCCGACTCGCCGGGCAACGAGCAGCGGGCTTATTGGAGCAGCGTCGCGGCCGATTCGTCGGCCTCGCGCAATTTCGCCGGGATCAAGGATCCGGTGATCGACGAGCTGATCGAGCTGGTGATCGTGGCGCCGACCCGGGAGTCTCTGATCGCTCGGACCCGGGCGCTCGACCGGGTGCTGCTCTGGGGCCATTACGTGATCCCGAACTGGCACCTGCGCAAGCAGCGGCTCCTTTACTGGGACAAGTTCTCGCGGCCGGAAAAGCTCGCGCGCTTCGGCACCTCCACCGACAACTGGTGGCTCGATCCGGTCAAGGCCGCCAGGCTCGAAGAGCGCAAGGTAGCGGAACCGCCGACCGCCGAACTCGACCGCGGCGGCCGGCCCGGCCTCGCGACCACGCTGGCCGTGATCGCCGGCCTGCTGCTCGCCGGCTTCTTCGTGTTCCGCCGCGCCCTGCACGGGCCGCAGGTTCGAGGCTGACCCGCCCATGACCGCTTACATCGCCCGCCGCCTCCTGCTCATGATCCCGACCCTGTTCGGCATCATGGTGATCAATTTCGTGGTCGTGCAACTGGCGCCGGGCGGCCCGATCGAGCAGGTCATCGCGCAACTGACCGGCGAGGGCACCTCGATCACCGAGCGGATCACGCGCACCGGCACCGGCGACACGCTGGCGGTAACGCAGATGCAAGACGGAGGCCCCGGCCGCTATCGCGGCGCCCAGGGCCTGGATCCCGAATTCATCAAGGAACTCGAGGTGCGCTTCGGCTTCGACAAGCCGATGCACGAGCGCTTCATAAAGATGATGGGCAACTACATCACGTTGGACTTCGGCGACAGCTTCTTCCGCGACCGGCCCGTGGTGGAGCTGGTGATCGAGAAGATGCCGGTCTCGATCTCGCTCGGCATCTGGACCACGCTCTTGGTCTATCTGATCTCGATCCCCTTGGGCGTCGCCAAGGCCGTGCGCGACGGCAGCCGCTTCGACATCTGGACCAGCGCCGTCGTGATCGTGGGCAACGCGATCCCCAGCTTCCTGTTCGCGGTTATCCTGCTCGTCGTCTTCGCCGGCGGCAGCTATTTCGACTGGTTCCCGCTGCGCGGCCTGGTCTCCGAGAACTGGCGCGAGATGCCGTGGCCGGAGCTGGTCCTCGACTACCTCTGGCACATGGTGCTGCCGATCACCGCCATGGTGATCGGCGGTTTCGCGACGCTGACCATGCTGACCAAGAACTCGTTCCTGGACCAGATCAACCAGCAATACGTGGTGACCGCGAAGTCCAAGGGCCTCTCGGAGGGGCGCGTGCTCTACGGCCACATCTTCCGCAACGCCATGCTGATCGTCATCGCCGGCTTCCCCTCGGCCTTCATCAGCATCCTGTTCACCGGCTCGGTGCTGATCGAGATCATCTTCTCGCTCGACGGCCTGGGTCTGCTCGGGTTCGAGGCCGCCTTCGCGCGCGACTATCCGGTGATGTTTGGAACGCTTTTCTTCTTCTCCCTGTTGGGCCTGGGGATGGGCCTGATCGGCGACCTCATGTACACCGTGATCGACCCGCGCATCACCTTCGAGCGCGTGGGGGCGTGACATGAGCCAGACGCCGCGCGCCGCGCCCCAAGCCAGATCGGGCGAAGACCGCTTCCTGGGACGGGAAATCTCGCCGCTGACGCGCCGGCGCCTGCACAACTTCCGCGCCAACGCGCGCGGCTACTGGTCGTTCTGGATCTTCCTGGCGATCTTTTTCATCACGCTGTTCGCGGAATTCGTCGCCAACGACAAGCCGTTCCTGGTCTATCACGAGGGCGAACTCTACACGCCCATCTTCACGGCCTACCCGGAGACCGCCTTCGGCGGCGAGTTCGAGACCGAGGCCGATTACCGCGACCCTTACATGGCCGCGTTGATCGGGGACGAGGGCTGGATGATCTGGCCGCTCGTGCCCTATCACCACACTACCGTGGCCTGGGACTTGGCCGTGCCGGCGCCTGCGCCGCCCGATGCCGAGCACTGGCTGGGCACCGACGATCAGGCGCGCGACCTGGTCGCACGGCTTATCTACGGCTTCCGGATCTCGGTGCTGTTCGGCTTCGTGCTCACCGTGGTGAGCGCCTTCATCGGGGTGAGCTTGGGTGCGGTCCAGGGCTATTTCGGCGGCTGGCTCGACCTCTTGTTCCAGCGCTTCATGGAGATCTGGTCGGGCCTGCCCACGCTCTACCTGCTGATCATCATGGCGAGCGTCGTGGAGCCCAACTTCTGGTGGCTGCTCGGCCTGCTGCTGATGTTTTCCTGGATGGGTTTCGTCGGCGTCGTGCGCGCCGAGTCCCTGCGCGTGCGCAACTTCGACTACATCCGCGCGGCCCGGGCGCTCGGTGTTTCCGATGTCATGATCATGGTCCGTCACATCCTGCCGAACGCCACGGTGGCGACCATCACCTTCATGCCCTTTACGCTCGCCGGCTCGGTCACGCTGCTGACCTCGCTCGACTTCCTGGGCATCGGCCTGCCGCCGGGCTCGGCCTCGCTGGGCGAGATCCTGGCCCAGGGCAAGGCCAACCTGCAGGCGCCCTGGCTCGGCCTGACCGGGTTTTTCACCATCGCGGTCATGCTGAGTTTGCTGATCTTCATCGGCGAGGCGGTGCGCGACGCCCTCGACCCGCGCAAGCTGTTCGTCGGCGAGCCGCCACCGGCCGAACAGGCCGCCGAGGCCCAGGCGGCCGAGGGAGCCGGGTGATGGCCGAGCCCCTGCTCACGGTGCGCGGCCTCTCCACGCGCTTCATGCTGCCCGCGGGCCCGGTGGACGCGGTCAAGGATGCCTCGTTCGAGATCCGCAAGGGCGAGACCCTGGCACTGGTCGGCGAGAGCGGCTCGGGCAAGTCGGTGACCGCGCTCTCGATCCTGCAGCTCCTGCCCTATCCGCTGGCGCAGCACCCGGCCGGCTCGATCCGCTTCAAGGGCCGCGAGATCATGGGCGCCACGCCAGAGGTGCTGCGCGACGTGCGCGGCGACGAGATCTCGATGATCTTCCAGGAGCCCATGACCTCGCTCAACCCGCTGCACACGGTCGAGAAGCAGATCAACGAGACGCTCATCCTGCACCTGGGCCTGAGCCGCGAGGCGGCGCGCGAACGCACCCTCGAGCTCCTGAAGATGGTCGGCATTCCCGACGCGGCCAAGCGCCTGGGCGCCTATCCCCACGAGCTCTCCGGCGGCCAGCGCCAGCGGGTCATGATCGCCATGGCGCTCGCCAACGAACCGGACCTGTTGATCGCCGACGAGCCGACGACCGCGCTCGACGTCACCATCCAGGCCCAGATCCTCAAGCTGCTCAAGGAGCTGCAGGCCGAGTTCGGCATGGCCCTGCTGCTCATCACCCACGACCTGAGCATCGTGCGCAAGATGGCCGATACGGTCTGCGTCATGACCGAGGGCGAGATCGTCGAGCGGGAACCGACCGAGGACATCTTCGAGCGGCCGCGGCACGCCTACACCCGCAAGCTGCTCGCCGCCCAACCCAAGGGCGATCCGATCAAGGCGGAACCGGATGCGCCCGTGATCATGGCCGGCGCGAATATCAAGGTCCACTTCCCGATCAAGAAGGGGCTGTTGAAGCGCACCGTCGATTACGTGCGCGCGGTCGACGGTATCTCGCTCGAGGTGCGCGAGGGCCACACGCTCGGCGTCGTCGGCGAGAGCGGCTCGGGCAAGACGACGCTCGGCCTGGCGCTCTTGCGCCTGATTTCGAGTGTCGGCGAGATCCGCTTCAAGGGCGCCGTCATCCAGGGCCTGAAGGCCAGGGAACTGCGCCCCTTGCGGCGCGAGATGCAGGTCGTCTTCCAGGATCCCTACGGCTCCTTGAGCCCGCGGATGTCGGTCGGCCAGATCGTCGAGGAGGGCCTCAAGGTCCACGACCTGGGCGGCACCCCGGCCCAGCGCGAAGCCTTGATCGTCGATGCGCTCCAGGAGGTCGGCCTCGACCCCGAGAGCCGGCACCGCTACCCGCACGAGTTCTCCGGCGGCCAGCGCCAACGCGTCGCCATCGCGCGCGCCATGGTGCTCAAGCCGCGCTTTTTGGTGCTCGACGAACCCACTTCGGCGCTGGATATGTCGGTCCAGGCCCAGATCGTCGACCTCTTGCGCGAGCTGCAGGACAAGAACCGCCTCGCCTACCTCTTCATCAGCCACGACCTCAAGGTCGTGCGTACCCTCGCCGACGAGGTCCTGGTCATGCGCGACGGCCGCGTGGTCGAGCACGGTCCTGCCGAACAGATCTTCGAGGACCCGCAAGAGGCCTACACCCAGGCACTGATGAAGGCCGCCTTCGAGCTGGAAGCGGTTGAAGGCGGCGTGGTGAGCATGTAATACCGGCCGTTCAGGGAAGGCGAACCACAGAGACACTGCCTATCCACCGTACGACTTCGGCAGGCGGACAGGCAGTGTCTCTGTGGTAGTTCCTGGTATTGGCGTTGGCAGATCCCCGCATCGTCGAAGAGGCACCATGGCGCTCCTGTTAAAAACCGAAGCCGGGCGCGGCGATAGCTGGCGGCGCGCGCTGCTGGCGGCCGACCCCGGCCTGGATCTGCGCCAGTGGCCCGAGGTCGGCGACCCGGCCGACATCGAGTACGCCCTGGTTTGGTTCCCGCCCAAGGGCGCGCTCAAGAGCTATCCCAACCTGAAGGTGATCTTCTCGATCGGCGCCGGCGTCGATCACCTCGCCTCCGACCCGGAGCTGCCCAAGGGCGTGCCGATCGTGCGCATGGTCGAGCCGGGCCTGACCGCCGGCATGACCGAGTTCGTGCTGATGAGCGTGCTCTACCACCACCGCTTCATGCTCGACTACGCCGAACAGCGCCGCAACAAGGTCTGGCGCGAAATCGACCAGGTGCCGCCCTGGGACCGGCGGGTCGGGATCATGGGCCTCGGGGTCCTGGGCGGCGACGTGGCCGAAAAGCTGGTGGCCTTGAGCTTCGACGTGGCCGGGTGGAGCCGCTCGCCCAAGGACCTGCCGGGCGTCGCCCGCTTCCATGGGCCGGGCGGCTTCATCCCGTTCCTCAACCGCAGCGACATCCTGGTCTGCCTCTTGCCGCTGACCGCGGAGACCACGGGCATCCTGGACGCCCGCGCCTTCGCGGCGCTGCCCGAGGGCGCGGCGCTGGTCAGCGTCGGGCGCGGGCCCCACGTGGTCGAGGCGGATCTCCTGGCCGCGCTCGAAACCGGATGGCTCGGCGCGGCCACCCTGGACGTCTTCCAGACCGAGCCGCTGCCGCCCGAGAGCCCGTTCTGGGACCACCCGCGGGTCGTGCTGACCCCGCATGTCGCGAGCCTGACCATCGCCAAGACCGCCAGCGAGTTCGTCATCGACAACATCCGCCGCCACCAGGCCGGCCGGCCGCTCTTGCACGCGGTCGATCCGGACCGGGGCTATTAGGGCGTTATCCGGTTGGTTCGACCTAGCCCGCACCCCCACCCGGCCGCCTTGCCTCGGGGCGGCGCTATATCCATACTTTAAGGCATGCGACGACCGGTCCCCGCCGATATCAACGCGCCCTTCGAGCGTGCCCTCGAATACGTGCGGCGCTGCCACCACCCGGGCTGCCCGGAGCCGGGCGCGCACCGGGCGCCGGTCGCGCGCGACCGCCTGAAGGAGTACTATTGGTTCTGCCTCGAGCACGTGCGCGAATACAACTTGGCCTGGGACTTCTTCGCGGGCATGAGCGAGGAGGAGATCGAGCACCAACGGCGCGCCGATACGGTCTGGCAACGGCCGAGCTGGCCATTCGGCCAGTTCGGCCAGCGCGCCGGGCGCGGAACCGGCTACCGCATCCACGACGGTTTCGGGTTCTACTCCGAGGAAACCCAGGGCGCCGGACGGCCGCGCCCCCAGAGCGAGGCGCAGAAGGCGCTGGCGCTGCTCGATCTTAAGGAGCCGGTAACCTTCGGGGACGTAAAGAGCCGGTACATAACCCTGGTCAAGCAGCTCCACCCGGACGCCAACGGCGGCGACGTCGAGGCCGAGGAACGCCTCAAGATCGTCAACCAGGCCTACGCCGCGCTCAAGATCAGCTTTGCATGACCGGGCGGATCGTTTAGTACCCTCGATCACGAGACGCCACATCGTCCTGGACGGAACTTGAGTTTCATGGCTTCAACGAACGCCGACAACGGCGCCCAATTACCGATGGACGGACCGGACATCACCGTCTCGGTGCGCCAAACCTTCGGGCTGGACAGCGACATGCAGGTCCCGGCCTTCTCTCAGTCGAACGACTACGTCCCCGACTTCGACGAGGTCTACCGCTTCGACCGCGATACCACGCTGGCGATCCTGGCCGGCTTCGCCTACAACCGCCGGGTCATGATCCAGGGCTATCACGGGACCGGCAAATCGACCCACATCGAGCAGGTCTCGGCCCGGCTCAACTGGCCGTGCCTGAGGATCAACCTGGACAGCCACATCAGTCGCATCGATCTGGTGGGCAAGGACGCCATCGTGCTCAAGGACGGCAAGCAGATCACCGAGTTCCGCGAGGGGCTCTTGCCGTGGTCGCTGCAGCGGCCGATGGCGCTGGTGTTCGACGAGTACGACGCCGGGCGCCCGGACGTCATGTTCGTGATCCAGCGCGTGCTCGAGGTCGACGGACGCCTGACCCTGCTCGACCAGAACCGCGTGATCAAGCCGCACGACGCGTTCCGGCTGTTCTCCACGACCAACACCATCGGTCTCGGCGACACCACTGGCCTGTATCACGGCACGCAGCAGATCAACCAGGGCCAGATGGACCGCTGGAACATCGTCGCGACGCTCAATTACCTGGACCACGAGGAGGAGGAGAAGATCGTCCTCGCCAAGTGCCCGGACTACGAGACCAAGGAGGGGCGCGACTTGGTCGCCGCCATGGTGGCGCTCGCGGACCTGACCCGCAGCGGCTTCATGAACGGCGACATCTCGACCGTGATGAGCCCGCGCACGGTCATCACCTGGGCCGAGAACGCCAAGATCTTCGACGACGTCGGTTTCGGCTTCCGGGTCACCTTCCTCAACAAGTGCGACGAGGTCGAGCGCCCCGTGGTCGCCGAGTACTACCAGCGCTGCCTCGGCACCGAGCTGCCCGAGAGCGGTATCCAGGCGACGCTCGTCTAGGCGCGGCAGGGACCGCCCGGCAGGAGGTATCCCGGGCATGAGCGAGACCGAAAGCCCGATCGAACTGTTCCGGCGCGCCACCGGCGCGGCGATCCGCGCGATCGCCGGGCGCGACGACATCACCGCGAGCTTCACCCCGAGCGGCCAGGGCCTGGTCGGCACCGAGGCGCGGCTGTCGCTGCCGGCGCGCGACCTGCCGCCCGAGGACGCGGCCACCGTGCGCGGCGAGGCCGACGCCATCGCACTGCGCCTGCGCTACCACGACGACAAAATCCACAGGACCCGGCGCCCCGGCGCCGAGTTGGCGCGGCAGGTCTTCGACACCGTCGAGCAGACCCGCTGCGAGGCGCTCGGCATGCGGCGCATGACCGGCGTCGCCGCCAACCTGGACGCGGCGCTCGAGGAGCGCTACCGCAACCGCGGCTACGCCCGCGCCGCGACCCAGGAGGACGTGCCCTTGAGCGAGGTCCTGCGCGTGCTCGCGCGCCAGGCGATCACCGGGCTGGAGCCGCCGCCGGCCGCGCGCGCCATGATCGAGCTGTGGCGCCCGAGCCTCGATCCCCGCGTCCTGCAGGACCTCGCGGAGCTGCGCGCGCGCGTCGACGACCAACGGGACTTTGCGGAGACGGTGCGCCGGATGCTCGGCCACCTCGACCTCGATCTCGGTCCCGACGACGATTCGGCGAACCAGGAGGACAACGAGAACCAGGGCGAGGGCGGCGAGGACGATTCCTCCCAGGCGCGCGGCGAGGGCGGCGAGCAGGACGCCGCTGACGCCCAGGCGGCCTTGGAAGGCCAGCTCGGCGAGGCGAGCGCCGCCGACGGCGCCGAGGACCAACTGGCCGATGCCGACGGCGAGATGATGCCGGGCGCCGGCGACGACGAACCGGGCCGCCCGGGCCGCCCGCCCAACTTCGACGAGCGGCGCAACGCGGTGAACCCGGAGGCCTACCGGGCCTTCACGGCCGAATTCGACGAGACCGTCGAGGCCGCGGATCTGTGCGACGCCGACGAGCTGACCCGCCTGCGCCAGATGCTCGACCAGCAGCTGGCCGCGCTCCAGGGCGTCATCTCACGCCTGGCCAACCGGCTGCAGCGCCGTCTGCTGGCCAAGCAGACCCGAGCCTGGGAGTTCAACCTGGAGGAGGGGATGCTGGATTCGGCGGGCTTGGCGCGCATCGTCGCCAACCCGCGCTATTCCCTTTCCTTCAAGCAGGAGAAGGAGATGGAGTTCCGCGACACGGTGGTCAGCCTGCTGATCGACAACTCCGGCTCGATGCGCGGCCGGCCGATCACCGTGGCCGCCATGTGCGCCGACATCCTGGCGCGCACGCTCGAGCGTTGCGGCGTCAAGGTCGAGATCCTCGGCTTCACCACGCGCATGTGGAAGGGCGGCCAGTCGCGCGAGCGCTGGATCGCCGCCGGCAAGCCGCCCAACCCGGGGCGCCTCAACGACCTGCGCCACATCATCTACAAGCCGGCGGATGCGCCCTGGCGGCGCGCGCGCAAGAGCCTCGGCCTGATGCTGCGCGAAGGCATCCTCAAGGAGAACATCGACGGCGAGGCGCTGCTCTGGGCGCACAGCCGCCTGCTCGGCCGGAGCGAGCAGCGGCGCATCCTGATGATCATCTCGGACGGCGCGCCGGTCGACGATTCGACGCTCTCGGTCAATCCCGGCAACTACCTGGAGCGCCACCTGCGCGAGGCGATCCACACCATCGAGACCCGCTCGCCGGTCGAGCTGATCGCCATCGGCATCGGCCACGACGTGACCCGCTATTACCGGCGCGCGGTGACCGTCGTCGACGCCGAGCAACTGGGCGGCGCGGTCATCGACCAGTTGGCCGAGCTGTTCGACGAGGATGGCCCGGAGGCATCGCCCCGGCAACGGCGCGGCCGTGGACGGACCCGCGGCCGGGCCGCGGGGGCCACGCGCTAGCGGCGAGCGAAGCTCGCCGTTACCCCCGCCCGGCTCCGGCCCCCTCAGCGCACCTCGAAGACGATCTTGCCGCGCACGTGCCCGGTCTTGCTCAGCTCCTGCGCCGCCGCCGCCTCGGCGAGCGGCATGCGCCTGATCTCCGGCGGGCGCACGGCGCCCTCGGCAACGAGTTCGAGGATCCGTTCCAGATGCGCCCGGTCGCGGCCGACGTGGGGGCGGATCACGGTCACGTCGTCGCGCGGCGCCGTGAAACCCGCTGGCGCGGCCGCGATATGAATCAGCCGCCCGCCGGGCTTGAGCACGGCGAAGGAGCGCGCGTGCACCTCGCCGCCGATGGTGTCGAACACGACGTCGCACTCGGACACGGCCTCGGTGAAGTCCTGCCGGGTGTAGTCGATCACGTCCTCGGCGCCCAGGCTCCGCAGGTAGTCGTGGTTGTGCGCGCTTGCGGTTGCCAGGACGCGGGCGCCGACGTGTTTCGCGTACTGCACGGCGAAGCTGCCGACGCCGCCCGCGCCGCCGTGGATCAGCACCGTCTCGCCCGCCTGGAGCGCCGCGGCGTCCTCGAGCGCGACCAGCGCGGTCAGGCCGGTGAGCGCGAGTGCCGCGGCCTCGGCGTGGCTCAGCGTGGACGGCTTTCCGGCGGCGAGCTCGGCTTGGATCGCGAAGGCCTCGGCATAGCCGCCCTCCCGGCCGCGGTCGATCACGGCGAAGACATCATCGCCGGGGGCAAAGTCGGTCACGCCGGAGCCCACCTCGCGCACCACGCCCGAGAAGTCGCGCCCCAGGATATGGGGAAATGTGAGCTTGACGTCGTCCCTGCGGAAGCCCTCCCGCACCTTCCAGTCGGCCGCGTTCACGCTGGCCGCGTGGATGTCGACGACGATCTCGCCGGGTCCGGCAACCGGGTCGGGCGCTTCGCCCAGGTACAGCACCTCGGGCCCGCCGTAGTCATCCATCAGGACGGCTTTCATCATCACTCTCCGTTTCGTTTCGTTTCGCTTCGTTTCTCTCGGAGCCTACCACCCATGCCGGGGGCAGCCGGCGTCTTTGCCCGATTTGACAGCGGCAAGGCCGGTCAATAGCATCTTCTCGAGCGCCGAGTTGAGGCTCAGCTTGCGGGCGCGTTAAATGTGCGGCTAAAGCGAGTGGCAGACCCGCCGAGACCTGTGGTTGTGACAGGCTCGTCTTCGTCGACCCCGTTTCCGGCCGCGCGACCCGCCCTCGTGGAGGGAAGAGCAGATGGACGCACGGGAACTCAGGGCGAAACAGGCGCCGCTCAAGGCACGATTCCGCGAACAGCCGGAGACGGCGCGGATTACCCTGAAGGCGACCGGTCGAATCGACGAAGACGACATCGTTTGCAAGGTCGACACGGCCCGCGCGGTGGTGAACGCCGGCCTGCATCCGGCTTCGGGCGGGAGCGAGCAGACCGTCTGCTCGGGCGATATGCTCCTGGAGGCCTTGGCGGCCTGCGCCGGCGTCACCCTGAAAGCCGTGGCGACGGCCCTCGACATCCGGCTCAGGAGCGGCACGGTGCGTGCCGAGGGTGACCTCGATTTCCGCGGCACGCTCGGTATCGATCCCGAGGCGGCGGTCGGTTTCTCCGACGTGCGGCTTCGCTTCGAGCTGGACACCGACGCGACGCCGGCCGAGCGCGACCGGCTGATCGAGCTGACCGAGCGATTCTGCGTCGTCTACCAGACCCTGCGCAGCTCGCCACGGCTCCATCTGGAGACCCGTTTCGTGGCCCCCGGCCAGGAGCAATCGCCGACCGGGATCGAGGGCGTCGAAGACGCCGAGGCCGCCCTGCGGGCCCGGCTCCAGGCGCTGCGGGCCGCGGCCGCCCACGCCCTGTGAAGCGGGATCATGGGCCCCGGCCAGGCGCGATCCGCGTCTCTGAATCGCAGGGCACCGGGTTGGGGCGAGCGCCGCTAGCGCCTCGGTGAAACGGGTCGATATCAAGGACCGCTGGAATTAACGCCTGCCGCCCGCTATGCGCAGGGATTCGGGACGGGCGCGGAGGCGGGCCATGGCCCAGACGCCGAGGAAGGGGCCGATGGCGAGCACGGCAAAGGCGAAGCGCCAGCCGACGGCGTCGACCATGGCCGGCACCAAATGCACGGTGGCCAGCGTCAGCAGGAAGCCGAGGCTGGTCTGCATGGTCAGCATGGTGCCGACCGTCCCGGGCTCGGCGAGCTCGGCGATCGACGCCGAGAACTGGGCCGAATCGGCAACCACGACGACGCCCCAGACAAAGGCGACCGCGAACACCAGCCAAGGCGCGGCGCCGAAGAAGAAGCCGATGACGATCGCGCAGACCCCGCTCGACGCCATCGCGCCCATGGTCAACGCCGTGCGCCCGAACCGGTCGGCGAGCAGGCCGCCCAAGACCGACCCCAGCGCGCCGCCGATGCCGATCACGGCAAAGGCGGCCAGCCGCGACCAGAACGCCGCCGCTTCGAGGCGCATCTCGAAGCTCGCCTGCAGGAAGAACGCGACCCATGCCCACATGGCATAAAGCTCCCACATGTGGCCGAGATAGCCCAAGTTCGCGAGCCTGAGCGCGGGCCTGGTATAGGCGCGCAGCGCCATCGCGGGATCGAAGCGTGGGGAAGCGACGAGGTTCGGGCCAATCCGCACCAGGTTGATGACCAGCGCGGCGCACAACGCCACCAAGGACGTCGCCGCGATGGTGAAGCGCCAGTCGATCCCGCCGAGTGCGTTGAAGAGATGCGGCGCGGCCGTGCCGAGCGTCAAGGCGCCGACCAGAAACCCGACCAAGAGGCCGATGTCACCCTTGGCCCAGGTGGTGGCGAGCTTCATGCCGACCGGATAGATGCCCGCCATCGCGGCGCCGGTCAGGAAGCGGCAGAGAATGACCGGGAACGAGGTCGGCTCCACCAGCAGGATGACGGCGTTGGCGCCCGAGGCGAGAAGGCACGAAATCATGAAGAAACGCCGCATGTCGAGCCGGTCGGCCAGCCCGAGAAAGGCGCTGAGCAGCGTCCCGACGACGAAGCCGGCCTGTACCGCGGAGGTGTAGAGCGCGGCCAGCGTCGGCCCCATGTCGTACTCGGCCTGGAGCGACGGCAGCACCGCGGTTGCGGAAAACCAGAGCGCCAAGGCCGCCACCTCGCAAAAGGCGAGCAGGATCAAGGACCGGGCTTTCGATGACACGGCTACCGACTCCCCCCTCGCGCCGGTGTGCCCTAATACCAAGGCCGCCGCCTTTGGCCGGGAACACCACGGTCATCACCATATTCCGGCTTCGCCGGGCAAAAATCACTGATTATTTGGCGTTCGTGGCCGATGCGCGCAGGTAGACGCTGTCGGGGGGCCGTGAATCGACCGTGGAGTGTCGCGCCGCAACCGTTGGTCAGGAATACCGGACCGCACTTACCACCCCTACAGATTCGCCTCGAAGAACGCGATCGTTCGCCGCCAGGCGAGTCGGGCGTCCTCCTTGTCGTAGCGCGCGCCGGTCGGGTTGGCGAAGGCGTGTTCGGCCTCGTACCAGTGGCTGGTGGCGGACTTGCCGGCCTCGGCCATGGCCTTCTCGAAGCCGCCGACCATTTTGCCATCGATCCACTTGTCGCGGGTCGCGAAGTGGCCGAGCACGGGGCCTTTCAGCGCCTTCAGGTCCGCGGCCGAACGGTTGACCCGGCCGTAGTAGACCACGGTCGCGTCCACCGGCGCGGCGATCGAGGCATTGAGCGACCAGCCGCCGCCGAAGCACCAGCCGATGGTGCCGATCTTGCCGTTCGCCTTGGCGTGGCCGCGCAGCCAGGCGATCCAGGAGGCCAGCGTGTCGGTCGCCTCGCCCCCATCGACCGCCTGCATCAGGCTGCGCGCCCCGTCGCCGGTCTCCGCCACCTTGCCGTCGTAGAGATCGACGGCGAGTGCGAGGTAGCCGGCGCGCGCGAGCTCGGCCGCGACCGCCTTGATCTGGTCGTTCAGGCCCCACCATTCGTGGACCAGGAGGACGGCCGGCGCCGGCGCCTCGGCGGGCACGGCGAGCGCGGCGCTCACCCGCTTGCCGCCCTGGGTGGTCAGGCTCACGTCCTCGAGCCCTTGGGCGGCGCCGCGGGCGAGCTCGGGATCGGCGAGCACCGCGGCCAGCGAGAAGCCGGCCAAGGGCGCGGCGGCCAAGCCGGTCAGGACCCGGCGGCGGGCGAGCTGGGTCATCGGAAACCTCCCTCGATCGGTCTTGGGGCGAATGCAGTCTGGCCGCGAGTATGGAACCGGACGCCGGCACGGGCGAGACCCTCTCGCGCAAACGTGAAGCCGCGCGGCTGGGGCCCACGCGGCCTGGGAAAAGCGCCCGAAGCCTCTTAAACTCCGAGGCCATGATGAGAATCGTTTCGTCCCTACCCAGCGTGGCGCTGAGTCTGGCGCTGCTGGTGGCACACCCGGCGGCGGCCGAGCCCTTGGCGTTGAGCGCCCGGCCCGTGCCCCTGCATGCCGGGGACCCGGAGCGGACCCGCGTCGGGGCGCTCCGGTATCGCGGCGGGCTCGAGTTGACCTCGTCCGATGCCCGCTTCGGCGGGCTCTCGGGCCTGCTCGTTTCCAAGGACGGCGGCCGCATGACCGCGGTCAGCGACCAGGGCCACTGGGTCACGGCGCGCCTGCTCTACGACGCGGCCGGGCGCCTGACCGGCGCGGCCGAAGCCGAGATCGGCGAGCTGCACGGCCCCGGCGGCGCACATCTTCAGGGCAAGCGCGACCGGGATTCCGAATCGCTGACACGGCTTCCCGACGGCGCCATCGTGGTCGGCTTCGAGCGCAACCACCGGCTCTGGCGCTACCCGGCGGGCGCCGATCCCCTGGCCGGGCAGCCGGTGCCGCTGCCCGCCCCGTCCGCGCTCGAGGCCCTGCGCGGCAACAGCGGCATCGAGGCCCTGGCCACGCTTTCGGACGGCGCCCTCTTCGCCCTGGCCGAGGGCCGAAGGGAGGAGACCGAGAGCCCGGCCTACCTGCGCCGCGACGGCGCTTGGGCCGAGCTAAGCTACCGGCGCCGCGGCGGCTTCCGGCCGAGCGGCGCGGCGCGCCTGCCCGACGGCGACCTCTTGGTGATCGAGCGCAGTTTCAACATCATCGACGGGGTGGCGATCCGCTTGCGGCGCATCGCGGCCCAAACCATCGTCCCGGGCGCGCGCCTCGACGGCGCGGCGATCGCGGTCCTGCGCCCGCCCTTGACCGTGGACAACCTGGAGGGCGTCGCCGTGCGCCGCGGCGCGGCCGGCGAGACGCTCCTCTATCTGGTCTCCGACGACAACTTCCGCGCCACCCAGCGCACCCTGCTGCTCATGTTCGCGCTGGGGGAGTAACAGGAAAAATAGACAATCGAGGCACTGCAACCCCTCAGCCCTCGAACCCTCCAGCGGTGGGTTCGAAGGCTCAGGCGACGGTGAAAGCAAGAGCCTCACACCCTCGATTCTACTCTAACGCCTTAAAATCGCGCACCGTTTCTACATCCTTAACAGATTTTCCCGGATACTAATGATTGTGCGCGTTCGATATTTCAACTTTCGATTACCCATTATTGAGGATATCGACTCCTGGGCGGGACCATCTTATGGTAGTTGAAACAACATGTGGTGATATATAATCGTTGTAGGGAGGTTGGACATGCGACCAGAACTCACAGTTGAATCCCTTGAAGCGATCAAGGCCACGAAAGCCGATATCAGCGCACTTGCCGATGCCTACGAGCAGCTGTCGGCTCGCTTGATGCCGGAGGCGACCATCGCCATCGCCGAGGCCGCCGTCAAACATCCGGAGGCGCCGGGAAACATCGTCGGCTTTGGCATTGGCGAGAAGATAACCAAGGGAGAGCCGACGGGACGTCCGGCGGTGAAGGTCCTCGTGCGCGAGAAGGTCGATCTGGACCGACTGAGCGAAGCCACCATGGTCCCGGAAGCGGTCGATGGTATTCCCACGGACGTCGACGAGACCGGAGAAATCGTCGCCTACCAGTTCAGGGACAGGCACCGGCCAGCGCCGGGCGGCGTGTCCATCTTTAACTGCAACGTGAACGCCGCGGGGACGCTCGGGTGTTGGGTCGACGACGCAGGAAAAAAATACGAAAAACAAGTGTGCCTGCTGAGCAACAACCACGTGATCGCCATGGTCAATGACAGCCCGGCGAAGGCGCCGATCGCCCAGCCCGGAAGGTTGGATGGCGGGGTCTGTCCGAAAGACGCAATCGCAGAACTTCTCCGCTTCATCCCGATCGATTTCAGCGGGACGAACGAGGTCGACGCGGCGATCGCCGCGGCGACCGAATCCGAATTCGTTGAGCCTCGCATCTTGCGCGAGAGTGGCAGACTCGATCAGCTTGCCTCGCCGCATGTCAAAGCCGGGATCCGCATGGAGGTACAGAAGAGCGGACGGACGACCGATTGGACACAGGGAGCGGTCGATTTGGTGGGGGTCACGGTCAACGTGAACTATGCGCCCCTCGGCGCCCCACCCAGACTCGCTCGCTTCGACAACCAGTTCCGCGTAACCGTCCCTGGTGGAGGCGCCTTCAGTCAGGCCGGCGATTCCGGCTCGTTGGTGACGACCGATCCGGAGAACCACCCGGTCGGACTGTTGTTCGCGGGCGGCGTCGGTCCGGGCGGCCTCGCGGTAACGTTCTGCAACCACATCAAACTCGTCTTGGGCGCCTTGGGAGTCGAGATTCACTACTGAAGGCACGAAGGTGCGGTCAGCGCGGACGCGCCAGCGTTGGGACTAATCCGGGTGTGGCGGCCGTTTGCACATGCGGGAGCGCCATGCTACGCATGGCTGGCCGCCAGCGTGGCCGTGCTGCTGTTTGCCAGTTCGCTTGCGGCGGACGGCCAAATGGAAGTTGCGGACGACATGGCTATCGAAAACGTATTGGAGCGGCAGCGGGAAGCGCTGATGCGCCGTCCCGAGGCCGTTGGCGTCGGAATCGGCGAGCGCGCGGGCAAGCCGGCGATCGTGTTCATGGTCAAACGCAAGACGCCCGAGGCGCTGGCGGGGCTTCCCGCTGAGATCGACGGTCATCCCTTGATCGTCGAAGAGGTCGGCGAGGTCACCGCCTACTGAACGCCCTCGGCGCCCTGCGCGCCTCGCCGAATCTTGCCGGAAGCGGCGCCTCAGGCCGACGCCGTTTGCCCGGCCAGCGCCTTCTGGATGCGGCGCTTCAAGGCGCGCGCCTTCTTGCCGAGCTCGGCGTTCGGGGTCGAGAGCAGAAAGGCGTCGAGGCCGCCGCGCTTCTCGATGGTGCGGATCGCCTGGGTGCGCAGGCGTACCTGCACGGTCTGGCCGAGCGCGTCGCTCAGGAGCGAGCTCTTCTGCAGGTTGGGCAGGAACCGGCGGCGCGTCTTGTTGTGGGCGTGGCTGACGTTGTTGCCCGCCTGCACGCCCCGGCCGGTGAAGTCGCAGCGTCGTGCCATGGTGCTCGAAAACCCCGCGTCCTGAGAACGTCAAGGATAGGAAAACGAGGCCGGGCAGCACTCTGCCCGACCGCGCGCCGGGTTGTACGGCAGCGGCCCGGTCCCGTCAAGGCGAAAGCGGGGCTGGCAAGAACCCTGCCGCGCGGTGGAACTCACGGGTTTGCCTCGGTCTCCCCGCCCCGGAACGCTTCCAGCAGGCGTGCGGCGGCGGCGGCCGGGGTGATCGTCCCGGCGCGGACCTGATCCTCGAGGCCGGCCAGTTGCCGGGCGACCTCGGGCCGGGCGCTGAGCGCGGCGACGAGCGTCTCGCTCACTTCGCTCCACATCCAGGCCCGGGCCTGCTCGGCGCGCTTGGCGGCGCGCGCCCCGCCATCCTCCATGGCCGCGCGGAAGCGCCCGACCGCATCCCAGACCTCGGCGATGCCGGCGCCGGTCGCGGCCGAGCAGAGCAACACCGGCGGGCGCCACGCGGGGCTCGGCGGACGCAGGAACTGCAGCGCCCCCTGGTATTCGGCCGCGGCGCGCCCGGCGGCGGCTTCGAGCTCGCCGTCCGCCTTGGTCACCACGACCAGATCGGCAAGCTCGATGATGCCGCGCTTGAAGCCCTGGAGCTCATCGCCGCCGCCCGGCTGCAGGAGCAGCAGGAACATGTCCACCATCTCGGCAACCGCGGTTTCCGACTGGCCGACGCCGACGGTTTCCACGATCACCACATCGAAGCCGGCCGCCTCGCAGACCAGCATGGCCTCGCGCGTGCGCCGCGCCACGCCGCCCAGCGTCGCGCCCGCGGGCGAGGGCCGGATGAAGGCGCCTGGCGCGCGCGCCAGGTCCTGCATGCGGGTCTTGTCGCCCAGGATCGAGCCGCGGCTCAGTCGCGAGGAAGGATCGACGGCGAGCACGGCGACCCGGTGTCCTCGGTCGATCAGGTGCAGGCCGAAGGCCTCGATGAAGCACGACTTGCCGACGCCCGGCACGCCGGTGACGCCGAGGCGCACCGCGCCGCCGCTCGCGGGCAAGACGCGCGCGAGCAGCGCCTCGGCCTCGGCCCG
>JACZWN010000171.1 GCA_022572105.1 Pseudomonadota bacterium | reverse complement strand
GTAGCCGGTGGGGGCGGTCGCCGGGGCGGCCATGGTTTTGCCCACGTTGCCCGCCATGAGCGCGGGCTTGAGGCGTTCCTTGGCCGCGGGCGAGCGCACGAAGACGATGCGCAGGGGGTTGGAGTTGGCGCTGGTCGGCGGCATCTTGGCCAGGTCGTAGACCGCTTGCAGCAGAACGTCGCCGACCTCGCCGTCGAGCCAATGGGAATGGGTCCGAGCCTCGCGGAACAGGAGGTCCAAGCCGGCATCGCTGAGGATCTTGCTCACCACGGGTTCCTTTCGTTTTGCTAGCACGGGTCGTTTTGCTGGCACGGATCGTCTTGCTGGCACGGCTCGTCTTGCTGCGCGGGCCATCGAACGCCCGGCCGCGCGGTCCTCGATCCGCCGCCGGGCGCCCCCCGAAACTCCCCTTGAGCGCGGGGCCGCCGCATCGATAAAATCCCAGGCTTTAGAATCCCAGGACTGCGGGCGCAAAACAAGGACAAGGGCGGCGATGTCCAGGGCTCCGGACCGGCGGCGGCACCTCGGCGGCGCAATCCTAGCGGCCGCGGCGGCGCTGGTTGCCGGCTCGGCGGATAGCCGCGCGGCACCGCCCGCCGACAATGGCGCGGTGGTGATCCTGTACCATCGCTTCGGCGAGTCCCGCGCGCCGTCCTCGAACATCCGCCTCGAACAGTTCGAGGCGCATATCGCCGAGCTCGTCTCGGGCGGCTACAACGTCATGCCGGTCCCGGACATCGTGGCGGCGCTCGGCGCCGACCGCGCGCTGCCGGCGCACACGGTCGGGATCACCATCGACGAGGCCGTCGCCTCGGTCTACGCCGAGGCCTGGCCGCGGCTCAGCGCCGCCGGCCTGCCGTTCACGGTCTTCGCCTCGACCGATCCGCTCGACAATCGCCTGGCCGGCTACATGACCTGGGACCAGCTGCGCGAGATGCTGGCCGCGGGCGGCGTGACCGTCGGGCACCGGGGCGCCGCGCGCCGCCACATGCCCAACCGGACCGGCGCGGCGAACCAGGCCGAGATCGCGCGCGCCTCGACCCGTTTCCGGCAGGAGCTTGGCGCGGTGCCCGAGATCTTCGCCTATCCCTACGGCGAGTACAGTCTGGCGCTGCGCGATCTGGTTGCCGGCTCCGGCTTCGCGGCGGCGTTCGGCCAGCAGTCGGGCGCGGTGGCGCGCACCACCGACCGCTACGCCCTGCCGCGCTTCGCGCTCAACGAGGCCTACGGCGAGATCGACCGCTTCCGCCTGGTGGTCGATTCGCTGCCGCTGCCGGTTACCGGCGTGGTCCCGTCCGACCCCTTGGTGCGGCCGCACAACAATCCCCCGCCTTACGGCTTTACCGTGGTCCAGGGGATCGACCGGTTGGCCTCGCTCAACTGCTTCGCCGGCGCCAGGGAAATCACCATCGAGCGCCTGGGCGAGCGCCGATTCGAGGTGCGGCTGGCGCGCCCGCTCGAGCCCGGGCGCACGCGCATCAACTGCACCATGCCGGGCCCCGAGGGCCGTTGGCGCTGGCTGGGGATGCAGTTCTACATGCTGCCCTGATACCGACCGCCCTTGATATTGACCCATTTCATGGGCGGTTGGTATGACAGACCCGGCGCATTCGTTCGCGGAGCCGGTTCCGTCCGTAACCACGGCCGGAAATAACGAACGCCCGGCCATGCACGGCCGGGCGCTGCCGGAGGAATAGGCCGGTCACGTGACCGCGCGCACCTCGAGCACCTCGGGAATGTAGTGGCGCAGCATGTTCTCGATGCCCATCTTGAGCGTCGCCGTGGATGACGGGCAGCCCGCGCAGGCGCCCTGCATGTGCAGAAAGACCACGCCGCCCTCGAAGCCCTGGAAGACGATGTCGCCGCCGTCCTGCGCGACCGCCGGCCGGACCCGGGTATCGAGCAACTCCTTGATCTGGGCGACCACCTCGCTGTCCTCTTCGGAGACGTTTTCGGCCGCCTCCGCCACATCGCTCAGGAGGACCGGCCGTCCGGCGGTGAAGTGCTCCATGATGACCCCGAGCACCGCGGGCTTGAGCAGATACCACTCCTTGTCCTCGGCCTTGGTCACGGTCACGAAGTCGGCGCCCAAGAAGACGCCCGTGATGCCGTCGATCGTAAACAGCCGCTCGGCCAAGGGCGAGCGCCCGGCCGATTCGGGCTCGGGAAAGTCCGCCGTCGTCGCCCCGGCCACCTCGCAGCCGGGCAGAAACTTTACGGTCGCCGGATTCGGCGTCTCTTCGGTCTGGATGAACACCGCCATGCCCTCCTTAAAAGGCTCGTGCGGGGCGGCGGCGCCAAACCCGCCGTCCCGCGAGTCATATGTGACCCATTCCGGCACCGAGTTCAAGCCGCCGGCACCGACAAGTCCGGCCCACGGAGCCGCCAGCCAGCATGAATGTTATTTAATTTCAAATAATTAACTGATTAAATCGATTTCTTCGTCACCCAGGTTCCCGGGCACCACGGTGACCGGAATCCGCAGTTTGCCGATCATCTTGCCGGTCAGCGCCGAGACCAGCGGCCCGGGCCCGCGCGAGCCCGGATTGGCGCCCAGCACCAGGATCGAGACGCGTGGCTCCTCATCGAGTAGCTTGAACAGCTCGTCGCGCACCTTGCCCTCGCGGACATAGAGGATGGGGATGGAGCCGACCAGCTCGTTGACCCGGGCGGCGAGTTTCTGCAGCAGTTGCTCGCCCTCGCTGCGCGCCTCCTCGCGCATCAGGTCTTCGACCGCCATCCAGTGCTGGAATTCGGCCGGTTCGATGACGTAGAGCAGGGCGACCCGGCCGCCGGTGTGGCGCGCCCGGCGGCAGGCGAAGCGCAGGGCGACCTCCATCTCCTCGGTCTCGTCCACGATCACCAGGAACACGCGGCCGGAGGAGTCTCTCGGGGCTCGGGTCTCGTCGGCGGTTTCGCCCATCGGCCGGTTACGCCTTTCGGAATGCCAAGTGAGCCACCCATCCTGCCATCAACGCCACCAGGATCGCAATCAGGCCGTAGAGCGCCGATTTCTGGTACGCAAAGTCGTAGATCACCGCTTCGGCGCCGATTCTCTCGACTTCCAGCCCCCTGATCCGTGCGGAAACGACCCGCCCGTCCCTGAAGAGATAGACCTGCACCTGGTATTTACCGGTGGACACGTTGGCTGGCAGAGTTAACTCGGCGCGGAACAAGCGGTCGAACTGGATTGTGATGGGCCTGATCTCGGATCGATAGAGCCCGAGTCTTTGATGATTGCGAATCAATCCGGCGCGCCACTCCGCCGCCACGTTCTCCGAGGCCTTGGCCCGGGGCAAATCCAGGCGCAGGTGATCGAGTCCCATCTGCTCCCGGGCGAGCACGGTCTCCTGGGCGATCTCGGCGAGCGGCCGGGAACTGGCGATGGCATAGAAACTGGGCGCCCGCTCGAAGGTCATCTTGGCCGTGTTGACCCAGACCCCGAGCACGCGGCTCTTGCGGCGCACGACCACCGGGCGGTCCGGCCCGCGCACGATGACCACCACGTCCCCCTTGCCCTCCATGGCGCCGAACAGCAGCACGTCGGTGCCGGCGAACCCGGTCGTGATGGCAACCGTCTCCTGGGAAAGATCGACGACCAGAACATCCGATGTGGCCCGCGCTGGGCTGGACAGGGCCAGCAGCAGCCAGGCCGTGGAGAGGCCCAGGTGGCAAACTGCGCGCCCGCGCCTCATTGGCCCACGCCCAGGGAGTAGAGGTCGTCCGGCGTGACCAGGAGATCGAAGAACAGCTTGCCGCAGACGGCGAGCACCATGAGCGCGAGCAGGCCGCGCAGCTCCTCGCCGCGCAGCCGGGCGCCGGCGCGCGCGCCGAACTGGGCGCCGATCACCGCGCCGGTCAGCAGCATGAGCGCGAGCACCACGTCGACCGTCTGGTTGGCGTAGGCCTGCAGGAAGGTCACGTTCGCGGTCACGAAGATGATCTGGAACAGGGAGGTGCCGATCACCACCGCGGTCGGCATGCCGAGCAGGTAGATCATGGCCGGCACCATGATGAAGCCCCCGCCCACGCCCATGATCGCGGCCAGTACGCCGACCAAAAATCCGACCGTAAACGGCAAGAGCGCCGAGATGTAGAGCTTCGAGCGGCGAAAGCGCATCTTGAGCGGCAGCCCGTGCACCCAGGTGTGCTGGTGCAGCTTCATGCGCTGGCCCGGCGCGGTCTTGCGCCGGCGCATGGCGCGCATGCTCTCGTACAGCATCAGGCTGCCGATGGTGCCCAGGAAGACGACGTAGGAGAGCGAGATCACCAGGTCGATCTGGCCGAGCCCGCGCAGGAAGGAGAACAGCATGACGCCGAGCGTCGAGCCGGCGAGGCCGCCGAGCAGCAGCACCAGCCCCATCTTCACGTCGACGTTGCCGCGCCGCCAGTGCGCGAGCACGCCCGAGACCGAGGCGGCCACGATCTGGTTCGCCTCGGTGCCGACCGCGACCGCCGGCGGCACGCCGATGAAGATGAGCAGCGGGGTCATGAGAAAGCCGCCGCCGACCCCAAAGAGGCCGGAAAGAAACCCGACGACCCCGCCCATGCCGAGGAGCAGAAAGACGTTCAAGGACATCTCGGCGATGGGCAGGTAGATCTGCATCGCGGCGCGATCAGTCTTCGGCGGCTCGGCGCGGCAGCGGCATGGCGGCCTTCGCGTCCTGGAAACGGCAAAACCGGCGCGCGCGGGTCCGCGGACGCCGGTGGTCACAGATTACCGCCAAGATCGCGGTCCGCCAATGCCTTAGCGCGGGTTTGTTGCGGTTTTTGGCGAAAAAACCCGCCGAAGCGCCTCGACTCAAGACAAAGGACGTTCGCCGAACGTGAAAAGAGGCCGAACGTGAAAAGAGATCGTGTCGACGACGGCTACGGCCTCAGGAACCCGACCGCGTCGTAGACCTCGTCCAGGATCGGGTCGGCGATGGCGCGCGCGCGCTCGGCGCCGTCGCGTAGCACCGCATCGACGGCGGCCGGATCCGCGCAGAGGCGCTGCATCTCGTCCCCGACCGGCCCGAGCACGGCCACCGCGAGATCGGTGAGCGCCGCCTTGAAGCGGGAGAACTGGGCGCCGCTGAAATCCGCCAGGACCCCGGCCATCGGCTTCTCGGCGAGCGCGGCATAAATGCCGAGCAGGTTGTAAGCCTCGGGCCGGGCGGCGCGCGCCGCCTCCGGCACCCGGCCGCGCTCGTCCAGGACCTCGGGCCCCGGCAAGAGGTCCGGATCGGTGGTGGCCCGGCGGATCTTCTTGGCAATCAGGTCGGCGTCGTCGGTCATGTTGATGCGGCTCATGTCGGAGGGCTCCGACTTGCTCATCTTCCTGGCGCCGTCGCGTAGCGACATGACCCGGGTCGCCTCTCCGAAGATGAGTGGCTCGGTCAGCGGGAAGACCTCGACGCCGACGTCCTTGTTGAACTTCTGGGCGATGTCGCGGGTCAGCTCCAGGTGCTGCTTCTGGTCCTCGCCGACGGGCACGTGGGTCGCCTTGTAGGCCAGGATGTCGGCCGCCATGAGGTTGGGGTAGACGTAGAGCCCGGAGCTTGCGTTCTCGCGGTGCTTGCCCGCCTTCTCCTTGAATTGGGTCATGCGGTTGAGCCAGCCGAGCCGGGTCACGCAGTTGAAGATCCAGGCCAGCTCCGCATGCGCGGCGACCTGGCTCTGGTTGAAGATGATGCAGCGCTTGGGGTCGATGCCGGCGGCCAGATAGGCGGCGGTGACCTCGCGGGTGTTGGCCTTCAGCGCCTGCGGGTCCTGCCAGACCGTGATCGCGTGCATGTCCACGACGCAATAGATGCACTCGAAGTCGTCCTGCAGGCCGACGAAGTTGCGGATCGCGCCCAGGTAGTTGCCGAGATGCAGGCTGCCGGTGGGCTGCACGCCCGAAAAGATGCGCTTCATGAACCGTTACCCAAAGTCCATCGGCCCGCGTCCGATACGCGGGCCGCGGCGTTATCGCCGCAACCCGGGGCAGGGTCAAGGGGGCGGCGCGGCCTCATCGGCACCGGTCGCGCCCTTGCGCAGCCGCCTGAGCAGCGCGGCGAGCTCGGCGCGGTCGACCGCGCGCAGCCCATAGGCGAGGCCCGCGTAGAGCGCCAACCCGCCGCCCACCAGGATGGCCAGGCCGGCGATGCGCCACCCGAGGGCCGCCTCGAACCAGGGCCCGAGCCAGCGCGCGGCCGCCCAGAGCGCCAACCCCATGACCAGGCTGGCGAGCGCCACGCGCGGCAGGCGGCCTTTCAGCCGCGCGTCCAGGGTCAGGAACCCGCGCCGGCGCAGGGCGACGGCGAGCAGCACCGTGTTGAGCCAGGCGGCGAGCGCGGTCGCCAGCGCGATGCCGACGTGCCCCAGCGGCCAGAACAGGATCAGGCTGAGCGCAACGTTGGCGGCCACGGTGGCGGCCGCCATCTTGAACGGCGTCACCGTGTCCTCGCGCGCGAAGAAGGCCGGCTGCAGGACCTTGACCAGCACATAAGCCGGCAGCCCGGCGGCGAAGGCCATGAGCGCGAGCGCGGTCGCCTCCGAGCTCGCCCGGTCGAAGGCGCCGCGCTCGAAGAGCACGATCACGATCGGCCAGGAAACCACCACGAGCGCGACCGCGGCGGGCAGGGTCAGCAGCATGGACAGCTCGAGGCCCCGGTTGAGCGTCCGCATGGCCTCGGCCTCGGCGCCGCCGCGCAAGCTGCGCGTCAGATGGGGAAGCAGAACCACGCCCAAGCCGATCCCGATCAGGCCGAGCGGCAGTTGGTAGACCCGGTCGGCGTAATAGAGGTAGGACACCGCGCCGGCCTGGAGCGAGGCGATGATCGTGCCGATCATGAGGTTGATCTGAAGGACCCCGGCGGAGAGTACGCCCGGACCGATGAGCTTGAGCAGCCGGCGCACGCCCGCCGTCAGGCGCGGGCGCGGCAACCTGAGCGCCATGCCGGCGCGGTGGCAGGCGGCGAGCAGAAACAGGAACTGACCGAACCCGGCCGCCGCCACGGTCCAAGCGAGCACCGGCCCGGGCGCGCCGGTAAGCGGCAGCACCACGACCAGCGCAAAGATGAAAAAGATGTTGAGCAGGATCGGCGCGGCGGCGGCGGCGGCGAACTTGTAGAGCGAGTTGAGCACGCCGCTCAGCAAGGC
>JACZWN010000170.1 GCA_022572105.1 Pseudomonadota bacterium | reverse complement strand
GGAACTGGTGGGCGCCGTGGTTTTGGTTATGGCGGCGGGCGTCCTGGCCGTGGTTATGCGCAGTGCGCGCGACCAACGGCCGCGCTTGGTGCTCGACCGGGACGGCGTATGGTTTCGGGATTGGGACATCGCCGCGGTACCCTGGGCGGCGATTGACTCGGTCTACACCAGCGGCAGCCGCATACAGGCCTTCATCACGCTGAGCCTGCGAGATCCGGAGGGATTTCTGAGCGCCCTGCCGCGGGCCGAGCGGGCCAGGCTCACCTCCAACCGCCTGTTCCGCCGGCCCGAGCTCAGGATCCCCCACAACGCCCTGGACGCACCGCTCGACGAGGTCCTGGCCGCGCTCCGTTCCGGACTCGAGGATTGAGTCCAACCGGTTGGTATGAGCCGCTATCCTCGGCCGCGGCGCAACGGTAACATGGCACCAAGCACGAAGAAGACCGGCAGGAGACGGGAATGCCGCTGCTCGAGGTCGACAATCTGACGCGCCGCTTCGGCGGGCTCTCGGCGGTAAGCGATCTCAGCTTCGCGGTCGAGGAGGGCGAGATCCGCGGCCTGATCGGCCCCAACGGCGCCGGCAAGACCACCATCTTCAACGTGATCACCGGCTATTACCGCCCGACGGCGGGCCGCATCAGCTATCGCGGCGAGGCGATCGCGGGGCTCAGCACCAACCAGATCGCCCGGCGCGGCCTGGTGCGCACGTTCCAGTCGACGACTCTGTTCCAGGAGTTCAGCGTGTTCAAGAACGTGCTGGTCGGCTGCCACCTGCACGCCCCCGTCAACTTCGTGAGCGCCATCCTCGGCACCGGCCGCGGGGTCGAGCGCCAGGCCGAGTCCAAGGCGCTGGAGATCCTCGAGTTCATGGGCCTTGCCGCGCGCAGGGACGCGTTGGCCTCGGACCTGCCGCACGGCCTGCAGCGCGTGCTCGGCGTCGCCGTCGCGCTGGCCGCCGACCCCCATCTCCTGCTCCTCGACGAGCCGTTCACGGGCATGAACCCGGAGGAGACGCGGCACATGATGGAGCTGGTGCGCCGCGTGCGCGCCCGGGGCGTGACCCTGCTGCTGGTCGAGCACGACATGCAGGCGGTCATGGGCCTGTGCGACAGGATCACCGTGCTCAACTTCGGCCGCCTGCTGGCCGAGGGCTCGCCCGCCGAGATTCGCGCCCATCCCGACGTCATCGAAGCTTATCTGGGGGCCTCGGGCGATGCTGCTGCAAGTTGACCAGGCGGTCGTCCACTACAAGAAGGTGGCGGCGCTCAAGGGCATCTCCATGGCCGTGCCTGAGGGCGGCATCGTCACCATCATCGGCGCCAACGGCGCCGGCAAGAGCACGACGCTGCGCGCCATTTCCGGACTGACCGGGTTGACCTCGGGCGAGATCCGCTACGACGGCCACCGGATCGACGGGCTGGCGCCGGAGAAGATCGTCGGCCTCGGCATCGCCCAGGTGCCCGAGGGGCGACGTGTTTTCCCCGAGCTCACGGTCCTGGAGAACCTGAATATCGGCGCCTTCCTGCGCCATGACACGGCCGGCATCGCGCGCGATCTCGAGTCCGTGTTCGGGCATTTCCCGCGCCTCGAGGAGCGCTCCGGCCAGTGGGCCAAGACGCTCTCGGGCGGCGAGCAGCAGATGCTCGCCATGGGCCGGGCCCTGATGTCGGGGCCCAAGCTGCTTCTGCTCGACGAGCCCTCGCTCGGCCTATCGCCGATCATGGTCGGCGAAATCGCCAAGATCATCGTCGAGATCAACAAGCGCGGCGTGCCCGTGGTTCTGGTCGAGCAGAACGCCGAGATGGCGCTGCGCCTGGCCGATTACGCCTACGTGCTGGAAGCCGGCTCGATCGCGCTCGAGGGCGCCGCCGCCGACCTGCACGAGAACGACCATGTCCGGCGCGCCTACCTCGGTGGTTGACCCGCGCGCGCTGGAGGCGCTCATCCGCGCCGGCTGGGCCGAAACCGATCTCGCCTGGGAGACCCGGCAGGCCGAAGCCGCGGAGCACGATGCCTCGGGGCGGCACGACGCGGCCGCGGCGCTCTGGGCCGAGGGCTTGCGCCTGGCGCGCGAGGCCTTCGCCGGCAACGACCCGCGCCTGGCCGCCAGCCTGGCCAACCAGGCCCACGGCTTGCGCCGCGCCGGGCGCGGACAGGCCGCGCGCGGGCTGTTCGAGGAAGCGCTGCTCGCCTGGGACGCGAGCGGTCCCTGGGTCGCCGCGCTCGCGCCCGAACGGCGCGCCCGCTCCTCGACCTTCCACCTGCGCCTGGAAGCCAAGCACCCGGGCGGCTACGCGCATCATTCGCGCGAACGCTACGAAGCCCTCGCCGCCGAAGGCCGCGCCGCGCTGCTCGCGCTCCGCGACGGCCGGGAGGGCGGGGAGGAGCGCCTGGCGCGCTGGGCCAAGGAGCGCCCGGAAGGCTACACCGACGCGCGCAAGCTATTGGCGGCCGTGTGTCTGATCGCGCCCGGCCTGGAACGCCGTGCTTGACGCTTAGGCCGTCCAAGCCTTGCAGATCTGTTCGATGTGACGGTGAACCGTGCCGCAGAGAACGGTAGTGCGATATCCGTTGGCGCGGTAAACTCGTTCGGTATCACGAAACGGTTTGGCCGCCTTGGCGGCGCGTTGGAGAGGATCGCCGGATGTTTCAAAAGGATCGCTTTGTCGAAGACTGTCGACGGGCCGTACGGGAAGGGCAGAAGGCGGTCCGTGAGATCGTGCTGGAAGCGGTCGGCGACCCTGCCGGCATCATCTCCGAGCTTGGAGAGCCGACCAAGGCCGGCGTCTTTCCGCTGTATAGCGGCGACGACGCGACGGTGATCAATTTCGTTTGGGCGCCCTGCATGACCCTGCTGCCCCATAACCACAACATGTTGGCCGTCGTCGGCATCTACTCTGGTCGCGAGGACAACATGTTCTGGCGCCGTCTCCCCGAGGGCGGCAACGCCGCCGGCAACGGTCCGGGCCCCGGCATCGAAGCCGCGGGTGCGGACTCCATGGGGCCGGGACAGGTGGCGACCCTGGGCCGCGACATCATTCATTCCGTGGCCAACCCGATCACCAAGATGACCAGCGCGCTTCACGTCTATGGCGGCGACTTCTTCAACCCGCCGCAACCGCGCAGCCAGTGGGATCACGAAACCCTGACCGAGCAACCCTGGGACATGGACCACACCCGCGCCGTCTTCCGCCAGGCGGAAACGCGCTACAACGCCGGCCTCGCGGCGGGGGTATAGCCGGCAGGGGCGCCGCGGCCCCTACTGCGCGCCGAACCGCTGGTCCTCCGGCCCCGCGCCTCCGCCCCTCCCCGCCCAAGCCTCCCTCGCCTTCCCGACCAGGCTCTCCAGCCCTTGGGGCAGGAACAGGATCGAGGCGATCAGGATGGCGCCGTAGAACAGCGGGCGCATCTGATCGAAGCCGAGTTGGCGGAGCACGACCTCGTTGATGATGGTCAGCACCACGACCCCCAGGATCGGGCCGTAGATGGTCGCGGTGCCGCCGACGATCGCCCAAATCAGCACGAACACCATCTCGCCGACGTCGAAGCGGTTGGGGTTGACCGTGCCGATGTAGTGGGCCAGTAGCGCGCCGGAAAGCCCGGCGAAGAACGAGGCGATGACGAAGGCCAGCGTGCGGTAGCGCCAGGTGCTGACCCCGACCGATTCGGCGAGGCTGTCCTGCCAGTGCACGGCGTGGAAGGTCAGGCCGATGCGCGAGCGCTCCAGGCGGTACAGGATGAACACCGAAATGGAGACCACCAGCAGGCACAGATAGTAGTAGTTGACCGGCTCGAAGAAATCGATGGTGAGCGCGCCGATCTCGAGGTCCGGGAACGACGGGATCAGCTTGAGTCCCTTGGGCCCGCCGAAGGGGACGCGGAAGCGCTTCCACAAGAGCCGGATCACCTCGCCGGCGGCGAACGAGCCGATCAGGAAATAGAACCCCTTCATGCGGAACAGCGGGAAGGCGAGCACGAAGGCGGTGGCCGCCGCGCTCGCCGCGCCGAGCAGCATGGCGAGCGGCACCGGCACGCCGAGCGCCTTGGTGAAGAGCGCGCTGGCGTAGCCGCCGACCCCCATGATCACGACGTGCCCCAACGACCACTCGCCGGTGAGGGTGAGCAGACGGTAGCTGACCACCAGGAGCACGTTGATCACCAGGAAGACCGCGATCTCCTGCTGCGAGTAGCTCAAAAGGTGCGGCAGGGCGATAAGCGCGGCGCAAAGCAGCCCCAGCCCGGCGAGCCAACCCCAGGCCTTGCCGCGATCCGCCGAGCCGCCGTCACGCACGGTCCTTGATCCCGAACAGGCCGGTCGGCCGGATGACCAGCACCAGCAGCATGAGCAGCAGGCCGACGATGTCGGCGATCACGCCGTCGATGAAGGTGGTCACGAAGGTGTGCACCATGGCGTAGAGAACGGCCGCGACCACGGCGCCCTCCAGGCTGCCGATGCCGCCGACGATGATGATGATAAAGGCGGTCACGATCACCGAATGGCCCATGAAGGGATAGGTCCGGACCAAAGGCGCGGTAAGCGCGCCGGCGATGCCGGCCAGCGCCGCGCCGATGCACATGGCGATGCGCGCGGCCTGGTTCATGGAGATGCCTTGGAGCGCGGCGGCCTCGGCGTCCTGGGCGCAGGCCCGGAGCGCGACGCCGAACTTGGAACGGCGCAGAAAGACCCACAGCGCGCCGAGCAGCAGCACCGTCGCGACGATCACGTAGAGGCGCTGCACCGACAGCACCACGCCCTCGATGCCGAACACGTTGAGCATCTCCCGGGTCGGCGGCGGGATGTGCTCCATGCGCACGCCGAAGCCGAGCACCGCGAGCGTCTGCAGGATCAGGAGGAAGCCGATCGAGGCGATCAGCCCGCCCAGCGGGTTGTCGCGCAGAGGCCGGAACAGGGCCCACTCCATCAGGAGGCCGAGCAGGCCGACGAAGACCAGACCCGCGGCGACGGCCAGGAAGAACGGCAACTGGTTCTCCGCGTAGACGTAGACCACCGCGTAGGCGCCGGACATGTAGAGCTCGCCGTGGGCGAAGTTGATGACGCCCATGACGCCGAAGATGAGCACGAAGCCGACCGCGATGAGCGCCATGTAGCTGGCCGCGTAGATCGCGTTGACCGAGGTCTGGAGCAGGAGTTCGAGCATGGCGCGACCGGGTGCGCGGCGGGGTCACGGCCGGAACCGGCGCCACGCTCGGCGCCGGTCACGGCCGATACATCAACGCCCCGGGCAACGATCCGCGACCGCGGTCAAGCGCCGCGCCGCCCGGAGCAAAACGCTAACCACGCTGATAGTACATCTCTCCCATCTTGTCGAAGTGCTTGACCAAGAGCTTGCCGTGCTTGCGCCACCAGGCCGGAATGCTCTTGAACTCCTTGATGACCGCCTTGCCGTTCTCGATCACCACCACCGGCCAGTCGCCGACCAGCGCGTTGTCGATGCCGAACAATTCCTTGCCCCACCACTCGGCCTCGCCGAAGGCGTGCAGGCCCTTGCCGCCGGCCTTCATCGCGGGCAGCACCTCGGTCGGCTCGACGCTGCCGGCCTTCTCCGCGCCGGCGCGCCACAGATCGAGGATCGAGGCGTACTCCCAGGACACCGCGCCCCACTCGCCCGGCCAGCGCTTGTTGTACTCGGCGTAGAAGCCGTTCGGGTCCGTGAAGTTGATCCGCGGGCCGTTGAGCGCCGGATCGTCGAAGTCCGGGAACTGGAAGATGAAGCCTTCCATGAACTCCTTCGAGGTCTTCTCGATGATCTTCTCGTAGAAGTCCGCGGTGCAGGAGATGATCTGGCCCTTGAAGCCCTGCTGATAGGCCTGCTCGCACAGCGGGTGGACGTAGTCGGCATAGGCCGTGTCCAGGCACAGAATGTCCGGGTTCTTGGCCAAAAGGCCGGTCATGATCGGCGCAAAATCGGTCGCCGAGATGTCGAAGAAGACCGTGTCCACGACCTCGATGTTCTCGGCCTCGAAGGCGGCCAGGTAGGTCGCCACCGAGGGCCGCCCGAGCGCGTCGTCCTGGGCGCAGATCACGGCGGTCTTGAGGTCCGGCTTGTTCTCGGCCAGCCACTGCACCCCGGTGACGTTGTAGATCGGATGCACCTCGCAGGGCGCGATCAGGGTCTTGGTGTCGGGCGAGAGGTCGCTCGGCAACAGCGTCGAGACCAGCATCCCGGTCCTGTTGGCGATCGGCTGCACCGCCGGCCAGGTGTCGCCGCCCAGCATCATGATGAACTTGACCCCGTCCTCGCGGATCAGCTTGGTGGCGCCGGTGCGCGCCTTGTCGGGGGCGTACTCGTTGTCGTAGGACACCAGCTCGACCTGGTAGCTGTCGCCGCCGACCTTGATGCCGCCAGCCGCATTCACCTGCTCGGCCCAGATCTGGCAGCCGTAGAGCCCCGGCAGGCCCCAGGCCGCGACCTCGCCGGTGAGCGGCGCCAGGAAACCGACCTTGACCGTCTTGGCCGCGCCAAACGCCAGGTTCGGCGCCACGACGCCGGCCAGGGCCACACCGGCCACGGTGGTGCCGAGGAACTTTCTCCGGGACATGTCCCTGTACTTCGGAACGGAACGCATGATGCCACCTCCCTGTTTTTTTGTTGTCGGGCCGCGCCCCCGGGCGTGGTCCGGTGAACGACGTTGCTTCAAGCCCCGGGCGCGCGCCTTTCGCGCGCCCAATCAAATAGCCAAATATCAAATAGCCGAATCAAATACTTGTGGCGTTACTCCGGCGTTTCCGCGGGCTCCCTGCCCCGCTGTAACCCCCGGCCACGCCCGAGCCGCGGCGTCCGCGGCCGCGCGGTTCCCTGCCGAGTGTAGTCTGCGCCCGGCCGGCTATTAGACTTCGGCCCCAATAATACCAAAGGTCCTTGATAATGACCCATAGAGATTGGGCCGGCGATGCGGCGGGCCATCGGGCGGGTAGGAGGGAAGCCGCGGGCGATGCGGGACATCGTCAAGGCTTTCCGACGCCCTCCGGCGGTTCGCCTGCCCGACCGGAACGGCGGTTTCCCAAGGCTTTCGGACGGCGTCGCGCAGGGCTTGCGATGCCCTGCATCGCTACGCCACGCGCTCCTGGCCGAAAGCCTTGGGAAACCGTCTCTATGGGTCATTATCAAGGACCTTTGGTATAAGGGCCGCGACATCACCGGCCAAGACGAGCAGGGGGCGACGATGAGTGATACCAAATCCGGAAGTATGACTCGGTATGAGGGATTCACAGAGGAATCGGAAGCGGTTAGTCTGCTGTGTCATGATTCGTGGAGGGGTGAGA
>JACZWN010000007.1 GCA_022572105.1 Pseudomonadota bacterium | reverse complement strand
CCGCGATATTTGGTTCGCGCGGTCAGTTCCTGTCCGACATAGCAGCCCTTCTCGAAATCGATGCCGTGAAGGTCGTCGAGGCCGTTCTCCAGAAGAAAGCCCTTCTCGATTTGGATATCCCGGCTGCCGTCGGGCAGGCACACCAGCGCCCGCAGGCGGATCTCCATGCCGCCTTCCCCCGTTTCGGCGCCGAGCGTCTCCGCAAGGGCGGCGATCGGCGTCCGGCAGGAGCCGTCGAGCACCTCGAGGCAGGCGCGCTCGGCGGCGACCCGGAGCGCCGAGGTCCGGTCGTTCAGCGCCTCCAGGAAGCCGTTCGCCTCGGCGTCGTCGGCCCGGGTCTCGACCCCGATCGCGCCCTGGGCCACGGCCGGCAGCATGACCTCGGGCTCGAGCACCGCGGTGATGCGATCGGCCATGCCCAGGCGCTTGAGCCCGGCGACGGCGAGCAGGGTCGCGTCGACCTCGCCCTCGGCCAGCTTGCGCAGGCGGGTCTGGACGTTGCCGCGCAACGGCACGACTTTGACATCGGGGCGGGCCAGCAGGACCTGGGCCTGGCGCCGGAGCGAGGCGGTGCCCACGACCGCGCCCTTGGGCAGCGCGGCCAGGCTGTCGCCATGGGACGAGAGCAGGGCGTCGCGCGGGTCCTCGCGGAGCAGCACGGCGCCGATCGCAAGGCCCTCGGGCAGCCAGGTCGCCATGTCCTTCATGGAGTGCACCGCCGCGTCGATGCGGCCGTCCAAGAGCGCGTCCTCGATCTCCTTGGTGAACAGGCCCTTGCCGCCGATCTCGGCCAGCGTGCGGTCCTGGACCGCATCGCCGGTGGTCTTGATGACCACGATCTCGACCGCGGCTTCGGGTTCCAGTTCGGCGTGCGCGGCGGCCAGGCGCGCGCGCACCTCGCGCGCCTGAACGAGCGCCAGGGGGCTGCCACGCGTACCCAGGCGAAGACGCGGGGTTTCGGCCATGACGCAAGCAATACGGCCTGAACGCGTACGGCGCAAGTACGGCCTTATACCAAGGAGCGAGCGCCAAGCCTGGACTTGAACTCCTGGGCGGCCCTTGCGAAACCACCGTCCGAACCGTCGATAAAATGCACGTGCTGGCTTTTTTCGAGGCTGAACACCAGGCAGGTCATCAAGGCGGCATCAGCTACGTGAACACCATATACCAGCCGTCCGGCGTCCTGCTCGCGCGCTAGATGCCGCTCGATGAGTTCGGCTTGATTTTCGCTCACATCGAGCACCATCCGGAGGACCCCGTCATACTTCCGGAAGTCTGTATTCGAACGAAGCTCATCCCGGTAGACAGGTGCATTATAGGGTCCAGCCCGGCGATCGAAACGTTCGCACCAGAACTGGATCAGAGACGAGGCCAGTACAGCGACGTAGCGCCTCAAGAACGTCTGGCGGCCAGCCGTGGCGCGGGCTTCCAGTTCGAGGCCTCGCGGTGGCCACCTGAACGTCATCGAGTGAACACTGGCCGGGGCCGACTCTTGGAGGCGGTGACCAAGAATATCGGAGATCTTCCGTACGACGCCGCTAAGCAAGGCGTTCTCGTCGGCTGGATCGCTCTTGGTACCTTGAACCATGATGGTCATCATGCGCCCCCTTCGGGGGATCAGTGGTTCCCATCGGCACGACAAACCCTGAAGATTGGGCTCACCTACTTCCGATTGAGCCTCCAGCAGATATGGGCTGCCCGGCGGAGCACTCTTTAACCAGCCGTCGGAAAGCTCGACGCCGCCCCCGGCGAACATAGCCAAGTGGTTTCCTGGGCTGAGTTCGTATTTGCGAACCCGAACGTCGGCGCCTTTGGCCCGCAAATCTGCTACCGGAATCGCCCCGACACGCAAAGATAACCCGAAGGTGGCCTGAGAAATCGCCTGGAGACCTATGAACGCGTCACATGCGCCTTTACGCAGCGAATGGGGTACGACAACAGTTCCACCGTCTCCGCCGAAAACAAAGGGTACTTCGATGTCACCGCAGGTGTTGAGCACGGCGGTGATCGACGCCGCCCCAACCATATTGACGTCTTTGTAGTGCCCCTCTTCAATCGCTCGCGTCGATCCCTGAACATCGGCGATCATCACGATCCAATCATCGGGCACCGGTTCATACGCGTTGAACTCGACGAACTCGGCGAAGTCGTGGAAGGGCGCCAGCTCGTTGTAGAACAGATCGGAATTCCCGGAAGTGACACCGTCGGTGGTCATCGGTCCCATCACCGTGGGGCGCTCGCGCGCCGGGCTGCGTTTACGCCTCGGCCTCGAGCGGGGCGTGGCGCTCGACGATCTTCAATAGCGTCGTGAGCGTGATCGATTTCAGGGTCGAGACGGCGATGCCGTCGATCTCGGCCATGACCCGGCCGAGCGCCCGGCCGACATCGGAGCCATCCCCGGCCTCGGGGCGGGCGCTGCGCGATGCGGCGATGTCCTCGACCAAGCCCGCGCGCGTAAGTCTAATAAGTATTTTGGTGCTAATTTAATCTTATGGCAAGATGACCGTCCGCCGCGGACCCACAAAAGAACCAGCGGCACCAGGGAGGATCCCGCCGTCATGATCGAATTTGCATGATCGAATTTTCCCGCCATCCCGCCTCCTATCGGCACTGGAAACTGACCATCGAGGGCCCGGTCGCCACCCTGGCCATGGATGTCAGGGAGGACGGCGGCCTGTTTCCCGGCTACACCCTGAAGCTCAATTCCTACGATCTCGGCGTGGACATCGAGCTTTACGACGCCGTCCAGCGGCTGCGATTCGAGCATCCCGAGGTGCGCGCGGTGGTGATCGCGTCGAACAAGGAGCGGGTGTTCTGCGCCGGCGCGAACATCGCCATGCTCGGCCAGTCGAGCCACCAGCAGAAGGTCGACTTCTGCAAGTTCACCAACGAGACGCGCAACGCCATCGAGGACGCCAGCCGCCATTCGGGGCAGAGCTATCTCTGCGCCATCGAGGGCACCGCGTCCGGCGGCGGCTACGAGCTGGCGCTGGCCACCGAGCACATCATCCTGGTCGACGACGGCTTCAGCGCGGTATCGCTGCCCGAGGTCGCTTTGCTGGGGGTCTTGCCGGGCACCGGCGGCCTGACCCGGCTGGTCGACAAGCGCCGGGTGCGCCGCGACCGCGCCGATTTCTTCTGCACCCTGAGCGAGGGGATCCGGGGCAAGCGGGCGCTCGAATGGAACCTGGTCGACGAGATCGTGCCGCGCTCCAAGCTCAAAGACGCGGTCGCGCGCTGCGCCGCGGCGTTCGCCGCGCGCTCCGACCGCCCGGCCGACGCCGAGGGCATCGCGCTGACCCCGCTGACGCGCGCGGTCACGGAAGACGCGATCGCCTACGACCACGTGACCGTCGCGCTGGATCGCGTGGGCGCTTGCGCGCGCATCCATGTGGCGGCGCCCGAGGAACCCCCGCCGCGGGACGCCGCCGGCATCCATGCCCAAGGGGCCGCGTTCTGGCCCCTGGCGGTCGCGCGCGAGCTCGACGACGCGATCCTGCATCTGCGCGCCAACGAGCCCGAACTGGGAACCTGGATCCTGACCACCGGCGGCGCGGCCGAGCTGGTGGCCGCCGCCGACGCCGCGCTCATGGACAACGCCGACGACTGGCTGGCGCGCGAGATCACGCTCTATCTCAAGCGGGTTTTCAAGCGCCTGGACGTCACCTCGCGCAGTCTGATCGCCCTGATCGAGCCGGGCAGCTGCTTCGCCGGGACCCTGCTCGAACTCGCGCTCGCCGCCGACCGCAGCTACATGCTGGACGGCGCCTTCGAGGGCGACAGCCGGCCGCCGGCCACGCTGCGCCCGGGACCGATGAATTTCGGCCCGCTCGCCATGGCCAACGATCTGAGCCGGATCGAGACCCGGTTCCTGGGCGAGGCCGACAAGGTCGAGGCCGTGCGCGCCGCGCTCGGCACCGATCTCGACGCCCAGGCGGCGGATGACCTGGGCCTCGTGACCTTCATCCCCGACGACATCGACTGGCACGACGAGGTCCGCATGGCCGTCGAGGCGCGGGCCAGCTTCTCGTCCGACGCCCTGACCGGCATGGAGGCCAACCTGCGCTTCGCCGGCCCCGAGACCCTGGAGACCAAGATCTTCGGCCGGCTGTCGGCGTGGCAGAACTGGATCTTCCAGCGCCCCAACGCGGTCGGCGAGGAAGGCGCGCTGACCCGCTTCGGCAGCGGCCAGCCGGCGCGCTTCGACAAGAGCCGTGTTTGAGTTCGCGAACCAGGGCCGAAATCATGACCATCGACTACCAAGAGAAGATCCCCAACAACGTCGGCCTGGGCGAGGACCGGCGCCTGCGGCGGGCCCTGGAGCGCTGGCTGCCCGGCTATCAGCGGTGGTGGCGCGAGTTCGGCCCGGTCGACAGCGAGTCGCTCGACGTCTACCTGCGCACGGCGATCAGCGTCGAGGCCGGCGGCTGGGCCAACTACGGCTACGTGCGCATGCCCGACTACCGCTGGGGCATCTTCCTGGCCCACCCGGAGCCCGACCGGCGCGTCGGCTTCGGCATGCACGCGGGCGAGCCCGCCTGGCAGGAGGTGCCCGGCGAGTACCGCGCCGAGCTGCGCCGCCTGATCGTCACCCAGGGCGACACCGAGCCGGCCTCGGTCGAGCAGCAGCGCCACCTGGGCAAGACCTGCCCGTCGCTCTACGACCTGCGCAACCTGTTCCAGGTCAACGTCGAGGAAGGCCGGCACCTCTGGGCCATGGTCTACCTGCTGCACGGCTTCTTCGGCCGCGACGGCCGCGAGGAGGCGGAGGCCATGCTGGAGCGCCATTCCGGCGATCCGGACCGGCCGCGCATCCTGAACGCCTTCAACCAGGAGACGCCCGACTGGCTGTCGTTCTTCATGTTCACCTATTTCACCGACCGGGACGGCAAGTACCAGTTGGCGTCGCTGGCCGAATCCGGCTTCGATCCGCTGTCGCGCACCTGCCGCTTCATGCTGACCGAGGAGGCCCATCACATGTTCGTCGGCGAATCCGGCATCCGGCGGATCGTCCAGCGCGCCTGCGAGGCCATGAACGAGCACAAGACCGGCGAGCCGCGCGCGCACGGCGTCATCGACCTGCCGACCCTGCAGAAGTACCTGAACCTGCACTTCAGCGCCTCGCTCGACCTGTTCGGCCAGGAGCTCTCCACCAACGCCGCCAACTACTACACCATGGGCCTCAAGGGCCGTTTCCGGGAGACCCGCATCGACGACGACCATCGGCTCGCGGACGCGCTTTATCCGGTGCCCGAGGTCAGGGGCGACGCCGCGGTCATGGTCGAGGCGCCGGCCTTGACCGCGGTCAACGAGCGCCTGCGCGACGATTACGTCGTCGACTGCCAACGCGGCCTCGGCAAGTGGAACCGGGTCATCCGCGACGCCGGCATCGACTTCGAGCTGAGGCTCCCGCGCCGCGCCTTCAACCGCAAGATCGGCGCCTTCGCCGGCATCCGGAGCACGCCCGAGGGCCGGATCATCACGGAAGGCGAGTGGGACCGGCGCCAGGCCGGCTGGCTGCCGAGCGCCGAGGACCAGGCCTACGTGCAGTCGCTGATGGCGCCGGTGACCGAGCCCGGCAAGATGGCCAACTGGATCGCCGCGCCGGCCAAGGGCATCGACGGCAAGCCGATCGAATTCGAATACCTGCGTTTCGATTAGGGAATCGGAGACCGGATCGCCGATCCCATGGGTTTCGAAGCTTCGGGACGGGGCGGTTAGAATCGGACTACAATCGGGGGACACTAATCGGGTCCGCAAGGGCCGGGAAATCCAGCGGCGAGACTGGATACTTGGCCAAAGGGGGAGGACCAGTGATGCGCGACCACACGGTTTCCGTCGACCGGTCATCGACGCCGTCGACGCTGGCCTTCGCCGCGACGTTCAACGTCGCCGTGCCGTTCATCGACCGCCACCTCGATGAGGGCCGTGCCGACAAGGTCGCGATCCGGGCCGGCGCCGAGGACGTCACCTACGCCCGGCTGGCGGCGAACGTGAACCGGGCCGGCAACGCGTTGCTCGGCCTGGGGCTGGCGCCGGGCGAGCGCATGGTGATGATGGTCAAGGACTGCCCGGCGTTCTTCTACCTGTTCTGGGGCGCCATCAAGGCGGGCATCGTGCCGGTGCCGATCAGCACCTTGCTGCGCGCGGCCGACTACACCTTCGCGCTCGAGGACTCGGGGTGCACGGCCTGCGCCTACTCGCCCGAGTTCGCGGCCGAGGTCGTGCCCGGCCTCGAGGCCGCCGATCCCGGCCCGGCCCACCGCTTCGCCACCGAGGGCGAGGGGACGACGCTGGCCGCGCTCATGGCCGGGGCTTCGGACGCTTTGGATGCCGCCGCCGCGACCGCCACCGACGACTGCTTCTGGCTCTATTCCTCGGGCACCACGGGCACGCCCAAGGGCGCCGTGCACGCGCAGCGGGACATGGTGGTGACCAGCGAGCACTACGGCGCCAACACCCTGGGCCTGCGCGAGGACGACGTCTGCTTCTCCGCCGCCAAGCTGTTTTTCGCCTACGGGCTGGGCAACGCCATGACCTTCCCGCTCTGGGTCGGGGCCACGGCCGTGCTGCTGCCCGGCCCGCCGAGCCCGGCGAGCACCTTCGAGGTGATCGAGACCTACAAGCCGAGCGTGTTCTTTGGGGTGCCCACGCTCTATGCGGCGCAGCTCAAGGCGCTCGAGGCCGAAACCCGCGACCTCGCCTCGTTGCGGGTCTGCGTCTCGGCCGGCGAGGCCCTGCCGGCGGCCATCTACCGGCGCTGGAAGGAGCGCGTCGGCGTCGATATCCTGGACGGCATCGGCTCGACCGAGGCGCTGCACATCTTCATCTCCAACCGCCCCGACGACATCAAGCCCGGCTCCAGCGGCCGCGTCGTGCCGGGGTACCGGGCGCGCATCCTGGGTGACGACGGCGAGGAGGTGAAACCGGGCGACAGCGGCCGGCTGATGATCGCCGGGGACTCCACCGCCAAGCACTACTGGAACAACCCCGCCAAGACCGCCGCCACCATGGTCGAGGGCTGGCTCGACACCGGCGATACCTACATCGGCGATGCGGACGGCACCTACCTGTACTGCGGCCGCAACGACGACATGATGAAAGTCGGCGGCATCTGGTGCTCGCCCTTCGAGATCGAGGCCAAGCTGATCGAACACCCGAAGGTGCTGGAGGCGGCGGTGGTCGGGCGCGCCGACGCCGACGAGCTGATCAAGCCCGAGGCCTTCGTCGTGCTCAACGACCCCGCCGAGGCGGGCGAGGCAACGACCGAGGAACTGCTGCAACACTGCAAGCGGGGCCTGGCCAAGTACAAGTATCCGCGCTGGTTCAACTTCGTCGAAAGCCTGCCCAAGACCGCGACCGGCAAAATCCAGCGCTTCAAGCTGCGCGCCGCCGGCTAGGCCGCGGATCATGAAAGACAAGCTGCTGCCGCTCGATCGGGCGATCTCCGAAAACCTCGGCCCCGGCGACGCGGTCGTGCTCGGCGCCTGCCTGGAGCCCGACATTCCCTTCGCCGCGACCTACGAGATCATCCGCCAGGGGATCGGCGGGCTCAACGTGATCGCGCCCATTTCGGACGCCTCCACGGACATGCTGATCGGCGCCGGCTGCGTCGCCGAGGTCACCGGCGCCTGGGTCGGCAACGTCTCCGGCGGGCTCGGCCACAACTACCGCCGCGCCTTGGAAGACGGCGAGCCCGGTCCGGTCATCGTGCACGACCATTCCAACTTCTCGCTCGCCATGGCGCTCTTGGCCGGCGCCCATGGCATGCCTTACGTGCCCCTGCGCTCGATCCTGGGCTCGGACATCGCGCGCTCCAATCCGGCGTTCCGGCGCGCCGAGAACCCGTTTTCCGAGGCCCGCGAGCCGGTGGTCCTGGTGCCGCCGCTGCAGCCCGACTTGGCGGTCCTGCCGGTCCAGCGCGCCGACCGCCACGGCAACGCCCACCACTGGGGCAGCGCCGGGCTGATCCAGGAATCCGCGCTCGCCGCGGAAAAGGTCATCCTGTTGGCGGACGAGATCGTCGATGCGGAGGTCATCGCCTCCGACCCGAGCCGGGTCCTGATCCCGGGCTATCTGGTCGCGGCCGTCTGTCACCTGCCCGGCGGCGCCCACCCCTCGCCGATGACCGGCCGCTGGCGGCGCGACAACCAATTCTTCGAGGACTACCACCGCGTATCGCGAACCCGCGATGGCTTCCTCGATTGGCTGAGGGAATGGGTTCTCGAGGTCCCGGATCACGCGGCGTATCAGAAAAAGCTGAGCCAGCGGCTGGACGACTTGAGGATCACGGGAACGGCGCCGGCGGCCATAACCAGTTACGCGGTCGCGTGAGGCGGCGTTGTCGTATTCGACCCAGGAACTCATGATCGTCGCCGCCGCGCGCGAAATCGCCGACGGCGACGTGGTGTTCGTCGGCATGCGCCTGCCGATCGTCGCCTATGGCGTCGCCCGCCTGACCCACGCGCCCAATGCGGTCGGCCTGTTCGAATGCGGCATCGTCCGCTACGCGCCGGCGGGCGCCGTGCTCTACACCATGGGCGATCCGCCGAACCAGATGGGGGCGGCCTGGGCCACGGGGCTGATCCAGGTGATGGGCCAGCTACAGCGCGGCCGGGTCGACGCCGGCTTCATCGGCGGCGCCGAGATCGACCGCTTCGGCAACATCAACACCTCCTACATCGGCGATATCGCCAAGCCGCGGGTCAAATTGCCGGGCTCGGGCGGCGCCGCCGACATCGCCGCCATGGCCAAGCGCCTGATCGCGATCATGAACCACCAGAAGCGCCGTTTCGTCGAAAAGGTGGACTACGTGACCTCCCCGGGCTTCCTCGACGGCGGCGAAGCCCGGTCGAAGGCGGGCCTGGGCGGCGGCCCGGCGGCGGTGATCACCGACCGTTGCATTCTCCGGCCCCACGGCCCGCGCAAGGAGCTGCACCTGGCCTCGGTGCACCCGGGACATAATGTCGACGAGGTCCGCGGGCACACCGGCTGGGACCTGAAGCCCCTGCCCGGGCTCGCCGAAACGGCGCCGCCGAGCCGCGCCGAGCTGGCGGCGCTCCATGCCATCGACAAGGAGGGTGTTTGGCGCTGATATACGCCAGGAATCGATTGAAACAGGCTCGGATTTCGCCTGAAGTGCTATTATGCGTTCAGAACCGGCTCGGCGAACCGACTCGATGAGACCAGCCGGCAACCACGAGGAATCGACAGGGAGAGCTGAGATGACTGAGAAATCGACCCCCACGCGCCGCCAATTCGTGGCCGGGGCCGCGGCCACCGCGGGCCTGGCGGCGGCCGGCGGCTTCGTGCCGGCGCGGGTCGCCATCGCCGGCGCCGCGCCCGTGAAGATCGGCATTCTGCTGCCCTATTCGGGCACCTACGCGAAGCTGGGCGAGGCCATCACCAACGCGCTCAAGCTGCGCATCGAGCAGGCCGGCGGCAAGCTCGGCGGGCGGGCCATCGAGTACCTGGCCATCGACAGCGAGATGTCGGTCCCGAAAGCCCCGACCAACACCAACAAGCTGATCAAGAAGGAAAAGGTCGACTTCCTGGTCGGCCCCGTGCACTCGGGCATCGCCCAGGCCATGGCCAAGATCGTCGGCCCGCGCGAGACCCCGATCATGATCGTGCCCAACGCCGGCTCAAACCTGGTGACCGGCTCGCTATGCGCGCCCAACATCTTTCGGACCTCGTTCACCAACTGGCAGCCGGCCTACCCTTGCGGCAAGGTCATGGCCGACGACGGTCACAAGACCTGCGTCACCATCGCCTGGAAGTACACCGCCGGCCGCCAGATGATGGACGCCGGCACCGACAACTTCGAGAAGCACGGCGGCAAGGTGGTCCAGGACATCCAGGTGTCGTTCCCGAAAGTGGAGTTTCAGGCCCAACTCTCGGAAATCGCCTCGATCAAGCCCGACGCGGTCTTCGCGTTCTTCGCCGGTGGCGGCGCCGTGAAGTTCGTCAAGGACTACGCGGCCGCCGGCCTCAAGGACAAGATTCCGCTCTACGGTCCGGGCTTCCTCACCGAGGGCGTGTCCAAGGCGCAGGGCGCGGCGGCCGAGGGCATCCGGACCACGCTGCACTACGCCGCCAATCTGGACAACGCCGCCAACGGGGCGTTCCGCGCCGCCTATCAGAAGGCCTTCGGCAAGACCGCCGACGTGTTCGCGGTCCAGGGCTACGACACCGGCTCGCTGTTGATTCAGGCCATGGACGCGGTCGGCGGCGATACCGGGGCGACCCGGGACCTCATCGCCGCCATGGAGGGCGCCACCATCGCCGACAGCCCGCGCGGCGCCTGGACCATGTCCAAGGCCCATAATCCGATCCAGGACATCTACCTGAGACAGGTCAAGGACAGCGTGAACGAAGTGCTCGGCGTCGCCGCCAAGGCTTTGCAGGATCCGGCGACGGGCTGCAAGATGGCCTGACCGAGGGCCGGGCCGCGTTCCCGCCCGGTGCTTCCGACGACGAGAGGCGCCGGGCGGGGCAGCCGCCTTTTCTACGGTCCGGGCCGGGGCATGCAGGGGCATCCGGCCGGGAATCATGCATTAGCGGAACCACAGGCGACCCCGCCCAGCCATGGATATCTCCTTGTTTCTCGTCCTGGCCCTGAACGGCATCCAATACGGGTTCCTGCTGTTCCTGGTCGCCAGCGGTCTGACCCTGGTGTTCGGGATCATGGGTATCATCAACCTGGCCCACGGCGCCTTCTACATGCTGGGCGCCTATACGGTCTATTGGCTGGTCGGCTACACGGACAACCTGTTCGTCGCCATCGTCCTGGGGCTCGTGATCATGCTGGCCTTCGGCTATCTGCTCGAGCGCTCGGCGATCTCCTTCCTCTATAAACGGGACCACCTGTACCAGGTTCTGCTCACCTACGGCCTGATCCTGGTCCTCGACGAGATGCAAAGGATTTTCTGGGGCACGGATTTCTACAGCGTGCCGGTTCCGCAGATCCTGAGCGCGTCGGTTCCGCTCACCGAAACCCAGGACTATCCGGTCTACCGGCTGTTCATCTCGGTCATGTGCATGGCCGTTGCCGCCGGGCTGTATCTACTGATCGGCAGGACCAGGCTCGGCATGATGATCCGGGCCGGCGCCTCGAACCGGGAGATGGCCCAGGTCCTGGGCGTCGACATCGGGCGCGTCTTCGCCATCGTGTTCAGCATCGGCGTCGCGCTGGCCGCGTTCTCCGGCATGATCGGCGCGCCGGTCAGCTCGGTCTATCCGGGCATGGGCGAGCAGATCCTGATCGTCTCCTTCGTCGTCGTCGTGATCGGCGGGATCGGCTCGGTCAAGGGCGCCTTCGTCGGCGCCATGCTGATTGGGCTCGCCGACACCTTCGGCCAGGTGCTGCTGCCCGACTTCGCCTCGGTCGTGGTCTATGCGGTCATGGCCGTGGTGCTGCTGTGGCGGCCCCAGGGCCTGTTCGGGCGGGCCTGAGCGAGGGCGCGGATGATGTCCGAATCGAGAACCGTCGCAAGCCTGCTCCTGGCCGCCGTCGCCGGGCTCGCGCTGTTCCCGTTCGCCAGCGACGAGTTCTATCTGGAACTGTTCACCCATTTCATGGTGCTCGGCATTTTCGCCATGAGCCTCGACCTGCTGATCGGCTACACGGGGCTGGTGAGCTTCGGCCACGCCGCCTTCTTCGGCCTCGCCGGGTACCTGCTCGCCATCATCACGCCCGAGTCCGAGGCCATGAGCCTCTGGGTTTCGCTGCCGGTTTGCCTGGCCGGCGTCGCGCTCGCCGCGCTCGTGATCGGATGGTTCTCGGTGCGCACCTCGGGCATTTACTTCATCATGATCACCCTCGCCTTCGCCCAGATGACATTCTACTACTTCAACGAGAACGTTGCGCTGGGCGGCTCCGACGGCATGTTCATCTTCACCAAGCCGACGGTCGGCATCGGTGGGTTCGAGATCATCGACCTCGGCGATCCCACGACCGTCTATTACGCCGTGCTGGCGAGCCTGGTCGCCTGCTACCTGTTGCTGTCGATGGTCCTGCGCGCGCCCTTCGGCCGCGTGATCAAGGCCATCCGCGTCAACGAGCACCGGACCCGCGCGCTCGGTTACGACACCCGGCGCTACAAGCTGGCGGCCTTCGTCATCGCCGGCACCATGGCCGGCTTTGCCGGCTATCTAGAGGCGGTATCGACCGGGATCGTAAGCCCCGGGCACCTGAGCTGGCACCAGAGCGGCCTGGTGTTGATTCTGGTGATCCTGGGCGGCATGGGCACGCTCTACGGGCCGGTGCTGGGCGCCTTCGCCCTCGGCCTGCTGCACGACCAGGTCCAGGACGTCACCGTGCATTGGCAACTGGTTCAGGGCATCTTCGTGATATTGGTGGTCCTGTTCCTGCCCCACGGCATCGCCGGCCTGGTGGCGCGCCTCGCGCGCCGCGGCGCCGCGCTTGCCGAACGCGCCCGGGAGCCCGAGTCATGACCGAGGCGATCCTGAGCACCCGCAACCTGAGCAAGCTGTTCGGCGCGTTGGTGGCGGTGGACGGCGTGACCATCGATTTCGCGCCCGGCAAGATCCACGCCATCATCGGCCCGAACGGCGCGGGCAAGACCACGCTGATCAACCTGCTGTGCGGCGATCTGTCGCCGAGCCAGGGCACGATCGCTTTCAAGGACCGGGACATCACCAAGCTGACGCCGTTCCAGACGTCCCGGGCCGGCATCGGCCGGAGCTATCAGAAGAGCAATATCTTCCCCGAATTCTCGTGCCTGGAGAACTGCTGGCTCGGGGCCCAGTCGCGCTTGCCCACCTCGATGAAATTTTTCCGGCCGGCGGAGGGATATGGCGAGGTGCGCGCGCGCGCCGAGCGCGCCCTCGATCTGTGCGGACTCGGCCGGCGGATGAACGTGCGCGCGGCGCAGATCAGCCACGGCGAGCAGCGCCAGCTCGAGATCGCCATGATGCTGGCGACCGAGCCCGAGCTGCTGCTGCTCGACGAGCCGCTCGCGGGCATGGGCACCGAGGAGGCGGCGGCGATCCTCGAGCTGCTCAAGGAGCTGGCGCGGGACCACACGCTGGTCCTGATCGAGCATGACATGGACGCGGTCTTCAGCATCGCCGAGGTCTTGACCGTGATGGACAACGGCCGCGTGCTGGTGACCGGCGCGCCCGAGGAGGTGCGCCGCAACCGGGCGGTCCAGGAGGCCTACCTCGGCATGGGAGACGAGGGCGCATGACCGACGAGCCGGTGGTCGAGGTCCCGGTCGTGGAAGTCCCGGTCGTGGAGGCCCCGGTCGTGGAGGTCAGGGGGCTGCACGCCTTCTACGGCGCCAGCCACGTCCTGCACGGGATCGATCTGGCGGTCGGGCGCGGCGAATCATTGAGCCTCATGGGCCGCAACGGCATGGGCAAGACCACGACGATCCGCTCGATCTTCGGCCTGGTGCGTCCGCGCCGCGGCGAGATCCGGATTCACGGCCAGGACATGACCGGCCGGGCGCCGGAACGCATCGCGCGCCAAGGCGTGGCGCTGGTGCCCGAGGGGCGCGAGATCTTTCCGAACCTGTCGGTGGAAGAGAACCTGATGATGGCCGCGCGGCCGGGCCGCGACGGCGCCACGCCCTGGACCCGCGAGCGGGTGCTCGGCATTTTCCCGCGGCTCGCCGAGCGCCTCGGCAGCATGGGCGACCAGCTCTCCGGCGGCGAGCAGCAGATGCTCTCGATCGGCCGCGCGCTCTTGACCAACCCGGAATTGCTGATCCTCGACGAGGCGACCGAAGGCCTGGCGCCGCTGATCCGCAAGGAGATCTGGTCGGTGATCCGCGGCATCAAGAAGGCCGGCGTCGCCACCATCATCGTGGACAAGGACGTGAACGCGCTGCTTTCCGTGTGCGACCGCTGCCTGATCCTGGCCAAGGGCCGCGTCGTCTTCAGCGGCGCAGCCTCCGAGCTCGCGGGAAACCCCGAGGTCCACCGCAAGTATTTGGGCGTGTGATCGGCCCTGGCGGCTACGCCGATTTGGTGAACTCGATGTCGCCGTCCGGCAAGAGATAGAGCACCAGCGCCGCGCCGCCGGTGACCGTCGGGTGATGGGCCGAGCCGGGCTCGTAGACGCACCAGCCGGCGCCGCGGCCGTCGAACCTGGCCGCCGGGCTCACCGGCATGGTCAGGCAGATCTCGCCCTTGGGATGGGCGTGGTGCGGGCCGACGATATCCTCGAGCTGGACCACGTCGACGCTCAGCTCCCGGCTGTCCGGGCCCGGCTCGATGACCCGCCCGAAGCGGCGCCCGGGCGCGCCTTGGCTGCACATCCAGCCGGCCTCGATGGCCGCGTGGCAGGCCGCCTCGATCGCCTTGAAGGTCTCGCCTTGGGCCGGGAACAGGCGGTTGAGCCCGGCCGCCAGCTCCTGGTCGACCGCCTTGCCGGCGATGGCGTCGATGACCGGCTTCATCAAGGCCGCGAATCGCGCTTGGTCCATGTCGTCGCCTCGTCCGGAGTTACGAATCCGCGGACAGCATACCATTTTCCGGCACCCCGAGCCGCCCCTTCCTCGCGGGCACGGGCGCGGCTGCTCCGGCCCGGCGGGGCGCTGTTCATCTACGAGCAGCATCCGATTCTCGACATGGTCGAACCGGGCGCGGCGGATGGCCTGGAAATGTGTGGAATTGTCAGGAGTGACGGTTTGCCCTGACGATGCCCTATGATCGCCTTGTTTGATCGCAATGCGACGCTGGAGCGCCGCCAGTGCCGTCAGTGAAAGATGTGAACCGCCTTGCCGATGTCGCCGCGGGCAAGGCCGATATCGGCGAGCATGCAGTCATCCAACCGGTAGAGCATTTTGGCCGCGGCGTTGCCGCGCTGCCATCGGCGGATCGTCTGGAAGATGATTTTCATGGCTAGGGTTTCCTTGTTCTAGGTGTGGCCATGGCTCTGAAAAGCGGTATGGCGCGGCCTCGTCGTAGCGGGTTGCGGTATCTGTTGCGTTGCCGGGTATGTAGACATTCCCGGGGCCCGAAGAATTGCCAAGGCTGCGCATCAGGCATGCGAAAGGGTTATGGCTGGGCTAACGGTGGAAGAGTCGGGGTGCGGTCTCAAACGGCGAGTATTCGGGGGCGCCAAGGGGCGTGAGAGCGGCGCAGCCGCGCGAGAATCTCCTCGGGGCACCCCGGGGAGAGCCGGGCAGGTGCTAGACCCGCCTCCGTGAGTCGTTTTCGACGGCGATCCGACCTGGATGCGGATGTCCGTTTTACCCCCGAAAGACGCTATGAAGTGTATTATACCAAGGAGCGTTGATAATGACTCATAGAGACGGTTTCCCCAGGCTTTCGGATGGCGTCGCGCCGCATTCCTGCCATGGCGTGGCCCCCCCCTGGGGTTTCCGTCAGTCCGTGTCGATGACGCCGGCACCCGCGCCGGTCAGTCGCGAGGTCTCGGTCGCTTCGACTAGAAGGCGATCGCCATAGGTCGTAACGCGGCGCCACGTCGCCTCGTCGATCTCGACGGCATCACGTTGAATGCGCCGATCGACAGTGATTGCTAGCCCCCTCGGTTTCCGCGCGACCAAGTGCATGGTGATTTTGGCCGAGTCAGTCGCGAGCAGGTCCTCCGGCGCCCCCTTGATCAGCGCGAGCGAACCTCGCCAACACACCGCCTCGATCGCGCCGCCGCGGCCCGCATTCCAAGCTACGCACTGGCCCTTATCCATATCAGCCGAGGCGACGAGGGCCTCGAAGAGAATCACGATGGGCACGTCGACGTCGGTGAGGGTAATACGCCCATACCCCAAATCAGTGCTCGGCGCCGACGCGACGAGATCACAAGCTGAGGGCCCCGCGCGTAACGCGGACAGGAGTCGACCGGCCGGCTTTGGGCCGAAGTCTCCCGCGATGGCACGGTCGGCGTCGAACCCCGTTGACCGTCCCTTGTCGAGGGCGTCGAGGGCGTCGACAAAGGCGGCAAGCGATCCGACGCCGCTCGCCATCATCCACCGCGCCGCCCGGCCTGCGTCCTCACCGAGACCGAGCGGCAGGCCGACGGCCACAGCGGCCTTGCAGACGGTGGTCTGGATCTCGCTCAGTGAGACGTGCACGGCTCGATCACCGGCTTGACAGGGAAGCACCAATCATCGGCGTCGCCCCTGTCGAGCTCGTCGTCGAGCGGCGCACCCTGGTACATAGTGATTCGCGTCCAGAGATCCGACTTGGGGTCGAACTTGGAGACACCGAAGAAGGCGAGCTTGCCGCGCAGGATATCAATTGGACTACACGACGCGGCAATTATGTTGTCCTGGATCTCGGCGTAGGCATAGCGGGCGCCAATCTGAACGCGCCGCGCGACATGGCGCAGCTCGGCGTGACGCATCAGGAAAGCCGCCATGATTTCGTCGCCAGGCCTCTCGCCAAGCGCTACGCGCAAGGCCTGGACGTCGCGGGCGACCGCAATTTGCATCTCCTTCTCGGCACCGGGCTCATCGCGGCGCGCGCCACGGCGCGGCTCGATCTTTTCCGTCGAGTAGTACCAGAAGTATTGGCTTTCCCGCGGATCGCCAAAGTCGACGGCGAGCGCCCAGGCGTAGTGACGGTCGACAATCGCGCGCATCTCCGCCACCGTCATGCTCGGATCGAAGGCCTCCTCACGATCGACCTGAAGCGCCTCGCCCAGTTCGTCGATCAATTCCGGATAGGGCTCGAGCAGCAGCGACACGAGAAGCTCTTGACCCTCGATGGAGACCGCGCCTTCTGCCCGCCTGTAAAGGGCGTCCCACGGTGCCGGCCCCTGGAAAATCTCGCTCCCTTCGGCCGTCCACTCAGTCAGCAGTCGGAGACCCTCACGCAAGGCGGCGATGCGCGCCGTTTGCAGTTCGTCGTCGACGTTCCATTCGGCGACATGCCGTTCGGCCTGGGCGAGCAGGGCGCGGAAGCGGACCCGCCGGTCGGGCGTCGCGACCTCAAGGGATCGGACCTTCGCGAGCGCGGTCTCCCGCGCGTGAAACCAGTTATGGATCAGCACGGGATGGCTAACCAGGAATGGCGCCATACCGAGACCCGTCGCATTGCCGATGCCGAGGTGGCGCTTGAGGCGCCGATCGAGAGTTACGGCCCGATCGGGGGCCCTGCGGCGCGCCAAGTGCTCGACCAAATCGAGGGTGAAGCCGCGGATCAGGTAGACGGTCAACATCTCGGCCTGGTACGGCGGCGCGAGCTCCGGCCGGTCGGCGTAGCGCGTGCGATCGGCCATGCCGAACTTGCCGTTAGCATAGACAGCCGTGGTGCGCATCAGATAGCCGACCGCGTCGATGGCGTCCGGATCGGGCTGGCCGCCTTGGGCGAGGCTGTCGACGACGCGGCCGAACAGCCGCAGGCTCTTGTTGGCACGGCTCATGACCAGCTCGGACGCCTGAAAGCGCCCGGCTTCCTGCTTCGGCGTCTGCTTTGCCAGCCGATCGATGTCGGCGTCCGTGGGCACGCCGTCGAAAAGCGAGAAGGTCGCGTCCCAGGCCTCGGCAATGACCCGGTCGGTGCGGTGCTCGGGCTCAAGGTAATGCGCGAAGCAGACTAGGCTGTAACAGCGCTCGGGCGTCGTCACCACATAGAGCGCCGTGCCGTAGCCCTCGTCATCAAGGTCGAAGCGCGTCCGCTCGATACGCCAGCGCTCGCGGTGCATGCGCCGGATCAGGCGCCGCATGAAGCTGATCCGCGTCTGGAAGGAAGCCCCCATGCGGGCCAGCCGCATTACCTCGGCCGGCGGCCGCATTTTTGCTTCGGGAGTAACGGTGAGTGCTTGGGCCGTCAATTCGTACCCTCCTGAGGTTCGAAGGAACGTTCGAAGAAATCCAGCCGATTTTCTCTTGCGATCCGGGCGACCTCAGGTTCCCAGAACCCAACTCCCGCAGTCCCCGAAGGAGGTTGGGGAAGCCCAAATGATCGCGAATCCGATCCGGCTGGGCTGGAAATCCGGCCTCCGTCGCAGAGCCCTCGCCGAAGTTGGACTCGCGGGCCCACGTGCCGTTGCGCATCCATTCAACGACGGTGTCGGGTTGATCTTGACAAAGGTCGCTACCGAAACCGATCCGCTCGACCCCCATCAGCTCCGCCGTCCGCGCCACTATGGCGCAGAAGTCCTCGAGTGCGCAATCCGACTTCCCCTTCAGGTGATGCGGATAGAGAGATAACCCCAGCATACCGCCGCTGTCGGCCAGTGCCTTCAAGAGGTCGTCCGACTTGCTGCGGAGCGCCGGGTGCCAGAAGGCCGGGTTGGCGTGCGTGATGGCAATCGGGCGCTCGGGAATCTCTATCGCCTCCAGAGTCGAACGCCTTGCCGAGTGGCTCATGTCGACGACCATACCGACCCGATTCATTTCCCGGGTCACCCGACGCCCCATCCGCGTGATGCCCGCGGCCTCCTTCCCGTAGCAACCGGTCGCAAGCAGACTTTGGTTGTTGTGGGGAAGCTGCATGAACCGGGCGCCCGTTTGGTGACCGACCGCGACTAGGCCGATGTCATCCTCGATAAGCGCGCGGCGCAACGGGCCGGTGTGCCCCATGAAACGGGTCAATACCAACGACCTTTGGTATTATGGACGAGCGTCATCGCGCCGGCCGGGCGGCAGGAATACGCCCGCGGCGTTGGCGCCGGGCGCCGGGCGCCGGGTTTCGATGGATGCGGGCTCAGTTTATGGTCGGGGCGCCGTCGGGGCCTTCGGCCCTGGCGGCCTCGGCCTTGACGATCATCCCGCGCAGGAAGCCGTCGCCCAGGGCCTCCCTGCATTCGTCGGTTTTCATGTTGTCCAGCTCGACCATCACCGCCTCGACCGACATCGGGTCCATGACCACCAGATGGACTCCCGAGCCCGTGTCCACGGCCACGACCGACTTGCTTCGGCGGTTATTGAGGTCTTCCAACGCGCCGCCGACGACCTCCAGCGCAGCGGATATAACCGCGTCGCGGCCGTCCGAGGCCCGGTCTTTGTTCGGTTCCCGCGAGGGCCTGGGCGGCCTCTTGCGCGGGTGCGCCAGATTGTATCCGCGTTGCCACGCCTGCTTGGCCTCGGCGGATAGCATCCCGTAGTCGTCCATCCTGGACTGCCTCCCTAATACCAAAGGTCGTTGATATTGACCCGTAGAGACGGCGTCCCGCTTGGCTTACGATGCCTTGCATCGCCGCACCACGCGCTCCTGGCCGCCGCCAGCGCCGTATCCGAATATTAGCGCCTTTTGGGCCGCCTTGGCTAGTCGCACGTCCGGGCCACACCATGGCGCAACAGTCGCGCTTGATACCAAAGATCGTTGATAATAGCTCTTGGGTTGGGTGCCGATGCCCGCATCCCGGGCGCGTCCGGCGGCGCAGACCGCGCCGGGCCGGGCGCTCCCGCCTCCGCGTGCGCCTGGAGCGCCCCCCGGGAGCACCTGGGCCAGCGCCTGGGCAGCGCCACGACGCGGCGCGCCGTTAACCATATTCGTTAATAACAACGAAAATATTATGAAAATTAATCTAGATTTTTCGACAAATATAAGCGATAAATAAATAGACAAACTTCGACATGATGGTAATTGGGGATGTTGAAGTTAACAACTGTCGTTAATATTTGACGGCGGACCGCAAATCGAAGCGGAAGACAGGGGTCGCGAGGGATGTTAGGAATCGCAGCGGGCGTTGTAGCCCTTTTAGTAACGCTGTGTGCGTTTCTCTATTTCGGGATCAACAGCTTACTCTTGTGGAAGCTGACGATCGAAGGGCCCGAGACCAGGCGAGTGCTCGGACTGCCCCTGCTGCCGGCCTTCCTGCAGAACACCGGGATACCGCTTGCGATCCTGGGCTTTTCCTTGCTGTCCACCGAGCTGGTCGTGGTCTCGGGTCTGTTGATTTCGCTGGGCATACTGCTGACCACGGAAAAATCGATTTGCCTGCATCCGGCGCTCGAGGCGACCTTGCTGCGCCTGGCGATCGTCACGCTCGCCTCGGTCGGGCTGTTCTACAGCCTGTTCTAATCCAGGGTTTTATAACCACGGTCCCGGGTTGACGGCGGGCGCCGGCGGCGGCTTCGACGGCGCCATCTAATCTTCGGCCTAACCTTCGGCCAACCAGTCCTCGATCAGGCGCCGGGCGATGGAATCCCGGCGCGGCAGGCGGAAGCTGTCGTCCTCCGGCGAGGCCTCGAGCTGGGCGCGCGAGAACCACTGCGCGCCGCCCAGCTCCTGTTCGTTGACCCGTAGCGGTGCGTGGTCGCAGGCGGCGTGGAAGCCGAGCATGAGCGAGGCCGGGAACGGCCACGGCTGGGACGAGTGATAGGCGACCTCGCCGACCTCCAGGCCGACCTCCTCCTTGACCTCGCGGGCGACCGCCTCCTCCAGGCTCTCGCCCGGCTCGACGAAGCCGGCCAGCGTCGAATGCATGCCGTTGCGCCAGACCTTCTGGCGGCCGAGCACGCAGCGCTCGCCGTCGTGGACCAGCATGATGACCGCCGGGTCGGTGCGCGGGAAGTGCTCGACGCCGCAAGCCTCGTGCGTGCAGCGGCGCACGTGGCCGCCCTGGGTGCTGGTCGAGGGGCTGCCGCAGACGCTGCAGAAGCGGTGGCGCTGGTGCCAGTAGACGAGGCCGCGGGCGTAGGCCAGGATCGCGCCCTCGCCGCGCTCGAGCAGCGGGCCGACGACGCGCAGGTCGAGGAACTCGCCGCGCTCCGCCAGCGCCGGCTCGGCCTCCGGCGCCTCGATCGCCGACACATCGAGCGCGAAGTACGCGGTCTCTCCGGACAGGCCCAGGAAGATCGTCTCGGCGGCGCGCGGGAGCAACCGGCGGGCTCCCGCGCCGTCCAGCCAGGCGGCGCGGGCGTCGTCGCCGCGCCGGATCAGGTTGTGGGCGCGCCGGACCGGCACGAAGCGGCTCTCGGGGTCGGCGAGGCGCGCCTCCAGCCAGCCCGCGTCGCGGCGCAGATGATCGGCCCGGTCCAGGCCCATGCCGGTGTAGAAGTTGCCGCGCGGCCCGTCCTCGTTGATGGCGTCGCTCATGGGCCGAAGGTGGCACAAGGACGGGGTCGGGCGCAATCGGGCGCACGCGGGGGCCGGGTCGTGTCCGGGTTTGAAATTCGACGTGGCTCGAAAGCACCAAGCGGACTCGTATGTCGGCTTGGCTACCCTTGCCGGTTCCGGGCCCTCTTCCGGGATGTCCGGAAGGTGACCCGACGCGCCGGGTTTCGCCGGGTTTCGCCCGGTTTCAACGACCCATGCGGTCGATAAGCGCGTGCCAGCGCAGCACGAACGGCACGAACCAGGGATAGCCGTTGTAGAAGGGCCGGGTCTCGAAGGGGAGATCGTCGAAGGCCGTCCGGCTTTGCGGGTGCCCCAGTATCCGGAGCGCGATCTTGTGTCCGAAATAGGTGGCGCGGCCGACGCCGGAACCGCAATAGCCCATGGCATAGTGGATGCCGTCGAATTCGCCGAGATGAGGCGCGTGGTCGAAGGTGTAGGCGACGACGCCGGACCAGACATGGCTTACCGCCACCGCGCGCAGTTGCGGAAAGATCCGCGTCATTCCGGCGTGGAGGTCGCGGCCATAGGCCCGGGGCCGGTCGGCGATATCGAAGGCCCGGCCGCCGAACAGCAAGCGCCGGCCATCGGGTGAGGGCCGGTAATAGTACACCAGCCGGGAATCATCGCTGAAGCCCCGGTTCTTGGGGCTGATGGAACGCATCATATCGCCCGACAGCGGTTCGGTCGCGATCATCCCGGAGCGCAAGGGGATCAGGCGCCGGCGGAAGCCGGGAAGCTCCTTTCCGGTGTAGCCGTTGGTGGCGATCAGCACATTGCGCGCTTTCAGGCGCCGCCCGCCGATGCGCAAGTCGAAGTCTTGGCCGTCGCGCGATACGCTCTCGACCCGCGCCTGCCCGAACAGGCCGGCGCCGGCCAGACGACAGCGCGCGGCCAGTCCCGCCGCATAGAGCGCCGGCTGCAGGAACCCGTCCCCATGGCTGACGACCCCGCCATGGTAATGGTCGGACCCGATCTCGGCGCCCTGTTCGGCGCGCGGGACCATATCGGCGTCGAGGCCCACGGCTTTTTTCAAGGCCTCGGTCTCGCGGGCCATGGCTTCGTATCCCCGCGGGCTGATGGCGCCGCGGAACCGGCCCGTGCGGACCAAGTGGCAGTCGATCCGCTCGCGCGCGATGAGGTCGAACAGGAATTCGAGGCCGGCCATGCTCTCGCGCAGGATGTCGTCGGCTTTCCGGGCGCCGTATTTGGCGCTGAGACCGGCCAGGCCGAGCTTGTGCAGGCTCGGGCCGACCAGGCCGCCATTGCGCGAGGAACAGCCGAATCCGGGGACCTCGGCATCGAGGACGGCGACCGCGCGGCCGGCCCGGGCGAGCGTCAGGGCCGCGGACAGGCCGGTGTATCCGCCACCGACAACGGCCACGTCGACGCGCTCGGGCAGCGCGGCGCCGGTCTCGGCGAGCGCGGCCAAATCGACCCCGTCCACGTCCCACCAATAGGGCGTGAACTTGCAGTCGGAAGCCAGGCAGTCGGATGCTAGAGGGTCCCGTCTCATCAGATCTCTTTCTCGATCCGCGAAGGGCTTGTCGTCGCGCCGCCCGCCGGCATGACCAGCCGGAGCGCGTCGGGCACGGCCTCGATCTCGACCGGCAGCGCGGCGACGATGTCGCCGTCGGCCTGCACCGGATCGCCGGCCGGGCCCTCGATGCGGACCTTGCGGCCGGTCACGATGCGGTAATCCGGCAGATCGGTCAGCTCGCCCTGTTGGATCGCCAGCGCATAGCGGAACGCCGCCGCGCGCCCGGCCTTCTCGAACAGGCAGACGTGTAGGCGCGGCTCGGCGAGCCGCGCGTCCGGCGCCAACACGTAGTCTCCCGCGTAGTGGCGCCCGTTCGCGACCACCACCGAGACCGCTTCATAGGCCGCGCCCTCCACGCTCACCCGGTAGTAGGGAAAGGGAAACACCAGGAACTGGTGCAGGATCTCGGCGTAGTAAGCCCCCTTGCCGGTCAGGCGCTTGAGATTCGGGTTGATCCCGGCGACCGCGTGGGCATCGGCGCCGATCCCGACCATCGAGGTGAAAAACCGCGCCCGGCCGTCCGCGCCCCGAACCCGCCCGAGACAGATGGAACGGGGTTCCCCGCGGGCGATGGTTTCGGCCAGCGCCGCGGGCTCGGACCCGAGGCCGATCTCGGCGGCCAGGACGTTGGCGGTGCCCAGCGGAAGAAGCGCGAGCGGCAGGCCGGTGCCGGCCAGGCCCTGGATCGCCTCGTTGATGGTTCCGTCGCCGCCGGCCACCACCACCCGGTCGAAGCCCTGGTCCACGGCCGCGCGCGCGAAAGCCTCGGCATCGCCGCGGCGCGCGGTCGAGCGGACCTCGAGATGGCAGCCGAGCCGGCGCAGCCGCACGATGGTCGCGCCGGCGCGCGCCCGGCTCCCGCCGGCGGTCGGGTTGTGGACGATCAGGACCCGCGGGCGCCGCGGGCCCCCGTTTCCGGCCTTCGGGTCGCTCATGGCGGGACCGTATCCCAGCATCGATGGCGGCGGATAGTGCCCATACTCTATCGCCTATCGGGGAGGTTTTTGACACGTCGGCGGATTGCGGCGTAAACATACGCTGGCGGGCCGGTTCAGCCGACGGATGGAAACCCTCCTTCGGCATCGGGCCACTAGGCGTGTCCGCGCCGCGCATGTTATCTTGGCGCGCGAAACAGCAATCGTCCACAGCTTCGACGGCCGCCCCTTGTCCAAGCAGAAAACCCCGTCCCACACCAGCCAGCGCCCGGGCGCGGTTCGCCTCGACCAGACGACGCGGACGCTGGTCAAGCGGCTGTTCCGCGAATACGTGCGGTCGCTTATGGCGCGGATCGTGGCGGCGCTGTCGTGCATGGTCGTGGTCGCGCTGAGCACGGCGGCCTTCACCCAGCTCATCAAGCCGATCGTCGACGACGTCTTCATGAACCGCCAAGAGGAGATGCTGCTGCCCCTGGCTCTCGCCGCGCTCGCCGTCTTTACCGCCAAGGGGTTCGCCGGCTACGGGCAGGCGGTGCTGATGAGCTACGTCGGACTGCGCATCGTGGCCGATATGCAGCGGAACCTCTACGAGCGCGTGATCGGCGCCGACCTCGCCTTCTTCAACCGCACCTCCCCGGGCGAGTTGATCGCCCACTTCATCAACGACATCAACCTCTTACGCAACGCCGTCGCCAGCACCCTGGTCGGCCTCGGCAAGGACTCACTCACCACGCTGGCGCTCGTCGGGGTCTTATTCTACGAGGATTGGCGCCTCGCGCTGATCGCCGTCGCGGTGTTCCCGACCGCGATCTTCCCGATCGTGCGCATCGGCCGGCGCATGCGCAAGGTCTCCGACCGCACCCAGGCCCAGGTCGGGCAACTGACGACGCTGCTCGACGAGACCTTCCAGGGCGTGCGCTACGTCAAGGCCTATGCCATGGAGGCCTACGAGAACGTCCGCGCGGCACGGGCGATCGAGGCGGTCTTCGGGCTCCACTACAAGGGCGCGCGCACGCGTAGCGCGCTGCACCCGATCATGGAGGTCCTCGGCGGCCTGGCCATCGTCGCGGTCATCCTCTATGGCGGGAGCCAAGTGATCGCCGGCGCCAAGGCGCCGGGCTCCTTCTTCGCCTTCATAACCGCCCTCTTGCTCGCCTACGAGCCGGTCAAGCGCCTGGCCAGGCTGAACGCCAACCTGCAGGAGGGCCTGGCCGCGGCGGTCCGCGTCTTCGCGCTGCTCGACCGCGAGCCGGAGATCCGCGACGCGCCGCAAGCCGCGCCGCTCAAAGTCGAGGGCGGCGCCATCACCTTTCAGAACGTCACCTTTTCCTACGATGCGGCAGGCTCCCACGATGCGGTGAGCCCGGCGCTCCATCGGATCGATCTCGAGATCCCGGCCGGCAAGACCGTGGCGCTGGTCGGACCCTCGGGGGCGGGCAAGTCGACGATCATGAACCTCATCCCCCGGCTCTACGACGTGGACGAGGGCAGGGTCATGATCGACGGCCAGGACCTGCGCGCAGTGACCCTTGCCTCCCTGCGCGCGCAGATCGCGCTGGTCAGCCAGGAGATCCTGTTGTTCGACGACACGATCCGCGCCAACATTGCCTACGGCCGGCTCGGGGCGAGCGAGGCGGAGATCGCCGCCGCCGCCGCCACCGCCGGCGCCGACGACTTCATCGCGGAATTGCCGCAGGGGCTCGACACGCCCGTCGGTGTGCGCGGCGAGGCGCTCTCCGGCGGCCAGCGCCAACGCATCGCCATCGCGCGCGCCACGCTCAAGAACGCGCCGATCCTCCTGCTCGACGAGGCGACCTCGTCGCTCGACGGCGAATCCGAGCGACAGGTGCAACAGGCGCTCGCGCAGCTCATGGCCGGGCGGACCACGCTGGTCATCGCTCACCGCCTCTCGACCGTGATCGGCGCGGACATCATCTACGTGATCGAGGACGGCCGGATCGTCGAATCCGGGAGCCACGCCGAGCTACTGCGGCGCGCGGGCACCTACGCGCGGCTCTACGCGTCGCAGTTCGCCCAGGAGGAAACCGCGGTCGCGATCGAGAGCCCGCGCGCCCGCGCGAGCGCCGGGTCCGGGACATGACCGCCGCGCGTCGCACCGTGCCGCGCGACCGCCGCCGGGCCCGGCCCGATCCATGATTTCCGGCAAGCGCCTGCTGCGTAGCGAGCCCGTCCAGTCCGCGCTGGCCTGGCTGGTGGCGCTCTACATTCGCCTGGTCCATATGACCACGCAGTGGACGGTCGTCCGCCCGCCGTCGACGGAGCGGCTTTTATCCAGCGGGCGGCCTTTCATCGCCTGCTTCTGGCACGGCCGCATGTTGCTCATGCGCGCGGCGCTGGCGCCGGAGTCGGCCGTCCATATTCTGATCTCGGAGCATCGCGACGGCGTATTGGTCGCGCGCGCGCTGGCCGCCCTGGGCATCCGGACCGTGGCCGGATCGAGCAAGCGCGGCGGAGTCACGGCGCTCAGGAGCATGCAGCGCCTGCTGGCCGAGGGGAAGAACGTCGCGATCACGCCGGACGGCCCGCGCGGCCCGCGCATGCGCGCCAAGATGGGCGCGATCAAGGCGGCCCAGCTCGCCGGCGTCGCGTTGCTGCCGATCTCGGGCGCGGCCAAGCGGCGTCGGGTCCTGGGCAGCTGGGACCGCTTCTGCCTCGCGTTTCCCTTCGGCCGCGGCGTCATCGTCTGGGGCGAGCCGATCGAGGTGCCGCGCGCGGCGGACGATACCGATATCGAGCGCCTGCGCCTCATGCTCGAGGACCGCCTGAACGAATTGACCGCCGAGGCCGACCGGTGCTTCGGGCGGCGCGCGATCGGGCCCGCGGCGGAGCGACCGGCCGAGGAGCGGGCCGGCGATGCGCGCGCCTGACTTCTGGACCGACGATGGCGCGCTGGCCACGTTGCTCGCGCCGCTGGGCACGGGTTACGATCTGGCCGGGCGCCTGCGCCGGGCGCTCGCGCACCCGGCCTCGGTCGGTATCCCCGTCGTTTGCGTCGGCAACCTGGTGGCCGGCGGCGCCGGCAAGACTCCCGTCGCCATCGCCCTCATCGAGGCGCTCGGCGCGCGTGGCTGCAAGGTCCAGTGTCTGACCCGCGGCTACGGCGGCCGAGTCTCGGGACCGCACCGGGTCGATCCCGCCCGCGATACGGCCGCGCAGGTCGGCGACGAGGCACTGCTGCTGGCCCGGGCGGCACCCACGTGGGTCGCGCGCGACCGCGCCGCCGGGGCGCGCGCCGCGGCCACCGCGGGGGCCGAGGTCATCGTCATGGACGACGGCTTCCAGAACCCCTCGCTCGCCAAGGACCTCTCGCTCGTCGTGATCGACGGCGCCTACGGCTTCGGCAACGGACGGGTCATGCCGGCGGGCCCCCTGCGCGAGACCGTGCCCGGCGGCCTGACCCGGGCCGAGGCGGGGGGGGGGCTCGGCCCCGAACGACGGGACCTGGGCGCGCGCCTGGACGCACGCCCGGATGGTGGCCCGGCGTTGCTCACCGCCCGGCTGGCACCGCGCCCCGGCAGCGAACGCCTGGCCGGACGCATGGTCTTGGCCTTTGCCGGCATCGGACGGCCGGAGAAGTTCTTCGCGACCCTCGCGGACCTGGGCGCCAAGGTCGTCGAGACGCGGACCTTCCCCGACCACCACGCCTACGCGCCGGCCGAGATCGAGTCCTTGCGTGCGCGCGCAGCGGCCCTGGACGCTTGCGCCGTGACCACCGAGAAGGACGCGGTGCGCCTGTCGTCCGAGCTGCGCGAGGGAATCGAGGTGCTGGCCGTGGCCGTCGAGTGGCGCGAGCCCGAGGCGCTCGACGCACTCCTCGACCGGGTATGTGCCCGATGATCGGCGAGATCGGCGTGAAACACCCGGCGGTGCGACCGCGATGAAGCGGCTCCGGCACGTTTTCGAAGCGCTCGGCTTCGCGGTCGCGGTCGCCGTGCTCCGGCTCTTGAGCGTGGACGCGGCCTCCAACCTCGGCGGCTTTCTCGGACGCGGCATCGGTCCGCGCCTGCCGGTGAGCGCGCGGGCGCGGCGCAACCTGCGTCTGGTGTTCCCGGACATGGGCGCGGCCGAGATCGAGCGCATCGTGCGCGGCATGTGGGACAACCTGGGGCGGGTAGCGGCGGAGTACCCGCATCTGCTCCGCATCACCGAGGTCGAGAGCGGACGCGTGCCCTGGGTCGACATGGACCCGGTGCTGACCCTGCGCGACAAAAGCAAGGCGGGGATTATCGCCGCGGCCCACCTCGCCAATTGGGAGGTCTTGGTGGGCGCTGCGGCCCAGCGCGGCATCGACACCACCGGCGTCGTGCGCGAGCCGAACAATCCCCTGGTGCGTCCGCTCATCGACCGGTTGCGCGGCGCGGCTGGAGGCGAGCGCACGCCCAAGGGCATGACCGGGGCGAAGAAGGCGATCGAGGTCCTGCGCTCGGACCGCGTCCTCGGCCTGCTCTTCGACCAGAAGATGAACAACGGCATCCCGGTCCCGTTCTTCGGGATCGAGGCCATGACCACGACGGCGCCGGCACAGCTCGCGCTGCGCTTCGGCTGCCCGCTGGTGGCGGTGCGCATGGAACGAACCGGGCCGGGGCGCTTCCGCATGACCGCACAGGGGCCGCTCACGCCGCCCGGGACGGGCAACCGCCAGGAGGACGTGGCGCGGCTCACGGCGGAGCTCAATCGCATCCTCGAAGGCTGGATCCGGGCCAAGCCCGAGGACTGGCTGTGGCTGCACCGGCGCTGGCCGGAAGCGGCTTATACCAAGGAGCGCTGATAATGACCCATAGAGATCGCGCGGGCGATCGCACGGGCCAACGGGCGGGTAGGAGGGAAGCCGCGGGCGATGCGGGACATCGTCAAGGTTTTCCGACGCCCTCCGGCGAATCGGCCGGTGGTCGCGGTTGAAGCACCAGCCACCAGGGGGATGAAAATGGGACGGCCCGAGGTTCTGCTGTTCGATCTGGGGGGCGTTCTTCTGGACTATGCCGGCGTGGAGTCGCTCCACGCTCTTACCGAGGGGCGCTATGGCCTGGAAGAGATACGGCGGCTGTGGCCCGAGTCGCCGTCCCTGCAGCGCCTCGAGACCGGTGCCTGCACACTCGAGGAGTTTGCGCCCGCCTTCACCGCCGAGTGGGGCCTCGCCATCGATCCGTCAGAGTTTCTCGCCCGGTTCGAGACTTGGACGCGCGGGCCCTATCAGGGCGCCCTCGAGCTGCTTGCCACGCTTGCCGGCGACTTCTCCCTCGCCTGCCTCACCAACATGAACGTGGCCTATTGGCGCCGTATTCGCCACGACATGGGGTTGGGCCGCCACTTCGGCCGATGCTTCGCCTCCCACGAGATCGGACTGTTGAAACCCGATCCGCGGGTCTACGAGCACGTGGTGGAGGAACTGGGGTGCCGGCCCGAGGCCATTGCCTTCTTCGATGACACGATGAGGAACGTGGAGGCGGCCAGGAACCTCGGCCTCGGCGCCCACCATGCCGTGGGGATCGAGGCGCTCAAGGAAAAGCTTCGCGACCTCGGCATCACCGGGCGACCCGCAAGATAGCGCCACCGCCTAGTCGGTCACTTGTCGAGCACCACCAGGCAGCCGAGCTTGGCCGCCTTGATCTGCCAGCACATGTCCTGGGCGGTCGCCCGGTTGGGGAACGGCCCGGTGCGGATGCGGAAGAAAATGCCTCGCTCGCCCAGGTCGGCCGACTGAACGTTCAGCTCCAGGTCGCCGAGGAGGTCGGGGTGCGCGCGCCGCATGCGCGCCCACTCCTTCCGGGCCCCGTCGTCGGATTTCACCGAGGCGAGCTGCACGAAATAACGCCCGGCCGCGAGCGCCTGGCCCGAACCCAGGCCCGCGACCCCGGCGACGGTCCACAACAATCCGGCGAACAACAAACAGCGAATCATAGCGCCTTATAGCAACGCTCCTTGAGATTGGCTACCGCCCTTGAGATTGGCTACGCCCCCGAGATGAGCTGCCACCAAGGTCGCGGATGAACTGGTAGACGCGGGTGAAGTCGCTGTCGGGCAGGGCCTTGTCGCAACGCGTCCAGACGTCGCTGACCGCGTTGCCCAGGGTAACGGACACCTGGGCGGCGCGGGCGTCGTCCAGATAGAGCCGGATGTCCTTGGCGAGCAGCTTGGTCTTGAACCCGGCATCGAAGCTGCCGGTCACGATGCGGTTCGGGAACTTGTCCCGGGTCGCCGAGTTCGCGCCGGTGGAGACGTTGATCACCTCCAGCATGGTCTCCATGTCGAGGCCTTGGGCGAGACCGTAGAGCACGGCCTCCGAGGTCGCCGCCATGGCCGTGCCGGACAGGAAATTGTTGATGATCTTGAGTGCCTGGCCCTGTCCCGGCGCGTGGCCGACGTGGAACGGGTTCCTGCAGAACGACAGGAGCACGTCCCGGTGCCGCTCCAGCTCTTCGCCCGGCCCGGCCCACATCACCGTGATGGTCGCCGCCCGGGCGCCGGCCTGGCCGCCGCTCACGGGTGCGTCGATGTAGGTGAGCCCGGCCGCGCCCAGGATCTCGGCGGCCTCGCGGGCGGCGCCGGGGCCGATGGTGGAAAGGTCCACCACCACCGTGGCGCGGCGCGCCTCGGCGGCGGCGATCTGGCGCGCCACCGCGATGGAGGCCGGTCCGTCCGGCAGCGACAGGAACACGGTATCCGCGCGCGCCGCGACGTCCTCCACCGAGGCGGCGACGGCCGCGCCCTCGGGGGCGCGCCCGGCCGTCCCGGCCTGGTCGAAGACGCTCAGCTCGAAACCGCCTCGCGCGATGTTGGCGGCCATGGGACCGCCCATCTGGCCGAGGCCGATGAAGCCGAGACCGATGCCGTTCATCACTCCGTCCCCGGTTCGCCTCCCGGTTCGCCCCCGGGTTCACCCCTTGGCGCGCGGGCGTCCATATCGGCGACCTCGATGCCCTCCTCGGCGAAGACCTCGCGGGCGGTCCGGAAGGCCTCGACGCCGGCCGGAATCCCGCAATAGACCGCGATCTGGATCAGGATCTCGCGGATTTCCTCGATGCTGACGCCGTTCTTGAGCGCGCCCTTGAAGTGCAGCTTGAACTCGTGCTGGCGGTTCAGGGCGGCGAGCATGCCCAGATTCAGGATGCTGCGCTGCTGCCGGGTCAGGACGCCGCGGCCCCAGGTCCCGCCCCAGCAATACTCGGTGACCATGTTCTGGAAATCGCGGTTGAAGTCGTCGGCCTTGGCCAGGGCGGCGTCCACGTAGGCTTCGCCCAGGACCGCCTTGCGGCATTCCAGGCCGCGTTCGAATCGTTCGGAGCTCATCGTCCTCGTCTCTCCCCATTTGCCCCCATTTGCAATGCCGCGCGTTTCGGGTCACGGCAACCGTCCCGGCCTCCCACGGCCGGTCGCCGACCGAGGGTCCCCGACGCCGGCCGTCGGATATTCACCACAACGGCCCCGGGACACAAAGGGTTTCAATGGGTTCTTGCCGCCGTCGTGCCGCGACGGCCAATCCGGGCTTGCGCCGGTCGGGGCGCGAGGCGTAAACGGGGCGCGGCGCAAGGGGCGGCGCAAGGGGCGGCAAAGGGGGGGGCGCCGAACCATGGACGGGCGGCATGGGCTGATGGTCGAGACGCTGGCCTGCACCGACCTCGGAAGCGGTCCGCCGCTGGTCATCCTGCACGGGCTGTTCGGCTCGGCCCGCAACTGGGCGGCGGTCGCCAAGCGGCTGGCCGCGGCCCGCCGCGTCTTGGCGCTGGACCTGCGCAATCACGGCGCCTCGCCCTGGACGCCGGGCATGGATTACCCCGACATGGCGCAGGATGTCGCCCGGTTCGTGGCGTCCCGCGAGCTCGGGCCGGTCGAGGTCATCGGCCACAGCATGGGCGGCAACGTGGCCATGATGTACGCCGGTGTGCGGCCCGAGCGCATTCGCCGTCTGGTCAACCTCGAAGGCTTTGGCCTGCCCGAGGTGTCACCCGCTGCGGCGCCCGAGCGGCTCGTCAAATGGCTGGACGAGTTGAAGCACCCACCGGGCCTGCGCCCCTATGCGACGCGGGCCGAGGTGGCCGAGCGGCTGATGAAGAACAACCCGCGGCTGTCGGCCGACCAGGCCGCCTGGCTGGCGGGCCACTGGGCGCGCGAGACCGCCGACGGTTACGAAGAACTTTCCGCCGCCAAGAGCGCAACCGGAGTCAA
>JACZWN010000006.1 GCA_022572105.1 Pseudomonadota bacterium | reverse complement strand
CCCCGATGCTCGCTGTTCCGACCCCCCCCGCCCGCCGAGGCGGGGGGTCGTTGCGATCACCCCCTGAGCGCGGTCAGCTGGGCGCCGTAGCCGCTCGGGTCGATGGTGACATCGACGAGGGTGGGGCCCTGGTGCGCGAAGGCCGCGCGCAGCGCCGGCTCGAGCGCATCTTCGCGCCCCACCGTCCAGGCTTGGCAGCCGAGGCCGCGCGCGGCGGCGGCAAAATCGACGGCCGGGTAGCGCACGCCGCTGGGCGGGCGCTGCTGGCGTTGCTGCTTGACGTCGATCAGCGTCAGCGCGGCGTCGTTCAGCACCACCACGGTCAGGTTGCAGCCCAGGCGCGCCGCGGTCGAGAGCTCGGCCAGACACATCAACAGGCCGCCGTCGCCGGTGAACGCGATCACCGGGCGCTCGGGCTCGGCCAGCGCGGCGGCGATCCCCGCGGGCAGCGCGAAGCCCATGGTCGAGAGGCCGGTCGACTTGAGCACGTCGTAAGGCGCCGCGGCACGCCACAGCGCCATGATGGAGAACATATGCGCGCCGGCATCGACGGTCACCCGCGCGCTTTTCGGGGCGAGCGCGGCGGCGGCTTCGGTCACGCTCTCGGCCGTGTGGCCCTTGCCTTCGAGACGCAGGCGGTCGCGCAGGTGCCGCCTCAGCGCGCCGAGCTCCGCCTCGGTCCAATCCGATTCCACGGCGGCCTCGGCCACGACCTCGACGCAAAGCCCCAACGGGCCGTGGAGCCTGGCCGCGGGGGCGGCCGGGAAGGTCGGACCGGATTGCGCCGTGAGCGCCAGCACCGGCGCCTCGAGGAACCACGGCGCCGGGATCAACTCGACCGGATCCAATCCGACGAAGACGATCAGGTCGGCCTTGCTCTCCTTTTGGGCGAGCGCCTCGACCTCGGAGCGGGCGCCGGTGAAGTGGCCGATCGTCTGGGGGTGGTCGTCGGCGATCACGCCCTTGGCCTTGTAGGTCGTCATCGCCGGGCAGCCGAGCGTCTCGACCAGCCGGCGAAGCGCGCTCCCGGTGCCGCCGGCGCGCGCCTCGATGCCCGCCACCACGACCGGGCGGCGGCTTTCCGACAGCAGCCCGCGCGCCGCCTCGATCTCGCCTTCGACCGTCCCGGGGTTCGGGCCGGCGGGGTCGCCACGCCCGGCGGCCGGCGCCGCCACGGTAACCGCCACTGGCGATCCCGCGTCGGTTGCCGAGAGATCGACGTGGACCGGCCCCGGGGGTAGGGCCAGCGCCCGGTCCAGAAGCTCTTCCACGATTTGGGCGCCGTCCTCGGGCGTCAGCCGGCGGGACGCCTTGGTGATCGGCGCGAACAGCGCCTGCTGGTCGAAGACCTGGTGCGGCGCGGTTCCGGCCTCGGGCTCGCGCGCGTCGGTGATCGCGACCACCGGCGCGCGCTCGAGGGAGGCGTAGGCGATGCCGTTGACCACGCTCGCCGCGCCCGGCCCGATGCCGGTCAGCACGACGCCCGGCGCGCCGGTCAGCTCGGCGGTGACGGCGGCCATGATCGCGGCCGCGGTCTCGCCGCGGGTGAGGACGAAGTCGATGTCCCGGCGCCCGGCGGCGTCGATCAGGTCGAGGCTCGAGCCGCCGCCCGGGATGCCGAAGATGCGCTTGACGCCGCGCGCCTTGAAGGCGGCCATTATGGCCTCGGCCAAGGTCGGGGAATCGGTCATGGCTCAAATCCGCGTAAACTTTTTCATCGCCTCGGAGAAGCCGAGGCCGCCGCGGATCTCGGCCATGGCACGCTCGTCGTCGCGCTGGAGCGCCTCGGCGCGCGCCGCGATGTCGCGCGCCCGCTCGCGCGGCAGGCAGACCACGCCGGTGCCGTCGGCGACGATCAGGTCGCCGGGCGCGACGCGGACACCGTCGACGGTCACCGCCTCGCCGATCGCCGTGACCTTGAGGCGCGTGCGCCCGGTCGTGGGCACCAGGTGGCGGGCGAAGACCGGGAACTCGAACGCGATCATCTCCTCGAGGTCGCGCACGCCGCCGTCGACCAGCAGGCCGGCGACGCCCTTGACCTTGGCCGCGAGCGAGGCCATGCCGCCCCAGGTCGAGCAGGCCGCCCCGCCCATGTCGACGACGATGACGTCGCCGGCCGCGGCCGCGTCGATCATGGCGCCGACGCGGAAATCGGCCGAGGTGAAGCTGCCGTAATCGCCGGTCACCTCGCGCACCGTGACCGCCGGGCCGGCAAAGCGCATGCCCGGCGCGACCGCCTTGATCGTCGCCATCACGTTGTGGTGCAGCCCGGCGTCGTCGAGGGCATTGGCGAGCGTGGAGGTGGCGAGCCCCGCGGCGCGGGCGACGACCGCGCCCGGCGGGCGTTCGATGGCATTGCCGGTCATCGGGGTCCCCCTTGTCGTTGGCCCGTCACTGTGCGGCCCGGCCATTGTGCGGCCCGGCCATTGTGCGGCCGGGGGGCGGGTTTTCAAGGAGACTTTGCGGCAAGAGCCGCGGGAATGGACGCGATCCCCATGCCGTTTGGGCACGTGGGACCGCGCCCGAAAAGCCCCTCCCTCCCGGAAGAGGAAGAGGCTTTATCGGCCACGCTCGGCCCCGGTGGATCGTCCGGGAAATCAGTTTCCGAATCTCGCTACGCCGAAGCCGGAGACGGCCTCCACGCCATAGGAAACTCTTGGCGCCCGCTTCATTAGTACCGGTAGGGCGGACCGGCCTTGCTCATGGTGTCGTTGTATTCCTTGAAGATCTTCACGACCCTGGCGCTCCTCGGGCTCTTGGCCGCGATCTCGTCCCAGAACTTGTGCGCTTCGTTCTCAAGGGTCTGCCACTCTTCATCGGGGATGGTGGTGAGCTTCAGTTTCGTGCCCTTGGTGCGAAGCTCCGCCTCGCCGCCCCAGTACCAGTACTGCCGGTAATAGTGGGAGCTGTCCATGCACAGCTTGAACAGCGTCTTCAAGTGCTCGGGCACTTCGTTCCAGCGTTCGGTGTTGGCGAAATACGAGCCGATCCAGGCGCCGGAGATATTGTTGGTCAGGAAGTAGTTGGTCACGTCGGCCCAACCGACGGTGTAATCCTCGGTGATGCCCGACCAGGCGATGCCATCGAGCTCACCGGTTTGAACGGCGACCTCGATGTCTTCCCAGGGCAGGGTCACGGGGATCACGCCGAAGCGCGACAGGAACTTTCCGGCCGTCGGGAAGGTAAACACGCGAAGACCCTTGAGGTCCTCGAGGCTGCGGATCGGATTGACCGTATTGAAGTGGCACGGGTCCCAGGCCCCGGCACTGAGCCAGGTGACGTTCTCCACCTCGCCATAAGCCTCTTCCCAGATTTCCCGTAGCCCGTACTGTTCAAACAGCACGGGAACATCCAGGCTATAGCGCAGCCCGAAGGGGAAGTAGCCGCCGAACACGGACACATCCACGGGCGCCGCGATCGAATCGTCGTCGCTCTGGACGGCGTCGATCGTGCCCCGCTGCATGGCCCGGAACAGCTCGCCGGTCGGCACCAGCTGATCGGCGGTGAACAGCTCGATCACCATCTCGCCGTTGGCGACCTTATTGAACGCATCGATCGACGGCTTGATGACGTGCGCGGCCAGGGCCGGGCCGGCATAGGTCTGGAGCCGCCACTTGATGGTCGTTTGCGCCTTCACATAAGGCGCGCCCAGCGTCGTGGCCGCGACGGCGCCGACTGTCGCCGCGCCTGCTTTTTTGAGGAAATCCCGTCTTTTTGTCATTCTACTTGCCTCCCTTTTTTTGGGCGTGTGAGTTGACATCCAATCACTTTTTCAGGCCCGAATCCACTGCCATAGTGGGGCCCATTTCTTCCCCTGAGATTCCGGTGAGATTCCGATTCTCCTAACGGTCGTGCCTAGCTGATCCGGCAGTCATCGTCGTCTTTCACCGGCCCCTATCTCCCATAGTGAAGTCCGGGCAGCCACAGGGCTATCTCGGGAAATACCATAACCAGGACCAGACCGAAACACATGACCAGCACGAAGGGCACGATCGAACGGTAGATATCCCCGATCGTCACCTCCGGCGGCGCCATCGCCCTCATGAGAAACAGGTTGTAGCCGAAAGGCGGCGTCATGTAGGCGATCTGGCAGGTGATCGTATAGAGAATGCCGTACCAGACCAGGTCGAACCCGAGCGCCCCGACCAGGGGGACATAGAGCGGCGCGACGATGACCAGCATGGCGGTATCGTCCAGGAACATGCCCATCAGGATGTAGGAGAGCTGCATCATGATGAGAATTTCCCAGGGACTCAGGCCCATCCTCTGGACGAAGAACGACTCGATCGCCTTGACCGCGCCCAGACCGTCGAAGACCGCGCCGAAGCAAAGCGCGGACAGGATGATCCACATGAACATGCAGCTGATGCCCAGGGTCTTGCGGATCGTTTCCTCGATCACCCGGCGGGTCAGCCGGCCCTTGACGAGCGCGGCGAGGGTCGCCGCCGTCGCGCCCACGGCGGAACTCTCGGTCAGGTTGGTGACCCCCAGCAGGAACAGCCCGGTCATGGAGAAGAAAATGAACAGCGGAAGGATCCCGGCCCTGAGCAGGCGCAGCTTCTCGCCCCAGCTCACCTGGCGCTCCGCCAGCGGCAGCACCGGGCCCAGTTCGGGCTGAATCCAGCAGCGGATGGCGATGTAGGCGACGAACAGGCTCGCCATCAACAGGCCGGGCAAGACTCCCGCCAGCCAAAGCTGGCCGACCGGTTGCCGGGCGATCATGCCGTAGAGAACCAGAACCACGCTCGGCGGCACCAGAATCCCCAAGGAACTTCCCGCCTGGATGACGCCGGTGACCATTATCTTGTCGTAGCCGCGCCGCAACAGCTCCGGCATGGCGATCGTCGCTCCGATCGCCATGCCCGCGACGCTCAGGCCGTTCATGGCCGAAATCACGACCATCAGGCCGATCGTTCCGATCGCCAGGCCGCCGCGGACCGGACCGGCCCAAACGTGGAACATCTTGTAAAGGTCGTCGGCGATGCCGGATTCCGACAGCATGTATCCCATGTAGATGAACAGCGGCAGGGTCAGCAGCGGATACCACTTCATCAGTTTCATGGCGGCGGTGAACGCCATCTCGGACCCACCGTCGCCCCAGAGAAACAGAGCCGCGACAACGGCGACGAAACCGATGGCGCCGAACACGCGCTGCCCGGTGAGCAGCATGAGCATCATGGAGGAGAACATCAGCACGGCGATCATCTCGTAGCTCATGCCGGGGTCTCCTCGTTCAGGGTCAACCCCCTGGCCCTGGCCAGGTCCCTGAAGAAGGTCGCAATCGCCTGCAACAGCATCAGCGCGATGCCGAAGGCCATGATGATTTTGATGGGAGCCATGTACGGCGCCCATGACGAATAGCTTTCCTCACCGTATTGCAGGGCGTATCCCGTGCTGGAAAAACTGCCATAGAGCAGGAACACCAAGTAGAAGACGAGGCAGAAGGAGGTCATGGAGTCGGTGAATCCCTGGCCCTTCGACGACCACCGGCTATAGAGAAGGTCCATCCGCACATGGGCACCGAGCTGCATGGAGTAGCCGCCGCCCAGCAGGTAATAGGCCGCCATCGAGAACTGGGCCATCTCCAACGTCCATGACAGGGGAGTAAAGAAAGTCTTGCTTATCGAAGAGTAGAGAAGCAATCCCATCATGGCGAAGATCATGTACATCGCGAACCGGCCGACCACGCGGTTCACGGCTTCGACATGCCGCACGTAAATTCTTACCGGTTTCGGCATTTTCTTTTTCCCATTGGAGCGGCAATTCCTCTAACGTCTTCGACTACACTTGGTCGCATACGATCCGCCGCCACGCTCCGTCTTTAAGCCTTTCGGAGCATGAAACACCCGCGTCAACCAACCAATGGAGCCCCCTTGGCTCCACAGGTTAGACTCAAAAGGGTCTAATGGTCGAGCGTCAAACGGATGTATCGATGGCCGGAAAGCGCCTGGCGGACGTAGCCTCGAGTGATACCAAGTCTCGTTGAGTTTGACCCATTTCATGGGCGCCACGCTCAAAGCACATCGCCGGGAGAAGCGATCGCCCGATCCGCCCGGGACCTCAAACGTCCGGCAGCAGGACCGTGGCGCCGGCGGTCCGGCGCTCGCCGATGGCGCGGTGCGCCTCGGCGCCGACCTTCAAAGGGGCCGTCCTCCAAGGAGTAGGTCTGGTTGACCCCGATCGCGCTGTGGCGCAGGCGCAACTCCCTGGGCCCCGGCGCGGAGCACGGCGAGATATCGGCCGCTAAAGAAATCCGTTACGATCCGCGGACCCCATGCCACATGGCGCGGCGATCGCCCGCGCCCGGCCGAGACACTTGCGTGAGGGCACGACCGATGACGAATCTCAGCGTGAACGTGAACAAAGTGGCCCTGTTGCGCAACCAGCGCGACACCGGCTATCCGGACGTCCGGCGCGCCGCGCGCATGGCGGTCCAAGCCGGCGCTCAGGGCATAACCGTTCACCCGCGCCCGGACGGGCGTCACATCCGTCATCACGATGTCACCGCGCTGGCGGCGATGCTGCGCGACGAATTCGCCGGGCGCGTTGAATTCAACGTCGAGGGTTATCCGTCTTCGGATTTCCTAGAACTCATTCGGCTGATCCGACCGACGCAAACGACTCTCGTGCCCGATCCACCCGAGGTCCAGACCTCCGACAGCGGCTGGGACATTCGATCCGATGCCGCGATGCTCGGCTCCGTGATCGACGCGCTCCACGATGTCGGCACCCGGGCCGTTCTTTTCATCGAGCCGGATGCGGCAAGCGTCCGGGGCAGCGCGCGAGTCGGTGCCGACCGAATCGAGCTCTACACGGCTCATTACGCGCGGAGCTTTGGGACGGACCAGGAAAGGGCCGTTCTCGGCCGCTACGTGGCGGCTGCGGCCCTGGCCAAGGACATCGGCCTGGGCACGAACGCCGGCCATGACCTCAATCTGGAAAATCTCACGACCTTCCGCCGGGCCATTCCCTGGTTGCTGGAAGTCTCGATCGGTCATTTCCTGTGGAGCGACGCGCTGTCCATGGGACTGACAAGCAGCGTGCAGGCGTACCTGGCGGCGTTGCGTCCGGCGGCCGCCTGATACCAAAGGTCCTTGATAATGACCCATGGAGATCGCACGGGCCAACGGGCGGGTAGGAGGGAAGCCGCGGGCGATGCGGGGCATCGTCAAGGCTTTCCGACGCCCGCACCGATTCGCCCGCTGCCGGTTCGCCCGCGCGACCGGCACGGCGGCTTCCCAAGGCTTTCGGACGGCGTCCCGCAGGGCTTGCGATGCCCGGCATCGCCGCACCATGCGCTCCTGGCCGAAAACCTTGGGAAACCGTCTCGATGGGTCATCATCAACGCTCCTTGGTATCAGCCCGGCGCGCTCGGTCTCCCTGCACCTACGCGATATAACGACCGAACCGGACTGCCGTTTGTCCGGGCTGGAGCCGCCGCGACGGCATGATCAACACGCAGTCGTCGTACGGCGTCACGATGGGTTCGTCGCCGTCGTGCGCCAGGACCGTGCCGGCGGTGGGGATCGTCTCGAGTCCATGGAACTCGTCGACGAATTCGAACCGGTCGGTCTTGATCGTAACGGCCTCGGTCCCCTCGATGAATTTTTGCGGCGCAGGCGGCGCCTCGCGGAGGTGTGCGTTGGCAAAACCCGGATCAATGACGTCCAGATGACGAAGGAAGCGCAACGTCGATTCGATGGCGACCGGGCCGCTGGAGGCCTCCCAGTGCTGGCCGCACTCGACCAGAATCGCGTTTTTCGCGCTGAGCGGATCGCCGAAGCCGCCGTAGTCCCGCATCCGGCGCCCGGCGGCGTGCCCGGCATCGATCACGACATGGGCGGGAAATCCGACGGCGGCGGCGAGCTCGCGGCCCTTGGGCAAGGGTCCGGCCATGATCAGCGGAGGGCATCCGGTCTGCATCGAGTGGATATCGAGAAGAATATCGGCCTCATCGATGATGGGCCGGAGTGCGCGGGCACGGCGCAGTTCGACGCTGTCGCGCGGTCCTTCCAAGACCTCCGGCGACCAAAGCCGATTGAAATCCTCGTCGACGAAACGCGTGGCCGAGGGGTCCGACGGATCGAAACGCTGGTACGCCTCATGGTTGGCGAAGCTTAGGGTGAGCTTGCCTCTGGTCGGCCGGATACCGTGCTTGAACAGGAAATCCACCGCGACCGCGCCGCACAACTCGTTGCCATGGACAACCGCATTCACCATGACATGCGGACCCGGTTCGTTGCTGTCCAAGGTCGTGACGAAGTCGACCCCGGTATTTCCGGACCGGTACGGCGCGATGTCGGGCGGCGTAAGCTCGATCTTGTACGTCTTCTCGGACACCTTGGATCCTCCGTCGGGCTTGGCGAGGACGGCTACGATACCGCCTAAGCCGCCGATTCCCAATACCTTGCACGCATCTCGCCATGCGCGAATCCGCGATCGGGCGCCGCCCGCGCCGCGGGTCCCTCCGATTGGTACATGGCGCCGCTGCGCTCTGCTAGGGTGGGTCGCCGTTTCGGCCCATGACGATAACTGTGAGCGGGAATCCTGGGGATGAGCAAACCGCGCATCGCGATCCTCGGCATGCATTTGGAAAGCAACGCCTTCGCGCCGGTGACGACCGGCGCGGACTTCCGCGCTTCATGCTACCTGGTCGAGGACGAGATCGTCGCCGAGGCGGCAAAGCCCGCGCCGGCGATGCCGGCCGAGATACCCGGCTTCGTCGCGGACATGGACCGGGCCGGGACATGGGAGCCGGTACCGATCATCGTCACCGCGACCGAGCCGGGCGGTCCGGTAGACCATGGCTTCTTCACCGAGACGATGGAGGCGATGCGGTCCCGCCTCGCGCGCCGACTGCCGCTCGACGCGGTGTATATCAGCAACCACGGCGCCATGACCTCCACCGGCAGTCTCGACCCCGATGGCGAGCTTTTTCGCATGGTGCGGAACGTGGTTGGGCCCCGAGCGCCAGTGGTCGCCACGGTCGATCTGCACGCCAACATCAGCGATGAAATGGCGGCCAGCACCGACGCCATCATCGCGTACCGCACCAACCCACACGTCGATCAGGCCGAGCGCGCGGCCGAGGCGGCGCGATTGTTGCGTCGGTTGCTCGACGGCGATCGGCTCGCCGCGAGCTTCGTCCGCTTGCCCATTGTCGCGCCGACGGTGACCCTGCTGACCGCGCGCGGGCCGTACGCTGACCTAATCGAGGCTGGGCAGGCGGCCATCGGCGACGGTCTCGACATCGTCTCGGTGGTGGGCGGTTTCGCCTATTCGGATACGCCGAAGAACGGTCTCGCGATCCTTGCCTATGGAGCCGGCGCCCGTCCGGCGCAAGTGACGTTCGACCTGGCACGACGGGCCTGGGCCGACCGCGAGCGATTCCAGGCCCAACTGACGCCCGTGTCCGAGGCCGTTGCGGCGGCGGTCCACGCGGGTCTGAACGAGGATGAGCCCGCGGTCTGTCTCGCCGACGTGGCCGACAATCCGGGCGGCGGCGGGCGTGGCAACACCACCGAGATCCTCGAGGCCCTGATCGCGGCCAAGGCCAAGAGCGCTTTGCTCGGCCTGTTCATCGATCCGGCGCTCGCGATGCAATGCCATGCCGCGGGCGAGGGCAGCCCGATTCAGGCGACATTCAATTCCTCCGGGGCGGGCGAGCACGCTCGCCGTTTCACCGAGTCGGCGACGGTTCTGAAACTTGGCGACGGCGGGGTCGTCGGCCGGCGCGGGACCTATCGCGGACGCACGGTCGATCTTGGCGCGTGCGCCGCGCTGAAGATCGGCAACGTCACCGTGGCCGTCGCCAGCCGGCGGGTGCAGTGCGCCGATCCGGCCTTCCTCGAATCGCTTGGGCTCGACATCGCCGCCTTCCGTACGGTGGTGGTGAAGTCGCGCGGCCACTTTCGGGCCGGTTTCGACGAGTTTTTCGATGATTCGCAAGTCGTCGAGGTCGACGCCGGCGGCCTGGTCTCGCCGATTCTCTCCCGCATCCGGTTCGCCAGGCTGCCGCGTCCCGTCTATCCGCTCGACCCGGAGACCACGTGGACACCGCCGCGTGGTTAGCGCGAGGCTTGCCGCCGGCCCAGCGTTGAGTCAATGTTGCACCCAAGGGGTTGGCGCGAGTCGAGGCATGGGCTTAATCGCGATTGATCGAAAAGGCGCCAAGTGCGTACGCTTGCCTCGTTCCAGTCCCAGAATCGGGAGGAAACGCTCATGAAAAGAATCACACTCGGATTGCTCGGCGTGGTCGCGGCGGTTTTGCTCGCCGGCACCGTTGGGGCGGCAGACTTGCGTGTCGGCCTGAAGCTCGAGCCATCGTCGATCGACCCGCACTATCACAATCTCGGACCGAATAACTCGGCCGCTCGGCACATATTCGACCGCCTGGTCCATACCAACGAGAAACAACAGCTTGGCCCGGGCTTGGCGGTGTCGTGGAAGCCACTCAGCGATACCGTCTGGGAGTTCAAACTGCGCCAGGGCGTAAAGTTCCACGACGGTTCGCCGTTCACGGCGGATGACGTGCTCTTCACCTTCGAGCGGGCACCCAACGTCGAGGCCAGTCCGTCGTCGTTCGCCCTCTACACCAAGGGCAAGACGCTCAAGAAGATCGACGACTTTACGATCCATATCACGACGGAGCGGCCCTATCCGCTGATGCCGAACGACGTCTCGACCCTTAACATCATCTCGAAGAAGCATGGCGAGGGTGCGAAGACCGCGGACTACAATTCCGGCAAGGCGGCCATCGGCACCGGCCCGTACAAGTTCGTCGAGTGGGTACCCGGCGACCGGTTGGTGCTCGAGAAGAACCCCGATTACTGGGGCGAGAAGGCCGCGTTCGACCATGTGGTCATCAAGCCGATCAATAGCGACCCGACGCGCGTCGCGGCGCTCCTTGCCGGCGACGTCGATATGATCGACCAGGTGCCGACGGCGGACATCGGTCATCTCAAGACCAACCCCGAGGTCGTCCTCTCCCAGGGCGTATCGAACCGCGTGATCTACCTGCACCTGGATCACGACCGCGACGATTCGCCGTTCGTCACCGGGACGGGCGGCAAGAACCCGCTCAAGGACGTGCGCGTCCGCAAGGCGATTTCCAAGGCGATCAACCGTCCGGCGATCGTCGAGAAGGTCATGGAAGGCATCGCCATTCCGGCCGGGCAGCTTCTGCCGGAGGGGTTCTTCGGGGTGAGCCCGAACCTCAAGGTCGAGGCGTACGATCCAGAGGGCGCAAAGAAGCTTCTCGCCGAAGCGGGTTGGGGAGGCGGCTTTGGCCTTACCCTCCACGGCCCGAACGACCGCTATATCAACGATGACAAGATCGCCCAGGCGATCGGCCAGATGCTGACTCGGGTCGGCATCGAGGCCAAGATCGAAACCATGCCGAGAAGCGTCTACTTCAGTCGGGCATCGCGCGGCGGCCCCAACAAGACGCCCGAGTTCAGCTTTATTCTCGTCGGCTGGGGAGCCGGCACGGGCGAGGCTTCCTCGCCGCTGAAGTCGTTGCTGCACACCTACGACAAGGCGCGCGGCTTCGGCGCCTCGAACCGCGGACGCTACTCCAATCCCGAGGTCGACAAGATCATCGAGGATGCGCTCGCGACCGTGGACGACGCCAAGCGTGAGAAGCTGCTGCAAAAGGCGACCGAGATCGCCATCAACGATCTTGGGATCATCCCGTTGCATTACCAGGTCAATACCTGGGCGACCCGCCCGGGACTTGCCTATACGCCCCGTACCGACGAGGCGACCTTACTTATGAACGTAGTGAAGAAGTAGCGGGGACGAATCAGGCGGGCGGCACGGGGCCGCCCGCGTCCCTTTCCGCTTGATGCTTATCGGCTGATCTCGGGACGGAGGCGCAAGGTGTCGGTTTTCATCGTCCGACGGTTGCTGCAGTCCTTAGCCGTCATCGTGGCCATGTCGCTCCTCGTCTTTTTCGGGGTCAACGTCATCGGCAACCCGGTCGACATCCTGATCAATCCGGAATTCGACCAGGAGGAACTGGAACGGGCGATCAAGGCGCTCGGGCTCGACCTCCCAATTTGGCAGCAGTATCTGGTCTTCGTCGAGAACGCCGTTAAAGGCGACCTTGGCAAGTCTTTCGTGTTCGGCATGCCCGCGATTCAGCTCATCGTCCAACGCATTCCGGCGACGCTCGAGCTGGCCTTGGCGGCCATGCTCATCGCGATCGTCTTCGGTATCCCGCTCGGCATGTGGGCGGGCCTCAAGCCCGATTCGATGGTTGGCAAGACGATCATGGGCGGCTCGATCCTCGGATTCAGCCTGCCCACCTTCTGGGTCGGCATCATGATGATCATGGTGTTCGCCGTGATGCTGGGCGTGTTGCCCGCCACCGGGCGCGGCGAAACCGTCGAGTTTTTGGGCATGCAGGTCAGTTTCCTCACCGCGGACGGGCTCTCGCACCTGTTGATGCCGGCGCTCAACCTGGCGCTGCTCAAGCTGGCGCTGGTGATTCGCCTGGCCCGCGCCGGCACCCGTGAGGCGGCGCTGCAGGATTACGTCAAGTTCGCGCGGGCCAAAGGCTTGAGCCCACGGCGCATCGTGATGGTTCATATCCTGAAGAACATCCTGATTCCGGTGGTCACGGTGCTCGGACTGGAACTGGGCAACGTGATCGCGTACTCGGTGGTGACCGAAACCGTCTTTGCCTGGCCTGGCATGGGCAAGCTAATCATCGATTCGATGCAGTTGCTCGACCGACCGATCATCGTCGCCTACCTGTTGATGGTCGTGTTCTTGTTCATCACCATCAACCTCCTGGTCGACATCCTTTACTCGGTGCTCGACCCGCGGGTGCGGCTGCAGGACGTGAAGGGATAATGGCAACCACGGAAACCTTCCCGGTCGCATCTTCAGAGGGCGTCGCCCAGGCAGAGTCGCCGCTCAAGCGGTTCCTTTCGGACTACTGCGATAGCAAGGTCGCCATCGGCGCACTGTTCGTCATAATGGCGATTGCCTTCGTGGCGATCTTCGCGCCGCTGATCTCGCCGCAGAACCCGTATGACCTTGGCGAGATCGACATTCTCGACGGCCGCCAGCCGCCCGGGTCCATCGGGCTGACAGGCATGAAGTTCGTGCTCGGTACCGACGATCAAGGCCGCGACATGCTGAGCGCGATCTTCTACGGCCTCCGCATCAGTCTCGCCGTGGGCGCGATGAGTGGCTTTCTTGCGCTCTGTTTGGGCATGTCCATCGGGCTCGTGGCCGCCTACTTCGGCGGCCGGGTCGACACCATCATCATGCGAATCGTCGACCTACAGCTCAGTTTTCCGGCGATTCTCGTGGCGCTGGTCCTGGTCGCGGTTCTCGGCAAGGGGGTCGACAAGATCATCATCGCTCTCGTTCTCGTTCAATGGGCGTACTACGCTCGTACCGTACGTGGCTCGGCGCTGGTCGAACGCGAAAAGGAATACATCGAGGCCGCTATATGCCTCGCGCTCAGCCACCGGCGCGTCGTTTTCCGGCACATGCTGCCCAACGTCATGCCGCCGCTAATCGTTGTCGTAACGGTCCAGGTGGCGCACGCCATCGCGCTCGAGGCGACGTTGTCGTTTCTCGGCATCGGCCTGCCCGTCACCGAGCCGTCGCTCGGGCTGCTCATTGCCACCGGTTTCGATTACATGCTGACCGGCAATTATTGGATCAGCTTCTTCCCAGGCATCGCTCTGCTCATCACGATCTTCAGCATCAATCTGGTCGGCGACCAGCTCCGCGACATTCTAAACCCGCGCCTGCAAAAGTAGATATGCGGTTGTGACCGATAACCTCTCCACCCTCAAGGTTGAAGGCCTAAAGACCTACTTCTTCACCAAGGCGGGTGTGGTCAAGGCGGTGGACGACGTCAGTTTTAGCGTCGACCGGGGCGAGGTTCTGGGGCTTGTCGGCGAATCCGGCTCGGGCAAGACGGTCACTGGCTTCTCGATCATGGGCCTCGTGGATCCGCCGGGGAGGGTCACCTCCGGGCGGATTCTATTCAAGGGAACCGACATCGCCGGACTGCCGGACGGGCAGATGCGACGGCTCAGAGGCCGCCATATCGCGATGATCTTCCAGGATCCCATGATGACCCTGAACCCGGTCCTGCGCATCGACACGCAGATGATCGAGGCGATCCGTGCGCATGAAGACGTCGACCGCAAGGAGGCTTGGCGCCGCTCGCGCGACGCGCTTGGTCAGGTCGGAATTTCCGCCGCCGAAGAGCGTCTCAAGGCGTACCCGCACCAGTTTTCCGGCGGCATGCGCCAGCGCGTATGCATCGCCATCGCCCTTCTGAACAAGCCCGATCTACTCATCGCCGACGAACCGACGACCGCTCTCGATGTCACCATTCAGGGGCAGATCCTCTACGAAGTGCAGAAGCTGTGCCGCGAGACGTCGACCGCCTTGCTCTGGATAACCCACGACCTCTCCGTCGTCGCCAGTCTCGCCGACAGGGTTTGCGTGATGTATGCCGGAAAGATCGTCGAATCCGGCACCGTCGACGAGGTGCTCGATGCACCGCTGCACCCCTATACGCGGGGCCTGATCCGGTCGGTGCCGAGCCAGAACCCACGCGGCAGGCCGATGTCGCAGATTCCCGGTATGACGCCCTCGCTCCTCAATCTGCCGTCGGGTTGCGCCTTCCGAACCCGTTGCCCGCGATCCGACGGCGCCTGCGCGGCAGACCCGGAGATGAGCTCGCCTTTTGCCGGACGCGAAGTGCGCTGCTTTCACCCGCACCTGACGGGGGGGTCGTGAGCGCGCCGCCCATCATCGAGCTGCGCAACGTCTCCAAGCGCTTCGTAAAGACGCTCGACCTGGCGGAGAAGCTGCTCGGCGCCCTGGGCATGAACGTGCGCGAGCAGGCCGTCCAGGCGGTCGACCGCGTGAGCCTCTTCGTCGGCGAGGGCGAGGTGTTGGGCCTCGCTGGCGAGTCCGGTTGCGGGAAATCGACGATCGGGCGAATCGTCGTGGGCATATTGATGCAGAGCGAGGGGAGCATCCTGTTCCGGGGCGACGACGTTGCCGCTCTGTCCCACGACGCGGCGAAGAGCGCCGCGCTCAAGGTCCAGATGATCTTTCAGGATCCCTTCGCCTCGCTGAACCCGCGCATGCGCGTGCGCGACATTATCGGCGAGGCGCCGTGGGTGCACGGTTTGGTCAAGAAAGACGAAATCGACGACTGGGTCGACGATATGATGCTTCGCGTTGGCCTTGACCCGAGCTTCAAGCGCCGCTTTCCGCATCAGTTCTCCGGCGGCCAGCGCCAGCGCCTCGTCATCGCCAGGGCGCTCGCGGTGAAACCCGACTTCATCGTGTGCGACGAAGCCGTGGCGGCGCTGGATGTCTCGATCCAGGCTCAAATCCTCAACCTATTCATGAAGTTGCGCGAGGAGCTTGGACTTACCTACCTGTTCATCAGCCATGATTTGGGCGTCGTCGAGCACCTGTCCGATCGCGTGGCGATCATGTATCTGGGGCGCATCGTCGAGCTTGGGACGACCGAAGAATTGTTCGCCGAACCGAACCACCCCTATACCCAGGCACTGCTCAGGGAAGTGCCGCGGCTCGATACGCGGCGGCGGCGGTTCGAGCCGGTCAAGGGGGAGATTCCTTCGCCTCTCGACCCACCGCCCGGTTGCCACTTCCATCCGCGCTGCCCGTTCGCGATGGATCGCTGCCGAGACGAGGTGCCGCTGCTCAAGGAGGTCGCACCGGGCCGGGTCTCGGCCTGCCATTTGAACGATGCCGTCTGAAATGGGCATCCGATTGGGTCGTTATCGACGCTCCTTGGTATAAGGCCGGAGAATCAGGATGACGATTCCGCCTCTGTCCACGACTGATCTGGCCCACGGAATAGTGGCTTGGAGAGGGGCCGGCCAGGCCACACCGCTGGTGCTCATGCATGGGCTCGGCGGTTCATCGAGGTCGTGGGAGTTTCAGTATCGCAATCTCGGCGATACGTTTCGCGTCGTTGCCTGGGACTGCCCGGGCTATGGCGCGTCGGACGACCTCGCCGACCCCACCCCGGGTGTCGACGATTATGTTACCGCGGCTCTGGGCCTGATCGATGCGCTAGGATTCGAGACGGTCGCGCTGCTCGGGCACTCCATGGGCGGCGTCATCGCAGGTCGTTTGGCTTCACGGTACCCGGCACGCGTCAGCCACCTGGTTCTCTCCTGCACCTCTGTGGGATGGGGCAGCCCCCGTCATGCCGCGCGGGCAGCGGGCTTTGAGAGGCGGCTGAGCGAACTTCGTGCATTGACCGCGGCCGAATTCGGTGCGGCGCGCGCGGCCACGATGGTGGCGGACGACTGCGACCCGACCGTACGGGCCAAGGTCGCCGGCATTGCTTCGCAGGCGCGTCTATCTGGCTATGGTGCAGCATGCCATATGCTCATGAACACCGACAATTCGGAGGTTATTCGAAGCCTCGCTTTGCCCACGATGGTGATCTCGGCCGACAAAGACCAAGTCGCTTCGGCCGCCCAGGCAGACGAACTCGTGCACATGATCGAAGGCTGCCAACGCGTGATCCTGCGCGGCGTGGGGCACGCCCCCTATATCGAGGATCCCGAGCCGTACAACGCGATCCTGCGGCGATTCCTCGCTTCGTGATCTCAGAATTTTCGGGCACTTAGACCAAGGAGCGTCCGAAGCCGCGCCGCGCTGCAGCTCGAGGTCATCGCCCTGCGTCATCGCTACGAACGGCTCGCCGCCTATTTTTTGCGGGGCTTCTTTCTTGACGCCGCTCGCGCTCGGCAGCGGTCGTTCGGCAAATTGCCAACCGTTATCGCCCAGGGATTGTTCGGCCGGTCGAATCCCGGTTTCTCTGGACGCTAGCCCGATCACGGCGGCGCCGTAGTGCGAACTCCGCCGAGAAACCCCTCATGGAGGTCAGGCCGATGCGACGTAACAGTCCAGATCGATTAAATGGAAGGGACAATATCGAAAACCTGCTAAATCTTACTCCAGATGAACCCAGAAAGCCGGCGGCTTTGCGATCGATTCTGCTGAAGGAGTCGTCGCGGCGGCTGAGGTGACGGATTTGTCCGGGTTGGTGCCGGGGTCGCCTTTCGGGGCGGACCGACGCCGCCACACGGGCCGCTAGTCCCCACCCAGGGCAATGGGCTTGTTAGCGGACACTTCCTCGCGGGTCAGGCCCTCGAGCTCGTGCGGGAAAACCAGCCAATCGTCGGTTTCATGGATGAAGTAATCGGGGACCAGATCGACCTTTCGCTTGCCGGGCTTGTAATAGACCGTGGCCACGCGAACGACCTCAGGCGTGTTGCGCCGCGACAACTCGCTGATGCGTTGCAGAACCGCCTGTATGGAGCGGCCGGAATCGAACACGTCGTCGACGATCAGGAGAGAATCCTCCGCGTTTACGTTCTCGATGACGTAGTGAAGCCCGTGCACGCGAATTTCGTCGCTCTGCTCGTCGATGCCGGTGTAGGACGAGGTGCGGATGGCGATGTGGTCCGAGGGGTATCCGTGGTATTTCAGCAGTTCCTGCACCGCGATACCGACCGGCGTGCCGCCGCGCCAGATGCCGATGATGTAGTCGGGATGGAAACCGTCCTCCATGATTCTCAGACCGAGGCGGAAGGAGTCGCTCAATAGGCTTTGCGCCGTCACGAAAATCTTGTCGACCATGCCGACCCTCCGTTTGGTTCCCATGGACAATTGGCCCGGATTTTCTTACTCATTATCATAAAATATCGAATGGTGCGGTCGATTTGCCTCGTTAGGATGGCCAATCGGCTGGAATTGGCCACCGTTATCTTCGATACTGTGTATGAGCGGCCGCGCAACACCAATAACGGCCGCTGGGGTAGGAACAACGGTCATGGGGCGACTGACAACCCACGTGCTCGACACCTCGGCCGGCCGGCCGGCCGGCGGAATCCGGGTCGAGCTCTATCGCCTGGACGGCGATGGGCGCGAGAAGTTGGCCGACGTGGCAACCAACGACGACGGCCGCTGTGCCGAGCCGCTGTTGGAGGGTGACGGCTTTCGGACCGGCGAATACGAACTTTTGTTCCACGCCGGCGCCTACTTCCGGGCCGTCGGCGTGGCGCTGCCGGAACCCAGGTTCCTCGACATCGTTCCGATCCGCTTCGGCATCGCCGAGGCCGGCCAGCATTACCACGTGCCGCTCCTGATTTCGCCCTTCGGCTATTCCACCTATCGCGGGGGCTAAGGGGGACGGCGATGCGCGATTTCGTAACCCTTCGGCTGAACGGCGAGACACGCACCCTTCGTGGCGCCCTGCCGACCCTCACCCTTCTGGAATATTTGCGCGAGGAACAAGGCCTCCGAGGAACCAAGGAGGGCTGTGCCGAGGGCGATTGCGGGGCCTGTACGGTGGTCGTCGGCGAGGCGGCGGACGGTGAAGTCCGCTATCGCGCTATCAACGCGTGCATGCAGTTCGTCGGCATGCTGGAAGGCAAGTCGGTGCTGACGGTCGAACACCTCAAGGCACCGGACGGGCGGCTGCATCCGGTCCAGCAGGCCATGGTCGACGAGCACGGCTCGCAATGCGGCTTCTGCACGCCGGGCTTCGTCATGTCCATGTACGCCGCCTACCTCTCCGGCCAGGCCATGGACGCCGAAAGCGCGCCCGACCTCTTGGCCGGAAACCTTTGCCGTTGCACCGGTTACGGCCCCATTGCCGCCGCCCTTGCCGCCTCCCATGACTATCCGGTGCCCGATTGGGAAGCATCGCGCCTCGAGGCCGACAGCCGGTGGCTCCTGGAATGCGCCGACGACGAGACGATCGATTTTTCCACCGACGGCCAGCGCTTCGTGTCGCCTGGAAACCTCGACGGCCTTGCCGCCTGTTACGCCGAAAACCCGGACGCGGTGCTGGTCTCGGGGGCAACGGACGTTGGGCTGTGGGTGACAAAGGAGCACCGCAAGCTCGGCACCGTCATCCACCTGGGCCGCGTCGGCGAACTTCGAAGGATCGATCGGCGCGCCGACAGGCTCACCATCGGCGCCGGCGTGACCTATACCGAGGCGCTCGCGACCATCGCCGACGTCTTCCCCGACTTCGGTGAAATTATTCGGCGTCTCGGAGCGGTCCAGGTCCGCAACGCCGGCACCATCGGCGGCAACATCGCCAACGGCTCGCCCATCGGCGATACGCCGCCGGCGCTGATCGTTCTCGATGCGACCCTTGTCTTGAGGAAAGCCGGCGAAACCCGCCGGCTCGCCATCGAGGATTTCTTTATCGACTACGGAACGCAGGCCCGGGCGCCCGGCGAACTCCTCGAAGCCATCGAAATCCCGCTCCCGGGCCCGGGCGCACGGCTCGGCTGCTACAAGGTGAGCAAGCGCTTCGACCAGGATATCTCGGCCGTTTGCGGCTGTTTCGATGTGCGTGTCGAACGGGGGAAAGTGACGGCGGCGCGAATCGCCTTCGGTGGCTTGGCCGCCATTCCAAAACGCGCCCGCGCCGTCGAGGCCGCGCTACAGGGAAAACCCTGGACGGCGGAGACCGTGGCAGCGGCCGTTGCCGCCTTCGAGACGGACTTCACCCCGATCACCGACATGCGGGCCAGCGCCGGCTACCGGTTGGAGGCGGCGCGCAATCTGCTTCGCAAGTACCACACCGAGAGCGAGCGGCCGCTTTCCGAGACCCGGCTCGTCGGCCGCGGCGCGACACTCGCCGGGCCGCGTCGGGAGAGTTCGCTCAACGTCGGGCCCAAGACCCAAGAGGGCGTCGAGGGCGGCGTCCGGACCGCGCGGCCCCACGACAGCAGCCGCAAGCACGTCGACGGCGAGGCGATATTCGTCGACGACATCCCGACGCCGGCGGGTGCGCTATCCGTTCACGTGGCGATGAGCGAGCGGGCCCACGCGCGGATACTGGGCATGGATCTCTCGGCGGTGGAAAGCGCCCCCGGCGTGGTCTGTGTCGTCCGCGCCGCCGACATCCCCGGGACCAACGACATCAGCCCGGCCATGGGCGACGACCCGCTGTTCGCCGACGGTCTGGTCGAATATGCCGGCCAAGCATTGTTCGCCGTCGCCGCCGAGAGTCTGGAGGCGGCCCGCGCGTCGGCAAGTTTGGCCCGGATCGACTACGAGGACCTGCCGGCCATCGTCACCATCGATCAGGCCATGGACGCGGAATCGCTTCTGGAAGCCCCCTACGTCATGGCCCGGGGCGACGCCGCCCAGGCCATCGAGGCCGCGCCGCACAAGCTGGAAGGCCGGGTCACCATCGGTGGCCAGGAGCATTTTTATCTCGAGGGTCAGGTCGCGCTGGCCGTGCCCGGAGAGGACGGCGATGTCACCATTCATTGTTCGTCCCAGCATCCGAGCGAGATCCAACACACGGTGGCCAAGGTGCTGAGCCTGGCCAACCATGCGGTGACGGTGGAAGTCCGGCGCATGGGCGGTGCCTTCGGCGGCAAGGAAAGCAACGGCAACCTGCCGGCCGCCGCCGCCGCCATCGTTGCCAGCAAGACCGGTCGCGCCGCCAAGGTCCGCTACGACCGTGACCAGGACATGATCATCACCGGCAAGCGCCACGACTTTCGCATCGACTACAGGGTTGGATTCGACGGGAACGGCCGCATCCAAGGCGTCGAGTTCGATCAGGCGGCCCGCTGCGGCATGTCCTACGATCTGTCGGTGCCGATCTGCGATCGCGCCATGTTCCACGCCGACAACGCGTACTACCTGCCGAACGCGCGGATCACGTCGTACCGCTGCAAGACCAACACCGTCTCCAACACCGCCTTCCGCGGCTTCGGCGGCCCTCAGGGGATGATCGGCATCGAGCGGGTCATGGACGAAATCGCCCACGTCCTGGGCAAGGACCCGCTGGAGGTCCGGCGCGCCAACTTCTACGACCGGCAAGGCGCGCTCGGCGAACGTTCGGTGACGCCCTATGGCATGACGGTGGAGGATTGCGTCATCGATGAGTTGGTGGCGGAGCTGCGCGAGACCTCCGATTATGATCGTCGACGCGAGGAAATCCGCGCCTGGAACCGGACCAGCGGTCCCCTCAAGCGCGGCATCGCGCTCACGCCGGTGAAGTTCGGCATCTCCTTCACGCTCACCTTCCTCAACCAGGCCGGCGCGCTCGTGCACGTCTACAACGACGGCTCCATTCACCTGAACCACGGCGGCACCGAGATGGGTCAGGGGCTGTTCACGAAGGTGGCGCAGGTCGCCGCCGAGGCGTTCCAGGTCGATATCGACAGGGTCAAGATCACGGCCACCAATACCGGCAAGGTGCCGAACACCTCCGCGACGGCGGCTTCGGCGGGCGCCGACCTCAATGGCATGGCGGTCGACAATGCGTGCCGCAAGATCAAGGCCCGGTTGACGGCGTTCGCGGCAGAACGTTGGCAAACGACGCCGGACCAGGTCCGGTTCCTGCCCGGCCGGGTCCGCATCGGCACCGGAGAAGTCTCCTTCGAGAACCTGGTCGGCGAGGCCTACCGGGCCCGCGTGCCGCTGTCGGCGACCGGTTTCTACGCAACCCCGAAGATTCATTGGAACAAGGAACAGGCCAGTGGCCGGCCGTTCTACTATTTCGCCTACGGAGCGGCGGTGACCGAGAGCGCCATCGATACCCTCACCGGCGAGAACCGCATCCTCCGCGTCGATATCCTGCACGACGTCGGCAAATCCCTGAACCCGGCCATTGACTTCGGCCAGATAGAGGGCGGCTACGTCCAGGGCGTCGGCTGGCTGACCACCGAGGAACTTTGGTGGGACGAAAAGGGAACCCTCGGGACCCACGCGCCGTCCACCTACAAGATTCCCACCTGTGGCGACCGCGCGCCGGACATGCGGATGAAAATCTGGAGCCGGGGCGAAAACGCGGAGCAGACCATATACCGCTCGAAAGCCGTGGGCGAGCCGCCTCTGATGCTCTGCATCTCGGCCCTGATGGCGCTGTCAGACGCCGTCGCCGCGGCCGGCGGGTACGCGCGATACCCCGCCCTCGATGCCCCGGCGACGCCGGAGCGAATCCTCGCCGCCGTCGAGCGTGTAAGACGGCAATCGGAGTTGGCGGCATGACAATGGGCTGGCTAGCCGAGCTCGCCGACATGGTCGCCGTCCACGGCCCCGTGGTCCGGGTCAGCATCGTCCGCGCCGACGGCTCGGCCCCGCGCGGCGCCGGCGCCGCCATGACGGTCGCGGCGGAGGTCTTCACCGGCACCATCGGCGGCGGGGCGTTGGAGCACGAGGCCCTGAACGCGGCCCGGAAGATGCTGCCGGAACACCGCGGGGCCGCGACACCGGGGTGGCGGCGTTCGGTCCGCGACTATCCGCTCGGCCCGTCTCTCGGACAGTGCTGCGGCGGCCACGTGCGGCTGCTGTTCGCGGTGGTGGCGGCGGCGGGACTGGCGGCCCTGACCGATGCTCTAGGTGCTGGCGAGAAGGCGGCGGAGGTCATGGCGCTGCGCCCCCTGAAGCCCGGTTCGCCGATGGAATTCGCCCGCCACCGCAAGGACGACCGGGACCACTGGCCGCTGCCGCTGCGCCGGCTGGTCCGCGAAACGATGTCCGGCGTCCGGCCGCGCGGCCCGATCCTTGCCGCCGACTGGTATGCCGAGCCCTTGGGCCCGGATTTGGCGCCGTTGTTCCTGTACGGCGCCGGCCATGTCGGCCGGGCCGCCGCGAAGGTGCTCGCGGATCTGCCGTTCGAGGTGCACTGGGTGGACACCGGCGCCGACCGCTATCCGGACGAAATGCCGCCGCGCGTCCACCGCCTGGTCGCCGCCGATCCGGCGCGGGCCGCCCGCCACGCGCCGGCGGGCGCCTGGCATGTCGTGATGACCTTTTCCCACGCCATCGACTTGGAAATTTGCCGGACGGTGTTGGCCCGTGGCGACTTCGCCTATCTGGGAGTCATCGCCTCGAAGACCAAGCGGGCGCGGTTCGTCCGCCGGCTGCGGGATGCCGGCCTTTCCGAGGCCACCGTCGCCCGCCTGCACGCGCCCATCGGGCTCCCCGGACTGGAGGGCAAGGAGCCGTCGGTAATTGCGGTGTCGCTGGCGGCTGATTTGCTGCTACGTTTGCGGGCGGGTGAAGGCGAAGCGGTCCAGCCGCGACTGGGCGAAACCGGGGGAGGTTCATGACCGGCACCGCGCTCTTGCAATTGTCCGGAATCACCAAACGATTTCCCGGCGTGCTGGCCAATGACAACATCAGCTTTTCCGTGGCCCCCGGCGCGGTCCACGCGCTTCTGGGCGAGAACGGAGCCGGCAAGTCGACCCTGGTGAAGATGATCTACGGCGTCATGCAGCCGGACCAGGGCGAGATGCATTTTGACGGCGCGCCCTACGCCCCGGCGCGGCCGTCCGCGGCCCGGGCCCGAGGCGTCGGCATGGTGTTCCAACATTTTTCGCTGTTCGAGGCTCTGAGTGTCGCCGAGAACGTAGCGCTTGGCATGAACAAGGACGCAATCGGCAAGGATTTGAACCGGCTAATCATCGAGGTCTCGGAATCCTACGGCCTGTCCCTCGACCCGGCCCGCTTCGTAGGCTCGCTTTCCGTCGGCGAGCGCCAGCGGGTCGAGATCGTCCGCTGCCTGCTGCAGAACCCGCGGCTTCTGATCATGGACGAGCCCACCTCGGTGTTGACGCCGCAGGAAGTGGACGTCCTGTTCGAGACCCTGCGGCAGTTGTCATCCGAAGGGTGTTCGATCCTCTACATCTCCCACAAGCTGGAGGAAATCAGGACGCTCTGCGACCGCGCCACGGTGTTGCGCGGCGGCAGGGTGGTCGCCGATTGCGACCCGCGCGAGGAGACGGCGAAGAGCCTCGCGGAAATGATGATCGGCACGTCGCTCAGCTTCCCCGAACGACAGGAGCCGGATCTGGGCGATGAGCGGCTGGTGGTCGAGGAACTGTCGGCCGAAAGCCCCGATCCGTTCGGGACCGACCTCGTGGATATCTCTTTTTCCGTTCGGGCCGGCGAAATCCTCGGCATCGCCGGCGTGGCCGGCAACGGCCAGGTCGAACTGATGGAGGCGTTGATCGGCGAGCGGGCGACGGAAGATGGCGCCATCCGCATCGACGGCGAGCCGGTCGGCCGCCAGGGCCCGACCGAACGGCGCCGGCGCGGCATGTGTTCGGTGCCGGAGGAGCGCCTGGGTCACGGCGCGGTGCCGGACATGTCGCTGTGGGAAAACGTCATCCTCTCGGCACGCACCCGCAAGGGCATCGAGAAGAACGGGTTCCTCGATCTGGGCATCGCCCATGACTTCGCCCGGGAAGTGGTCGATACCTTCAACGTCAAGACCGCCGGCATCGAACATACCGCCCGGAGCCTGTCGGGCGGCAATCTGCAGAAATTCATCGTCGGGCGGGAAATGCTGCAGAAGCCGACGGTGCTGGTCATCCTGCAACCGACCTGGGGGGTCGACGCGGCGGCCGCCGCCGACATTCACCGGGCGCTGCAGGAACTGGCCAAGGGCGGCGCGGCGATCCTCGTCATCTCCCAGGATCTAAACGAATTGATGGCGATTTCCACCAGCTTCGCGGTGATATCCGAGGGTCGGCTTTCCGAACCGCGCCCGACGGGGAGCATGTCCATCGAGGAAATCGGCCTGCTGATGGGTGGCGTCCGTTCCAGCGCCGGCAAGGGGGCCAGCGCCGGCAAGGGGGCCAGCGCCGGCCAAGGGGCCGCGCGATGATCCGGCTGGAACCCAGAAACGAGGTTTCGAAAGGATTGCTCTACGTGACGCCGGTCATCGCGATCGGTGTCACCATTCTCGCCGGCGTGGTGATGTTCGCGGTTCTCGGCAAGGACCCGATCCGGGCGATCTCCATAATTTTTCTGGAACCCCTGACCGATTCGTTTGCCATTTCCGAAATGATCGTCAAGGCGACGCCGTTGATCCTGATCGCCATCGGCCTGTCGTTCGGCTTCCGGGCCGGGGTCTGGAACATCGGGGCCGAAGGGCAGTTCACCGTCGGCGCCCTTTCGGGCGGCGCCGTCGCCCTGGCGCTCTACGAGGTCGAGGGTTTTTGGGTATTGCCGTTGATGTGCCTGGCGGGCGCCCTCGGCGGCATGGCCTGGGCAGCCATTCCAGCTTTCCTCAGGACTCGCTTCAACGCCAACGAGATCCTCGTCAGTTTGATGCTGACTTACGTCGCCGTGCTGCTGCTGAGCGTCCTGGTATACGGGCCCCTGAAGGACCCGGAAGGCCTGAACTTCCCGGAGAGCCGCATGTTCCATCCGGCGGCGACGCTGCCGATATTGATCGAGGAAACCCGCGCCCACGTCGGCTTCCTGGTGGCGCTCGCCGTCGCCGCCGTCGCCTGGGTGGTCCTGGGGCGCCATATCTTCGGCTACCAGGTCAAGGTCATGGGCCAGTCGCCCCGGGCCGCCGGTTTCGGCGGTTTCGTCGAGAAGCGGGTGGTCTGGATGTGCCTGATGATCTCCGGCGGCTTGGCCGGGCTGGCGGGTCTGTTCGAGGCGGCCGGGCCGGTCGGCCAACTGGTTCCGGCGCTTCCCGTCGGCTACGGGTTCACCGCGATCATCGTCACGTTCCTGGGACGATTGAACCCCATCGGCATCCTGCTGGCCGGGTTCGTCATGGCGCTCACCTACATCGGCGGCGAGACGGCGCAGATCGAAATGAACCTGCCCAGCGCCGTCACCGGCGTGTTCCAGGGCATGTTCCTGTTCTCCCTTTTGGGCTTCGACGTGTTGGCAAGATACCGCATCCGGATGTTCCGGACGGCCCGGACAGCCCCCCTTGCGGTCCAGACGGCGGTGGGGGAGTAGGGCCATGGAGCTTGCCGTTCTCATCCTTCAAGGGATCATCGTCGCGCCGATCCCGCTGGTCTTCGCGGCCATCGGCGAACTGGTGGTCGAGCGGTCCGGCGTGCTCAATCTGGGCCTCGAGGGGATGATGATCCTGGGCGCCATCGCCGGCTTTTCGGTGGCGCTGGATAGCGGCTCCCTTGTGGCCGGTATCGCCGCCGCCGCCCTCGCCGGGGCCATCGCCGCGGGCATCTTCGGCATCCTGACCCAGGTGCTGTTGTCCAACCAGGTGGCGACCGGCCTGGCGCTCACCATTTTCGGGCTGGGCCTGGCAGCGCTTTGGGGACAGGGCTATTCCGGCGAATCGACCGCGCCCCTGGCCAAGATACACATTTTCCTGTTGTCCGACATTCCCATTGCCGGACCACTGCTCTTCGCCCACGATCCGCTGGTCTATCTGGCGTTTGCGCTGGTCGCCGGCGTCGCCTGGTTCCTGTCCAAGACCCGGGCTGGCCTGATCCTGCGGGCCGTCGGCGAGAACCACGACGCCGCCCACGCCATCGGCTACAACGTCGTCGCCGTGCGCATGGCGGCGTTGCTTTTCGGCGGCGCCTGCGCCGGGGTCGGCGGGGCCTACCTGTCGACCGTTCAGACGCCGTTCTGGGTCGAGAACATGACCGCCGGACGCGGCTGGATCGCGCTCGCCATCGTCGTCTTCGCGTCCTGGCGGCCGGGCCGGGTGCTGGTCGGCGCGTATCTGTTCGGCGGCGTGACCGTGGCGCAACTCCACGCCCAGGGATTCGGCATCGATATCGACGCGCAGTATTTGTCGATGCTGCCCTACCTCGTCACCATCCTGGTGTTGGTGTTGATTTCCCATAACAAGGCGCGGGTCAGTCTCAACGCGCCGGCTTGCCTGGCCAAGCCGTTCTTTGCGCCCTCGTGAACCGGGGGCCAATCAGAATGAAATCTTGTCGATCGATTTTCGCAAAAAAGGGAGACTTCGAAATGAAACACGTCATGAGAATTTTGGCCGCCGGGGCTGTCGCCGCGGCGCTGTCCGTGGGCGCCGCGGGCGCGGCGGAGAAAGTCAAGGTCGGCTTCGTCTACGTCGGCCCCGTCGGCGACCACGGCTGGACTTACGAGCACGAACAGGGCCGCCTCGCCGTCGAGAAGGCCTTCGGCGACGAGGTGAAGACCACCTACGTCGAAAACGTTTCGGAAGGCCCGGACGCCGCGCGGGTGATTCAACAGCTGGCGCGCGGCCATGACATCATCTTTACCACCTCCTTCGGCTTCATGAACCCGACCCTCAAGGTCGCCAAGCGCTTTCCAAAAGTGAAATTCGAACACGCCACCGGCTTCAAGCGGGCGCCCAACGTATCGACCTATTCGGCCCGCTTCTACGAAGGCCGCTACGTCATCGGCCTGATCGCCGGGAAGGTGACCAAGACCAATACCATCGGCTACATCGCGTCGTTCCCGATCCCCGAGGTCGTTCGGGGCATCAATGCCGCGTTTTTCGCCGCGAAAAGCGTCAATCCCACGGTCAAGTTCAAGATCGTCTGGGTCAACACCTGGTTCGACCCCGGCAAGGAAGCCGACGCCGCCAGGGCGCTGATCGACCAGGGCGCGGACGTGCTGATGCAGCACACCGATTCCCCGGCCGCCATGCAGATCTCCGAGGAAAAGGGCATCTTCGCGTTCGGTCAGGCCTCCGACATGATAAAGTTCGGCCCCAACGTCCAGTTGACCTCGATCATCGACAACTGGGGGCCCTATTACGTTGCGCGCGTCAAGGCGGTCATGGACGGCACCTGGGATAGCCAGGATACCTGGGACGGATTCGGTCCCGGCATGGTCAAGATGGCCGCGTTCTCCAAGCGCATTCCGGAGGACGTCCGAGCCATGGCCGCCAAGGCCCGCGACGACATCGGCGCCGGCAAGCTGCACCCCTTCACCGGCCCGATCAACAAGCAGGACGGTTCGCCCTGGCTGAAGGCCGGCGAAACCGCGTCCGACAGCGACCTCGTCGGCATGAACTTCTATATCGAGGGCGTCGAAGGCTCGCTGCCCAAATAAACGGGCCAAGAGGCGGTCCGGCCAGGAACCGGGCCGGGCCGCCCTTATTTTGTCCGGGAAACGGACGGGAACGCCCGGAATGACCGACCGCCTGGTGTTGAAGGGACAGACCCTCACCTTCACGGACGACCCGTTTCGGGTCGGTCCCGAGGCGGCGGTCGCGCACCAGTCGGACGGGGCCGTTTGGATCGAGGATGGGCTGATTCGCGCCGTGGGACCAGCCGAGGAAATCCTGGAACGCGCCCACACGGCGTCGGTCGTCGACTACGGGGACTGCCTGATCGCAGCCGGCTTCATCGATTGCCACGCGCATTACCCGCAACTCTCCATGGTCGCGTCCTACGGCGCGCAGCTTCTGGATTGGTTGGAGAAGTACACCTTTCCCACGGAGAGCGCGTTCGCCGATGCGGATCATGCCCGCGCCGCCGCCGGCTTCTTCCTGGATCAGTGCCTCAGGAACGGCATCACCACGTCCAGCGTTTACGCCACCGTCCATCCGGGCTCGGTCGACGCCTTTTTCGAGGCGGCTTCGGCCCGCGGCCTGCGGATGGGCTGCGGCAAGGTGCTGATGGACCGCAACGCTCCCGACGCCCTTCGGGACACGGCGCAAACGGGCTATGACCAATCCAAGGCGCTGATCGAAAGGTGGCACGGCATCGGCCGCAACATATACGCCATCACGCCGCGATTCGCGCCGACGTCGAGCCCGGCGCAACTCGAGGCCGCCGGGGCGCTGTGGAAGGAATACCCAGACACTTTGATGCAGACCCACCTGTCGGAAAACCCCAAGGAAGTCGCCTGGGTGGCGGAACTTTTCCCCGAGGCGCCGGACTATTTCGGTGTCTGCGAGGAATTCGGCCTCGCCGGGCCGGGCGCGATTTTCGGCCACGCCATCCATCTGACCGCGCGCGAAAGGGCGGCGATCCGGGACACCGGCTCGGCCATCGCCCACTGTCCGACGTCCAACACCTTCATGGGCTCCGGACTGTTCGACATGGAGGGGCTTCGGGATTGCGCCCGGCCGGTCGCCGTGGGCCTGGCGACCGACGTCGCCGGCGGCACGTCGCTGTCGATGTTCGCAACCATGCGCGCGGCATACGAAATCGCCCAGCTCCGCGGCTACAGCCTGCATCCGGCCAAGGCCTGGTATCTGGCCAGCGCCGGATCCGCCGGGGCCATGCGGCTTGACGGCCGGGTCGGCAACCTGGCCGCCGGCATGGAGGCCGACATCGTCGTCATCGACCTCGCGTCGACGCCGCTGATCGCGCGCCGCATGGCCGGCGCCGACAGCCTGTGGGACGCCTTGTTCGCGCAAATAATTCTTGCCGACGACCGCGCGATTCGCGCCACTTACGCGGCGGGACGGCTGGTGTTTCAGGGCAATACCAAGGATCAGTAATATTATTCGTCCGGCATTCCGGCCTTGATCCAGGCGCCCAGGCGGGCGCGCTCCTCCTTGGTCATGCCGGTCTTGTTGCCGAGCGGCATGGCGTCGGTCAGGACGGCTTGGCCCAGCACCCTGACGGCGTGGGCCTTCAGCATCGCCGCGTCGTCGAACATGACGCCGCCGGGGGGCTCATCGAAATCCTCGTCGGTGGGGTTGGCGGAATGGCATGCCGCGCAGCGTGTCTGGACGATGGCAAGCGCCTCGGCGGTCAGCACCTCGTCCTCCACCGCAAGCTCACCGTCAGGATTCCAGGCCGTCAGCGCGATCAGTGCGATGGTCAAAGCGGCCGCCACCGGCCATTGCCAGCGGAGCGCATTGCCGGTCCGCCCGGCGTTGCGGGCGTTGAAGAATTCGCGCACGACGGCCCCCAGCGGGAGCACCAGCGCCACCACCAACCAATTCCAGTCGTGTCCGAAGACGATCGGGTAGTGGGTGGAGATCATCATGAAGAGAACCGGGAGCGTCAGGTAGTTGTTGTGTGCCGAGCGCAGCTTGGCCGCCGTGCCGAGGGCCGGGTCCGGGGCCTCGCCGGCGGCCAGCGCGGCGACCATCTTCTTCTGGTTCGGGATGATGACCATGAAGACGTTGGCCGACATCATCGTGGCGATCATCGAGCCGACATGAAGGAAGGCGGCGCGGCCGGAGAACACCAGCCCGAATCCGTAGGCGGAAAGAACGATGAAGGCGAACAGCACGGCGAACAGGGCCGCGCCGTACCGGCTTAGCGGCGAACGGCACAGCAGATCGTACACGGCCCACCCGAGGGCCAGCGACGCCACCGAGATCGCGATCGCTGTCGCCGGTGAAAGGTCCAGGACGGAGCGGTCGATAAGATAGCTTTCGGCCCCCCAATAATAGACGATGGCCATCAGGCCAAAGCCCGAGACCCATGTCATGTAGGATTCCCACTTGAACCAGTGCAGTTCCGCCGGCATCCGATCGGGCGCCACGAGGTACTTCTGGGCGTGGTAGAAGCCGCCCCCGTGCACCGACCAGTTCTCGCCGTCGGCCCCCGGCTCCAGCGTCCCGTAATCCCTGAGGCTGTTGTCCAGCCACATGAAATAGAACGACGAACCGATCCAGGCGATGGCCGTGACGATGTGCAGCCAGCGGACCAGAAGCCCCATCCAGTCGAACAGCAGTATCTCCATCCGTGCCTCCAGCGCGGCCGTCCGCGTGCATCAGTGACGGGCCGGCGATTCTAACCGCTGGACCGGTCCGAGTGTAGAAGGGAATAATGCCGAGTATGACCGCCTTCGCCACCTCGCCTGCGACGCTCGACCGAGACACCTTCGTCGCGCGCTTTGGCGGCGTCTACGAGCGTTCGCCGTGGATCGCCGAATGCGCGTTCGACGCCGGGCTTACGGCCGAGGCCGATAGCGCCGAGGGTCTGTCGGGTCTCCTTCGCGCCCAGGTCGAAGCCGGCGGCGCGGACCGGCAATTGGCGCTTCTTCGCAGCCATCCCGACCTCGCCGGCAAGCTCGCGGTCGCCGACGAGCTGACCGCGGCCTCGGCGGCCGAACAGGAGGGCGCCGGGCTGGCCGCTTGCACGGCGGACGAATTCGAGCGTTTCCAAACGCTCAACGCGGCCTACAAGGAAAGGTTCGGCTTTCCCTTCATCGTGGCCGTCGCCGGATACCATCGGACCGAGATCCTTGAGATTTTCGGACGCCGCGTCGGCAACGACCGGGACACGGAACTCCGCGAGGCGTTGGAGCAGGTTCACCGCATCGCTCTCTTGCGTCTCCAGAACCTCGCCCGAGAGAAGGAACACCCATGACGGCATTGTCATGTATGGACGCCCCCGGTGTTGCAAGGAGGAGAGCCCCTTGAACCTGGAGCTGATGCGCCTGATCGACGAGCAGTTTCTGGAGACGCCGTGGTACGGCTCGCGTCAGATGGCGCGTCACTTGCGGCGTCTCGGCTATTGCGTGGGACGCAAGCGGGTGCGCCGGCTGATGCGGCTCATGGGCTTGCAGGCGATCTACCAGGCGCCACGCACCAGCGATCCGCATCCCGATCACCGGATCTATCCTTATCTGCTGCGCGGGCTCACCATCGACCGGCCGGGACACGTTTGGTGCACGGACATCACCTACATCCCCATGCGCCGGGGTTTTTTGTACCTGGTCGCCATCATGGACTGGGCGAGCCGCAGGGTTCTCGCCTGGCGGCTCTCCAACACCCTGGACGTCGATTTCTGTGTCGAGGCCCTGGAGGCGGCTCTGGCGCGCCATGGCAAGCCGGAGATATTCAACACCGATCAAGGCAGCCAGTTCACCTCCGTGGCCTTCACGCAGGTCCTGAAGGACGCCGGCGTGAAGATCTCCATGGACGGCAAGGGACGCTGGATGGACAACGTCTTTATCGAGCG
>JACZWN010000169.1 GCA_022572105.1 Pseudomonadota bacterium | reverse complement strand
CCGATCCGGGCTAGCCGCGGGTGGCGAACAGGAAGGTGATCTGGCCGAGCTCCGGGCGGCGCGCGTCGTGCTCGGCGACGAAGGCCTCGAGCGCGCCGGCGGCGTCGAGTTTGCGCACGCGGGCAAGGGCCCGGTCCAGTTCGTCCGCGCTCACCTGCGCCCAGAAGGAATCGCCGTCGCGCCAGGCCTTGGAGAGCGGCCCGCGCCCGTCGAAATAGGCGTCGCCCTGGCAGACCGCGTCGACGGGGACGAAGGCGCCCCGGTTGACGAAGCCGGCGTCCTCGAGGATGGCGCGCACCGCCTCGAGCGGGGCGAAGCGCCGGCAAATGCTGTCGTGGCCCTCGGGGCAGAGGTGGTAGTACCAGAAGGCATGGCGCATCTGCGCCTGGGAGCAGTGGTTGAACACCAGGACCCCGCCGGGCCCGAGCACCCGGGCGAACTCGCCGATGACCGCGCGCAGGCGGACGAAGCCGTCCTCGGCCGTATCGCCCAGATGGTGCACCACCTGATTGATCGTGACCGCGTCGAGCGAGCCCGCCTCCAAGGGCAACTCGGCGATCGAGCCCTGGTGGAAGCGGATGCGCCCGGCCGCGGCCTCGGGCGCCAGCTTGGCGCGCGCCTGGCCGAGCATGCCGGCGCTCATGTCGATCGCCTCGATGCGCCCGACCCGCCCGACGATCGCCCGGGAGTAGGCGCCGGTGCCGCAGCCGGCGTCGAGCACCACCAACTCGCCGAGCGGCTTTTCGTGGCGCGCCAGGCAGCCGAGGATGATCTCGGCGCCGATCGGCACCCGGGTCGTATCGTAGTGCCGGCTGGTCTCGTCGTAGGTCTCGAACACGCTCACCGGAACGCCCCCCGGGCATGGACCTGATTTCCGGCGGCAAGCATGGTCACGCCGCCAGCGCCCGGTCCAGGAAGTCGAGGCGGTCCTGGCCCCAGAACAACTCGTCGTCGTAGAGGTACGTCGGCGCGCCGAACACGCCGCGCGCGATCGCCGCCTCGGTCGAGGCCTCGTAGGCCGCGCGCGTTTCCGGTTCCCGCGCCGCCGCCGTGAGGCGCTCGCCGTCGTGACCGTTGACCTGCGCGATCTCGGCCAGCGTCGGGATGTCGGTGATGTCCTTGTCCTCGACCCAGACCGCGCGCAGGATCGCGTGCGCCAGGCGCAAGGGGTCGCCGCCGCTCTTCTCCGCCGCGAGCACCATGCAGGCGGCGTCGGCGTCGGGTACGGGGAAGAACTTGGGATGCAGGTTGAGCGGGATGTCCAGGCGCGCGCGCCAGCGCTTCAACTCCATCAGGCGGTAGGCCTGGCGCTCGGGCGCGCGCTTGGGCAGGGGCAGGCCGCCGGTGCGCGGGAAGATGACCCCGTAGTTGACCGGCTTGACCCGGATCTCGGCGCCGTGCGCCCGCGCCATTTCCTCGAAGCGCGCGCTGCCGAGATAGGTCCAGGGCGAGGTCAGGCTGAGGTAATAGTCGATGGTCTTGGCCATGGCGGGGTCCCGAGGGCTGTTTTGCGTAGAGGTGACCGCTAATCTAGACCAGCGGCCCCGGGCGTGAAAAGTCACGCTTTGCGTGGGCGGCCGTGCACTGGGCCGCGGGACCCCCGTCCCGGATGGCGGGCAAGCGCTGCCCAGTAACTCCTTGGGCCCCCGCCCGCGCCGGCCTCCCTTCGCCCGCCGAAGCGGGCTTCGCGAAGGCGGGTGTGCCGCACCCGCGCGGGGGCCGGGCGGCCCCGGGGGCCCTAAACGACCGGCGTGGTCCAGGCCGGGTCCGTGTGCTTCGCCCAATAGAGCGCGGTCAGGCGCTGGGTCAACGCGCCCGACTTGCCGTCGCCGATGGCCGCGCCGTCGATCCTGGTGACCGGCATGATGCCGCGCTCAGGCGTGTCACCGGCAGCTGCGCGACGGTGACCGGCGCGCCCAGTTCGGCGCAGAGCTCGATCGCGCTCCTCCGGGTGATGCCTTCGAGCACGCCGCGGTCCGGGGTGAAGACCCGGCCGCCGCCCCACGCCCCTCCCCGCCGGCTTTCGCTGTTGGCTGCCGGACCGAGCGGAAAAAACCCGACGGTTTTCCGGTGCCGATTTGTCCTGTGAACCCCTCGTCCGATACGCTAAGGAATGGGGACGATGGGAACCAAACTCGCGCTGATTCTTCTGAGCCTCGTCCTGGCCTCCTGCGGCACCGAGGGCCCCGCGCGCATGCATACGGTGGACGTGGTGACGGACGACGGCGCGCTTGCGTTCGAAATCAAAATGAACGGCTGCTGGGTCTACGATGCCGTCGTCCATAACCGATCGGCCGCGGATATCGGCGGCATCGGCGCGACTTTAAGCGCGCGCTCGGGTCAAAACGAAAACCTGGGGAGCATCAATATGGTTTTTCCGGCGACCCGGGCCGGCGCAAGGGCGCGGGCCGACAATATCAGGGGCGCCACGGGTATGTTCAAGACGGCGCGCGATTCCCGCGCGGGCCTGAAACCCAGATGCGAGAACGTCGGTTACACGCTGCGGTATTACTGACCCGCGATCCAGTCGTGCGCCCGCCGTCCCGGCCGAGGCCTTCGCCCACCTCAAGGCCGATTAACACCAACGATCTTTGGTATGGTATAAGGCAACATGGTGACATCGCGTCCCGAGATCGTCGGCACCTTCGGGGTCGTGACCTCGACCCATTGGCTCGCCACGGCGGCCGGCATGGCGATCCTGGAGCGCGGCGGCAACGCCTTCGACGCCGCGGTCGCCACCGGCTGCACGCTGCACATCGTCGAGCCGGACCAGAACGGCCCCGGCGGCGACCTGCCGCTCGTCCTGTGGAGCGCCGCCAAGGGCAAGGTCGAGGTGATCTGCGGTCAGGGGGTGGCGCCGGCGGCGATCTCGGCCTCGGCGTTGCGCGATCTCGGCCTCGACGTCATGCCCGGTATCGGCCATCTGCCGGCGGTCGTGCCGGGTTCCTTCGGCGCCTGGATGCTGCTGCTGCGCGACTACGGCACCATGACGCCGCGCCAGGTGCTGGAGCCGGCGATCGGGACGGCGCGCGACGGTTTCCGCGTGCAGCCCGGGCTGGCGCGGGTGATCGCCGGCGCCAAGGCCTTCATGACCGAGCATTGGCCCAGCTCGGCCGTGGTGTTCCTACCCGGCGGCGAGGTGCCGGAGGCCGGCGGCATGTTCCGCAACCCGGCCCAGGCCGATACCTACGAGCGCATCGTGGCCGAGTCCGAGGCCGCCGGCGCCGGCCGCGAGGCGCAGATCGAAGCGGCGCGCAGGGCCTGGTACGAAGGCTTCGTCGCCGAGGCGATCGACGGCTTCATGCGTCAACCGGTGATGGACACCTCGGGCGAGGCGCACGCCGGCTACCTGACCGGCGACGACCTGGCGCGCTGGCGCGCCGAGGTCGAGGCGCCGGTGACGCTGGCCTACGGCGACTATACCGTGTGCAAGCCGGGGCCCTGGGCGCAGAGCCCGGTCATGCTCCAGCAGCTGGCGCTCTTGAAGGGCTTCGACCTGGGCGCCATGGACCCCGTGGGTCCCGACTTCGTCCATACGGTTCAGGAGTGCGCCAAGCTGGCCATGGCCGACCGCGAGGCCTTCTACGGCGACCCGAAGTTCGCCGAGGTGCCCATGGACCGTCTGCTTTCCGAAGACTACAACGACGCCCGCCGCGCCCTCGTCGGCGAGCGCGCCTCGATGGCGTTCATTCCGGGCGACATCGCGGGCTTTGGCGGCAGGATCACGCTGCGTGCCAAGGGCTCGACCAACGTCGCCCACGCCCATATGGCCGTGATCGGGGACCTCGGGTCTTCGGGCGCCCGGACCTGGGCCGACTACCTGAGCGAGCGCCACGGCGACACCTGCCACTTCGACATCATCGACCGCTGGGGCAACATGATCTCGGGCACGCCCAGCGGCGGCTGGCTCGACGGCTCGCCCGTGGTGCCCGGGCTCGGCTTCGGGGTCTCGGTGCGCGGCCAGATGTTCTGGCTCGACGACGACCATCCGAACGGACTGGCGCCGGGGAAACGGCCGCGCACGACGCTGACGCCGACGCTGGCGCTGCGCGCCGACGAGCCCTATCTCGCGTTCGGCACGCCGGGCGGCGACAAGCAGGACCAGTGGGCCCTGCACGCCTTCCTGCGCCACGTCCACCACGGCATGAACCTGCAGGAAGCGGTCGACGCGCCCGGATTCTACACCGACCACCTACCCAGCTCGTTCTATCCGCGCGAGTGGAAGCCGGGTCACCTGGCGGTCGAGGCGGACTTCCCGGACGCGACGCTGGCCGAATTGGACCGGCGCGGTCACAAGCTGGAGATCTTCGGCCGCTGGGGCATGTACAACTCGGTCACCATGGCCGCGCGCGACGGCAATGTCCTGCGCGCCGCCGCCAGTCCGCGGCGCATGCAGTGCTACGCCTTCGGCAGATGAAGGGTTTCGGTTTAGGCCCGGGTCCGTCTCAGAGGACCGCGGTGGTCTCGATCTCGACCTTGGCCCGGTCCTCCATCAGCGCCGAGACCTCGACCATGGCCATGGCGGGGTAGTGCCGGCCCATGAGCGCGCGGTAGACCGCGCCGATTTCCTTCGAACGGTCGAGATAGTCCCGTTTGTCGGTGATGTACCAGGTCATGCGCACCACCCGCTCCGGCCCGGCGCCGGCCTCGGCCAGCACGGCCAGGGTATTCTTCAAGGCCTGGCGCACCTGCTCGACCAGGTCGTCGGAGCGGAAGACCTGGGACTCGTCCCAGCCGATCTGACCGGCCACGAACACCAGGCGGCCCTCGGCGGCGATGCCGTTGGCGTAGCCGCGCGGCCGCGGCCAGCCTTCGGGGTGCAGAACGCGCATCACGGCATGGCCTATCCGGCGGCCGCCCGGGCCGCGGGCTCGAGCTCCATCGCGCGCAGCTTGAAGCGCTGGACCTTGCCGGTCTCGGTGCGCGGCAGGCTGTCCACGAAGACCACCGCGCGCGGGTATTTGTACGGCGCGATGGTCTGCTTGACGAAGTTCTGCAACGCCTCGACCAGCGCCGGCGTGCCCGGGTTTCCGGGGCCCAGGATCACGAAGGCCTTGACGATGCTGCCGCGCTCCTCGTCGGGGGCGGCCACGACCGCGCAGTCCCGCACCAGGTCGTGGGCCATGAGCGCCTCCTCGACCTCGGGCCCCGAGATGTTGTAGCCGGCCGAGACGATCATGTCGTCGGTGCGCGCCTGGAACCAGAAGTAGCCGTCCGCGTCGGTCTTGTAGGCGTCGCCGGTCAGGTTCCACCCGTCGACCACGTAGCTGGTCTGGCGTTCGTCGGCCAGGTAGCGGCACCCCGTCGGCCCGCGCACGGCGAGCCGCCCGACCTCGCCCGGCGGCAGCGGGTTCATGGCCTCGTCGACCACCATCGCCTCGTAGCCGGGGATCGGCTTGCCGGTCGCGCCGGGGCGGATGTCCGCGCCGGCCGCCGAGATGAAAATGTGCAGCATCTCGGTCGTGCCGATGCCGTTGATGATCTCGATCCCGGTGACGTCCCGCCAGGCTTCGAAGGTCGGCAACGGCAGGTGCTCGCCGGCCGCGACGCATTGGCGCAGGCTGGTGAGATCGTAGTGCCGCGCCTGATCGACCATGGCCCGGTAGGCGGTCGGCGCGGTCACGCAGATGGTCGCCTTGAAGCGCTCGATCGATTCGATCAGCTTGGGCGGCGGCGCCGCTTCCAGCAGCACCGTGGCGGCGCCGACGCGCATGGGGAAGGTGACCAGGCCGCCGAGGCCGAAGGTGAAGGCCAGCGGCGGGCTGCCGATGAAGATATCCTCGGCGCTCGGCTTCAGGACCGAGCGCGGGAAGCAGTCGCAGATCGCCATCACGTCGCGGTGGAAGTGCATGGTGCCCTTGGGCTTGCCGGTGGTGCCCGAGGTGAAGGCGATCAGCACGATGTCCTCGGCCGCGGTCTCGAGGTTGACGAAGTCCGTGGGCTTCTCCGCCATGCGGTGCTCGAGCTCGGCGCCGGCGCCGGGCGCGCCCGAGCCGTTGAAATAGCACACCCGCTCGCAGACCGGGGCCAGCGCGACCGCGGCCTCCATCTCCTCGGCCAGGCGCTCGTCGCAGAGCGCCAACCCGATCTGGGCCTTGTCCACGATCGCCCCCAGCTCCTTGGCGCGCAGCAGGGGCATGGTCGCGACCACGATGCCGCCGGCCTTGGCGACGGCGAACCAGCAGGCCATGAACATGGGATTGTTGGCGGCGCGGATCAGCACCCGGTTGCCGGGCGCCAGGCTCAGGTCCTCGACCAGCACGCGGGCGATGCGGTTGGCCTGCTCGAGCAGGTCGCCATAGCTCCAGGTCTCGCTGGTCGTGTAGAACAGCGGCCGCTCGCCGTGGCCGGCCGCGACCATCTTGTCGAGCAGCTCGGTGGCGCAGTTCATGCGCGCCGGGTAGTCGAGCTCCGGCAGGTCGAGGTTGAACGCCGGCCACTGGTCGTCGGGCGGCAGGTTGTCGCGCGCGAAGGTGTCGAGGTGTGCGGTAAAGTCGGACATCGACGGCTCCTTACCTTAATAAGCTCCCCACTTGCGTCTTGCGGTTCCGCCCCCGCGGTCCGCGTGCGTTCAGTCGCCTTCGAAGACCGGCCTGCGTTTCTCAACGAAAGCATCAAAAGCCCGCTTGAAGTCTTTGGTTTGCATACAGAGTGCCTGGGCCTGGGCCTCCGCCTCGATGGCCTCCTCCAGGCCCATGCCCCATTCCCGGTTGAGCATGGTTTTGGTCATCATGTGCGCGAAGTTGGGCCCGGCGGCGAGCTTGGCGGCCTGGGTCACGGCCTCCTCGAGCAGCCGCTCGGGTTCGCAGATCCGGTTGAAGAAGCCCCAGCGCTCGGCCTCCTCGGCGCTCATGCTGCGCCCGGTGAGCAGCAGCTCCGCGGCGCGGCCCTGGCCGATGATGCGGGGCAGGATGGCGCAGGCGCCCATGTCGCAACCGGCCAGCCCGACGCGCACGAAGAGGAACGCGGTCTTGGCGGCCGGCGTGCCCAAGCGCAGGTCCGAGGCCATGGCGATGATCGCGCCGGCGCCGGCGCAAACCCCGTCGACCGCGGCGATGACCGGCTGCGGGCAGGCGCGCATGGCCTTGACCAGATCGCCGGTCATGCGGGTGAATTCGAGCAGGCCGCGCGCGTCCATCCCGGTCAAGGGCCCGATGATCTCCAGGACGTCGCCGCCCGAGCAGAAGTTGCCGCCGGCTCCGGTGATGACCACCGCCTTGACGTCGTCGCAGTCGGTGAGCGCGCGGAAGGTGTCGCGCAGCTCGGCGTAGGCCTGGAAGGTCAGCGGGTTCTTCTTGTCCGGCCGGTTGAGCGTGATCACGGCGACTTCACCCCGCATCTCCCAAAGGAAATGCTCGGGTGCGAAGGTCGCGCCGGTCATGGCCGCCATCACGTCACCGCGCC
>JACZWN010000168.1 GCA_022572105.1 Pseudomonadota bacterium | reverse complement strand
GAAAGGACGGCCCCGGGCCGGGCGCCGGCGCGGCGGCGCCGCCGCCGGCGCTTGATCTCGCCGCTCACCCGCCGCATCCTCGCGCTCAACGTGCTGGTCCTCTTGATCCCGATCATGGGCCTCTTGCATCTGGATCAGTACCGGCAGAGCCTGATCGCCGCGGAACTGGACGCCCTGCGCACCCAAGGGCGGGCCTTCGCCCTTTCCTTGGGCAGCACGGCGGTGGTCGGCACCCAGTTCGGCGACGAGCGCCTGCTGCCCGAGATGGCCCGCCACCTGATGCGCGTGCTGCTCATCGATTCAGGCCTTCGGGCGCGGATCTTCGGCCGCTCCGGCAAACTGGTCGCCGATTCCTTCGTCCTGGTCGGTCCCGGCGGCCTGGTCCAAGTGATCGAGCTGCCGCCGCTCCCGGGCGGGTCGATCGGCGCCGTCATCGAGCGCTTCCTGGACCGGACCTTCAACTGGCTACCCTTCGCGGAAGACCCGCCGGTTTATCGCGAGGCGCGCGTGCAGAGGGCCTCCGACTACGAGGAGGTTGAGCGGGCGCTGGCGGGCGAGAGTCCCGGCATGGTGCGGGTCGACCGGCGCGGGCGCCTGGTTCTCTCGGTCGGCGTGCCGGTGCAGCGTTACCGCCAGGTGCTCGCCGCGCTCATGCTGTCCTCGGACGGCGCCGGCGTGGAAAGCGCCGTGCGCGGCCGGCGGCTCGACATCCTGGTGGTGTTCGCCGTGGCCTTTGCCGTGACCATCCTGCTGTCGATCTACCTGGCCGGCACCATCGCGCGGCCGGTCCGGCAGCTCGCCGAGGCGGCCGACCGGGTGCGCTCGGGCAAGGGCCGGCGGGTCGAGATCCCCGACTTCCGCCGGCGCCGGGACGAGATCGGCGACCTTTCCGGGGCCCTGCGCGACATGACCGAGGCGCTTTGGACGCGCCTGGACGCCATCGAAAGCTTCGCCGCCGACGTTGCCCACGAGATCAAGAATCCGCTCACCTCGCTGCGCAGCGCGGTCGAGACCGTCTCGCGCATCGAGGATCCGGAGCAACAGAAGAAGCTGATGTCGATCATCCTCGACGACGTGCAACGCCTCGACCGCCTGATCTCGGATATCTCGGACGCCTCGCGGCTCGATGCCGAGCTGTCCCGCGCCCTGACCGAGCCCGTCGACGTGGGTCGGCTGCTCGGCGTGCTGGTCGAGGCGCGCCAAGCCTCCGCGGCCAAGACCGGGCCGCACCTACGCCTCGAGATGCGCGAATTCGGCGGCCTCGTGGTTCAAGGCATCGCGGACCGCCTGGGACAGGTCCTGCGCAATCTCATCGACAACGCGGTGACCTTCAGCCCGCCGGACGGAATCATCGATCTGGCGGCTTGGCGCGAGGACTCCTGGGTCGTCATCACCGTATCCGACCAGGGCCCGGGGATTCCCGACGGCAAGCTGAGCGCCATCTTCGATCGATTCTACAGCGAGCGTCCCGAGACCGAGAAGTTCGGCACCCACTCGGGCCTGGGGCTGAGCATCTCCAAGCAGATCGTCGAGGCCCACGGCGGCAGCATCCAAGCCGAGAACCGGCGCGACGGCACCGGCAAGACGACCGGCGCACGCTTCGTCATCCGCTTGCCGGTCGATTAGAACGTTCCGCGAGATGACCCCGCGCCTGGTCCACGCCACCTGCGTTGCCATCGATGGCGCCGATGGCCCGTTGGGCGTCCTGCTGCGCGGGCCCCCGGGCGCGGGCAAGTCGGACCTGGCGTTGCGCCTGATCGACCGGGGCGCGCGACTGGTGGCCGACGATCAGTGCGAGCTGCGGCGCCAGGACGGCGCGGCCGGCGACCGGCTCGTGGCGCGCGCGCCGGCCAGCATCGCCGGTGTGCTGGAGGTCCGCGGCCTCGGCATCATGGAGGTGCCGAGCCTGGCCGAGGCGCCGGTCGCGCTCGTCGTCGACCTGGTCGACCCGGATCGGGTCGAGCGCCTGCCCGCAGCCGCGACCGAGGAAATCCTCGGCCTGGAACTGCCGCGCGTCGCGCTCAATGCCTTCGAGGCGGCGGCGCCGGCCAAGCTGCACCTGGCGTTGCGCCAGGGCGCGATGACGCGCGCGGCCGCATCCGCGGTCGAGGACCGGTCCACGGCTTCTCCCGACGCCGGGCAAGCGCCGCCGGGGGCCGACGCCCGGTCCGATGTGTCCCGGCGCGTCGTCGTGGTGACCGGACTGTCGGGGGCGGGCCGCTCGACCGCGCTCAAGATGCTCGAGGACCTGGGTTACGAGGCGATCGACAACCCGCCCCTCGGCCTGTTGAGCTCCATAGCCGGCGAGGGCGGACCCATGGCGCTCGGCATCGACATCCGGACCCGGGACTTCGCGGCCGAGCCGGTCCTGGACCACCTCGACCGGCTCGGCGCCGAGCCGGGCCTTGCCGTCACCCTGCTGTTCCTCGACTGCGACGACGAGGTGCTCGAGCGCCGCTACACGGAGACCCGGCGCCGCCACCCCCTGGCGCAGGACCGGCGGGTCGCCGACGGCATCGCCGCCGAGCGCCGCCTGATCGCGCCCCTGCGCGCCCGGGCCGACCTGACGCTGGACACCTCGAACCTCAACCCCACGGATCTGCGCCGCCTGCTCGGCGGTCACCTGGGCCTCGATCGCGCGCCGGGCATGGCGATCTTCGTCACCTCGTTCGCCTACCGCGCCGGCCTGCCGCGCGAGGCGGACCTGGTGTTCGACGTGCGCTTCCTCGCCAACCCGCATTATCAGGCCGATTTGCGGGAATTCGACGGGCGCGATCCCAGGGTCGTGGCCTATGTCGAGGGCGACCCGGCGTATCCCGCGTTCTTCGATCGCCTGACCGGTATGCTCGGGCCCCTGCTGCCGAGCTACGAGCGGGAAGGCAAGAGCTATCTGACCATCGCCATCGGCTGCACCGGCGGGCGTCACCGCTCCGTGGTCGTCGCCGAACGGCTCGTGGCCTGGCTGAGCGGGCTCGGCCGGCGGGTCAACCTGTCGCACCGGGAGCTCGCTCCGGGCGCCGGCGCAGCCTCACAACGGGCGTGATTCGGCGCCGGAAACGCGCTAGAACCGCGGGTCGCTGAAGCTAATACCAAGGAGCGCTGATAATGACCCATAGAGATCGCGCGGGCGATCCGCCGGGCAGGAGGGAGGCCGCGGGCGATGGGGACATCGTCAAGGCTTTCCGACGCCCTCCGGCGGTTCGCCTGCGCGACCGGAGGCGGCTTCCCAAGGCTTTCGGACGGCGTCGCGCAGGGCTTGCGATGTCCCGCATCGCCGCGCCACGCGCTCCTGGCCGAAAGCCTTGGGAAGCCGTCTCTATGGGTCATTATCAGCGCTCCTTGGTATAAGGATGGTGACATGATCGGAGTCGTACTGGTCACCCACGGGCGCCTGGCCGCCGAGTTCATCGAGGCGCTCGAGCACGTCGTCGGCGAACCGCAGAAGAATATGGCCGCGGTCTGCATCGGGCCGGACGACGATATGGAAAAGCGGCGCCGGGAGATCGTCGACAGCGTCGCCCGGGCCGACGAGGGCGACGGCGTGGTGCTGCTTACCGACATGTTCGGCGGGACCCCGTCCAATCTGGCGATCTCCGTGCTCGACCAGGGGCGGGTCGAGGTGATCGCCGGCGTCAACCTGCCGATGCTGATCAAGCTGGCCGGCCTGCGCGACAGCGGGTCGCTTGCCACCGCGGTCGCCGAGGCGCAGCGGGCCGGGCGCAAGTACATCAACGTCGCCTCGCAGCTTCTGACCGACAAGGCGCAATGAGCGAGCGGTCCGATGGCGCAGCCCTCCGCCCAAACCGTGGTTACCATCCTCAACGAGCGCGGCCTGCACGCCCGGGCCGCGGCGAAGTTCGTCAAGCTGGCCGGGAGCTTCGACGCCGAGGTCACGGTCGTTAAGAACGGCACTGCGGTCTCGGGCTCCTCGATTCTGGGCTTGATGATGCTGGCGGCTGCGCCCGGCTGCGAGTTGGAGCTGCGCGCGCGGGGCCCGGCCGCGACGGCGGCGCTCGGCGCGCTGGCCGAGTTGATCGCGAAGAAGTTCGATGAAGACTGAGCGCAAGGGCGGACGGAAGACGCGGCGGAGCACGGCAGCCGCCAAGACCAAGACCAAGGCCGCGCAACGCGTCTTCGAGGGGCTCGGCGTCTCGCCCGGCGTCGGCATCGGGGTCGCCCACCAGCGCGAAAGCGGCGAGATCCAGGTGCTCGAGTACCAGGTGCCCGCGCGCCGGATTCCTGAGGAGCTGGAGCGTTTCCATGGCGCCGTCGCCCGGTCGCGGCGCCAGGTCGCCAAGCTGGTCGCCAAGGCGGAGCGGTTTCACGGCGCCGCCGCGGAGGAACTCGGCTATCTGCTCGAAGCGCACCTGCAGATGCTCAAGAGCGCGAGCCTGATCGGCGCCATCGAGCGGCGCATCGAGGACACCCGCTGCAACGCCGAATCCGCAGTCATGTCCGAGATCGGCGCGATCGTCGAGAACTTCGCCGCCATGAACGACCCTTACCTCGCGGCGCGCGGCCAGGACGTCCGCGAGGTCGGCCTGCGCGTCGTGCGCAACCTGACCAAGACCTCCTACACGGGTTTCGGGCAGCTCGAGCCGAACAGCATCGTCATCGCCGAGGAGATCACCCCGGCCGACACGGCGCTCATGGACCCGCGCCAGATCCGCGGCTTCGCGACGGTGCTGGGCGGCGCCGAGGGCCATACCGCGATCATGGCCCGCTCCCTCGGCCTGCCCGCGGTGCTCGGCGTGACCGGCCTGATCGGCGGCGCGAAAAGCGGCGACACGGTGATCGTGGACGGCTCCAACGGCCGGGTCATCGTCAACCCGACGGCGCGCTGTCTGGCCGATTACGGGCGCCGGCGCAAGGCGCTGGAGCGCGAGGCCCGGTCGCTCACGCGGCTGCGCAACGTGCCGGCGGTGACCCGCGACGGCACGCGCATCGACCTTCAAGCCAACCTGGAGCTGCCGCGCGAGCTGGCCCAGGCGCTGGCCGCCGGCGCCGAGGGCATCGGCCTCTTGCGCACCGAGTTCCTGTACATGAACCGGGACGACCTGCCGGATGAGGAGGAGCAGTGCGCGGCCTTGAGCGAGATCGTGGCCGGCATGGCCGGGCGGCCGGTCACGGTGCGCACGCTCGACATCGGCGGCGAGAAGCTCGCCACCTCGCTCGGGCCGCATGTGAGCGAGGGCCTCAACCCGGCGCTGGGCCTGCGCGCGATCCGGCTCTCGCTCAAGCGGCCCAAGCTCTTGGAGACCCAGCTGGCGGCCATGCTGCGCGCCGGCGTGTGCGGCCCCTTGCGCATCCTCCTGCCCATGATCTCGACGGTTTACGAGGTCCACGAGGTGCGCAAATGCTTGCACAAGGTGGCGCGCCGCCTGAAGCGCCGCGGCGTCAAGATCGCCGACCCGCTGCCGCCCTTGGGGGTCATGATCGAGGTCCCGGGCGCGGCGCTGGTCGCCGATTCGCTGGCCAACGTCGCCGACTTCTTCGCCATCGGATCGAACGACCTGACCATGTACACGCTCGCCATCGACCGCGGCGAGGAGCAGGTCGCCCATCTCTACAACCCGCTGCACCCGGCGGTGCTGCGCCTGGTCCAGTTCTCCATCGAGGCCGCGTTCCGGGCGCGCATCCCGGTCTCGGTGTGCGGCGAGATCGCCGGCAACCCGCGCTTCACGCCGCTTATCCTGGGCCTGGGCGTGCGCGAATTGTCGATGACCACGAACGCCCTGCCGCGGGTGAAAAGCCGCATCCTGCGCCTCGACATGCAGGCCGCGACCCAGCGCGCGCGCACGATCATGGACCAGTCCGACTCGGGCCGCATCTCCGCCCTCCTCGACGACTTCAACGAGGCCGGGTGAGGGGCCAGGCGGGGGCGGGCCGTCACCCCTTGCCGAGGGGCATGGGCCCTGATACATCACCGGCGCGCGGCCGGGCACTGGGCTCGGCGCGCACTGGAAGAGGACGATCATGGCCGAGTTCACCGACTGCAAGGTTGCCGACATTTCGCTCGCCGACTGGGGGCGCAAGGAAATCGCCATCGCCGAGACCGAGATGCCGGGCCTCATGGCGTTGCGCGCGGAGTACGGCACGGCCAAGCCGCTTCAAGGCGCGCGCGTCGTCGGCTGCCTGCACATGACGATCCAGACCGCGGTCTTGATCGAGACGCTGACCGCGCTCGGCGCCGAGGTGCGTTGGTCGTCGTGCAACATCTTCTCGACCCAGGACCACGCCGCGGCCGGGATGGCGGCGGTCGGCGTGCCGGTGTTCGCCTGGAAGGGCGAGACCGAGGAGGAGTTCGATTGGTGCATCGAGCAGTCCATCACCGGGGCCAACGGCTGGCGCCCCAACATGATCCTCGACGACGGCGGCGACCTGACCGCGGTCATGCACGAGAAGCACGCCGAACTCATGGCGCAGGTGCGCGGCCTGTCCGAGGAGACCACCACCGGCGTGCACCGGCTCCACGAGATGGCGCGCGCCGGCACGCTGCTGGTCCCGGCGATCAACGTCAACGACAGCGTCACCAAGTCCAAGTTCGACAACAAATACGGCGTCCGCGAGAGCCTGGTCGACGGCATCCGCCGCGCCACCGACGTGATGATGGCGGGCAAGGTCGCGGTCGTGGCCGGCTTCGGCGACGTCGGCAAGGGCTCGTCCGAGAGCTTACGCAACGCCGGCTGCCGGGTGCTGGTCACCGAGGCCGATCCGATCTGCGCGCTGCAGGCGGCCATGGAGGGCTATGAGGTGGTGACCATGGAAGACGCCGCGCCCAGGGCCGACATCTTCGTCACCGCGACCGGCAACATCGACGTCATCACCATCGAGCACATGCGCGCCATGAAGGACCGCGCCATCGTCTGCAACATCGGCCACTTCGACAGCGAGATCCAGATCGGCGCGCTCAAGAATTACCAGTGGCACAACGTCAAGCCGCAGGTCGACGAGGTCGAGTTTCCCGACGGCAAGCGGATCATCGTGCTTGCCGAGGGGCGCCTGGTGAACCTGGGCTGCGCCACCGGCCACCCGAGCTTCGTGATGAGCGCCTCCTTCACCAACCAGGTGCTGGCCCAGATCGAGCTGTGGACCAACCCGGACGATTACCAGCGCAAGGTCTACGTCCTGCCCAAGCACCTGGACGAAAAAGTCGCCGCCCTGCACCTGGCCAAGGTCGGCGCCAAGCTGACCAAGCTGAGCGAGGCGCAGGCCGCCTACATCGGGGTCACCCCCGACGGCCCCTTCAAGCCCGAGCAGTACCGGTACTAACGTTCCGCGCGCCCGCTCGCGGCTCGCTTGTTCGGCGCGGGCGAAACTTCTAGACTCGGGCCCCGCAGGTTCGGAACAAGGGGACCGAGCAGCCGTGCCAGCACGCAGAGCCGCGCCGTCGCGACCCGATCGTCTCGACGCCGAGCCCCGTCCGGACCGGACGGAGTGACCGGCGATATGCCCGACGTGCCG
>JACZWN010000167.1 GCA_022572105.1 Pseudomonadota bacterium | reverse complement strand
GCCCCCGGAGACCGCAAAGATTCCCGCGGGAAAATCTGGCTCGCCTATCCGCGTCCCAACCCCAAAAAGACCACCAGCCTCGATCTGCAATTGGACCTCAAACACCAAACGCTCCCCGGAGGCGGGTTTCTCACCCAAAACAACCGCTCGTTAAACCTGCAGACAAGCGAAGCCGACTGGTTGTTCAGTTCCAAAGCACAGGGCGTCAAGCAATTCACCGTGCCATTGTTAGGCAAGGACGATGCCCCCGCTACGTACACGGTCAGGCTGCACTTTGCCGAGATTGAAGAGGGCGTCGAAAAGGGGGACCGGGTGTTTGACGTGAAACTGCAGGGTCGAACCGCCGTGGATGATCTCGATGTGTTGGCCGCCGCGGGACGAGGGAAAAACATCGTCCGGGAAATCAAAAACGTCACGGTGACCGACAACCTGATCATCCTCTTCAACGAAGGCAACTGGGGCTTCGCCAAACCGCAACCGTTCGCCGTCGGCGGCGGGCCGCAGTCCGTGACCACGTTCGACGTCGACGCCGACGGCGATCTCGACCTCGCGCCGGCTCGGCTTGTCGACCAGCGCGCAGATCCAGATCCGCGCGGCGCCCTGGCCCAGGAGCAGGTCCCTGGCGAAGGCGAGCGAGCGTCCGGTATCGGCCACGTCGTCGACCAGGAGCACCGCCCGTCCGGCGACGCCCTCGGGTAGCTCGCCGATCAGGCGCACCGTGCCCGCGCTCTCGCGCCCGCGGCCGTAGCTGCTCAAGGTGATGAACTCGACCCGGGGGTGACGGCCGACGCCGTCGAGGGCGCGCACCAGGTCGGCGACGAACACGAAGGCGCCCTTGAGCAGGGCGACGATGGTGAAGCCGTCCGCGATCGCCCGGGAAATCTCGGGCGCGAGCGCGCCGACCCGGCGGGCGATCTCGCCCTCGTCGAACAGCATGGTGACCGGCGCCCGCGGGTCCGCGGGCCCCGCGCCGCCGCCGGACGGTGCCTCCCGGGTCGTCGTCTTTTCGGCGCTACCCGCCATCCTGCTCAACACCGCGCCGCCCGGCCGCAGAGGTGGATTCCGGGCGCTCGGGCTCCGATATAACGGAAACCGGGGACGGCAACGGGAGTAGCACGCCGGTCATGGCAGTGCAAAGCCGAACGGACCGCCGGAGCAACCGCGCGAGGGATCCCTGCATGAGCGACGCGGCAACCTTCATCGAGCGGCTGCCCAAGGCCGAGCTGCACCTCCACATCGAGGGCACCTTCGAGCCCGAACTCATGTTCGCCATCGCCCGGCGCAACGGAATCGAATTGCCCTACGGGTCCGTGGCGGAATTGCGGGCGGCCTACGAGTTCGAGAACCTGCGGGACTTCCTGGACATCTACTACCAGGGCATGAACGTGCTCAGGACCGAGCGGGACTTCTACGACCTGACCTGGGCCTATCTGGAGCGGGCGCGCGCCGAGAACGTGCTGCATGCCGAGATCTTCTTCGATCCCCAGGCCCACAGCGGGCGCGGCGTGGCCTTCGCCACGGTGATCGAGGGCCTGCACCGGGCGCTCGAGGACGGCGCGGCCAAGCTCGGCATCAGCGCCAAGCTTATCCCCTGCTTCCTGCGCGACCTTCCCGCCGAGGACGCCATGGCGACGCTCGAGGAGGCGCTCGCCTATAAGGACTCGATCGTCGCCGTCGGCCTCGATTCGACGGAGCTCGGCCATCCGCCCGCCGGGTTCAGGGAAGTGTTCGACCGGGCCCGCGCCGAAGGCTTGCTGACCGTGGCCCACGCCGGCGAGGAAGGGCCGCCGGAGTACGTCCGGCAGGCCCTGGACCTGTTGCGGGTGGCGCGCATCGACCACGGCAACCGCGCGCTCGAGGACCCGGCGTTGGTCGCCCGGCTGGCGCGCGAGGGGGTGCCGCTCACCCTCTGCCCGCTGTCGAACCTGAGGCTCAAGGTGGTCGAGGACCTGGCCGTCCATCCGCTAAAGGAGATGCTGGCCAAGGGCCTTTGCGTCACGGTGAATTCGGACGACCCGGCCTATTTCGGCGGCTACGTGAACGAGAATTACCGGGCCGTGCAGGAGGCCCTGGGCCTGACCGACCAGGACCTGGGCCTGATCGCGCGCAATTCCTTCGAGGCCGCGTTCCTGGACGCGCCTGAAAAGCAGGCCCTGATCGCGCGGCTCGATGCCTATCTCGCCGAACGCTGAGGTTTCACGGAAGCACGGGCCGGACCACCGCCGCCGCCGGACGCGGATATCAGCCCGCCCCGGCGAGGGAGGTGAAGAAGGAAAAGCCCCAGATGGCCAGGCTGAGACCGCCGAGCACGGCGAAGGACCGGAGTTCGGAGCGGCGGAGGCCGCGGAGCGTTTTGCGACGGCGTTTCATGGTGGTTGCCTTGCCTGCCCGGCGCTCGGCCGGCCAGGTTGATACGCGCTTTCCGATTACCGCGCCCGGCGCGGGGCGAAAACGCCCCGTACGGCGCGCTTCGCCGGATGGTCGCTGGACTTCAACGCCCGCGAGCTGACCGCCGCCGACGGTGGGACCGTTCCGCTCACCACGGCCGAATTCAGGCTGCTCACCGCCTTCGTCACCTTGCCCCAGCAGGCCTTGGACCGGGACCACCTGCTCGGGCTCGTCGCCGAGCGCGAGTGGACGCCCTACGACCGCAGCGTCGACGTGCTCATCGGCAAGCTGCGCCAGAAGATCGAGCCCGACCCGAAGACCCCCTCGCTGACCAAGACCGAGCGCGGGATCGGCTACATCTTTTCGGTGCCGGTCGCGCTGGCTTGAGCCCGTGACCGCGCCAGCGCGTTGCTGGCAGTGCCCGGCACTCACGGTGCAACGCGCTCCCGACCGGAGGCAAAAAGCGCGCCAAAGCCCCCCCCCCGAAATGAAATGGGTTAAAAGGCTTTTCCCCTTGCGTCCGGCTCCTCTAGATATGGACCCGCGATTCCGGCGTAGCGCGGTTCAGAGGTTTCCGTCGCCCCCGGGAAAGCGTTGAATCCGATCTGATTTGGCATCGGATTGACCGGTGCAAGGGAGCCCGCGGATCGGAATCCGGGCCAAAGTCGCCGGGCCGAAGACAAAGGAGATTACCGACATGAAGATCAAGGCGGCCGTTCTTTACCAGCCCAATACTCCACTTGTCGTCGAGACCGTGGATTTGGACGAGCCGACGGATGAGGAAGTCCTCGTGCGGACCGCTGCGGCCGGGGTGTGCTATTCCGACTACCACGTCATGAAGGGCGAATGGACGATGCCGCTGCCCATGGTGCTGGGCCACGAAGCCGCCGGTATCGTCGAGAAGATCGGCGCCGGCGTGACCCGGGTTGCCCCCGGCGACCACGTGATTCTCAACTTCCGGGCCAACTGCGGCACCTGCCGTCACTGCGTGGTCGGGCGCCCGGTCCTTTGCACCGGCGTGGACACGCCGCGCTGGTTCATGTTCGACGGCACCTCGCGCCTCCACAAGGGAGGCCAGGATATCCATCACTTCACGCGCACGGCCTGCTTCGCCGAGTACGCTGTCGTGCCGGAATCGGGGGCGGTCCCGGTGCGCAAGGACATGCCTCTCGATCAGGCCTCGCTGGTCGGCTGCGCGGTGATGACCGGCGTCGGCGCCGTCATCAATACGGCCAAGGTGGCGCCCGGCAGCAGCGTGCTCGTGATCGGCTGCGGCGGCATCGGCCTCAACGTGATTCAGGGGGCGGTGCTGGCCGGTGCGGAGCGCATCATCGCCGTCGACACCTTGCAGAACAAGCTGAGCTACGCTCGGGAGTTCGGGGCGACGGATACGCTCGCTGCGAGTGACGGAGACGTCGTCGCGCGGGTCCGGGAACTTACCGGCGGTGGCGTCGATTACGCATTCGAGGCGATCGGCAATCCCAAGACAATCCATCAGGCGTATGAAGCGACCGGCCCGGGCGGCACGACGGTCGTCGTCGGTATGGCCCCCGAGACCGACGAGATCAGTCTGAACGCCCTCTCGCTGCCGCGGACCGAAAAGGTCCTCATGGGTTCGTGGTACGGCTCGGCGCGGCCCTGGGTCGACTTCCCGATGCTCGTGAACCTCTATATGAGCGGCCGGTTGAAAATCGACCCCATGATAAGCCGGACCTATCGCCTCGAGGAGATCAACGATGCCTACGAGGCGCTCGACCGGGGCGAGGTGGCGCGCAGTGTCATCGTGTTCGACCGATCGTGAGCGACAGCGCCGCTCACGATCGGATGACGTAAACGGCTCCTGGGCAAGCACCGGCGGGCACAGCGGCTGATCCGCGAGGCTTAATATCAACGACCTTTGGTATAAAACCCCGGCGGCTCGATGCCGTGCTGGCGGCAGGCGGCGGTCGCGGTGTTGGCGAGCAGGCAGGCGATGGTCATGGGCCCGACCCCGCCCGGCACCGGCGTGATGGCGGCGGCCACCCGCTTGGCGGCCTCGGTATCCACGTCGCCGACGAGTTTGGTCTTGCCGCCCTCGGCCTCGATGCGGTTGATGCCGACGTCGATGACCACCGCGCCGGGCTTGATCCAGTCGCCCTCGATCATCTTCGGCCGGCCGACGGCGGCGACCAGGATGTCGGCCTCGCGGCACACGGCGGGCAGGTCCCGGGTGCGCGAGTGGGCGATGGTCACCGTGCAGCTCTCCTGAAGCAGCAGCTGCGCCATCGGCTTGCCGACGATGTTGGAGCGCCCGACCACCACGGCGCGCTGGCCGGAAAGGTCGCCGATCTCGGCTTTCAGCAGCATCAGGCAGCCCAAGGGCGTGCAGGGGACGAGCGGCGGCTGGCTGCCCTTGGCGACCGTCATCAGGCGCCCGGCGTTGATGACGTGGAAGCCGTCCACGTCCTTGTCCGGGTCGATGGCGTTGATCACCGCCTGGTCGTCGATCCGATCGGGCAGGGGCAGTTGGACCAGGATGCCGTGGACCTTGGGGTCGTCGTTGAGTTGGCGCACCAGGGCCAGCAACGCGTCCTGGCTGGTTTCGACCGGCAGGTTGTGCTCGAAGGAGTTCATGCCGGCTTCCAGGGTCTGCTTGTTCTTGTTGCGCACGTAGATATGGCTGGCCGGGTTCTTGCCGACCAACACCACGGCCAGGCCGGGCGTCAGGCCGTGGTCGCGCCCGAGCGCCGCCACCGTATCGCCGACGCGCCCGCGCAGTTCCGCGGCGAAGGCCTTGCCGTCGATGATCTTGGCCTTGGACATGATCGAACTCCCCGCCTTGCGGTTCTTGCTTCGCCCGTCGCCTCGCCCGGGGCTTTGGAACCGACGCCCCGCTACAACGCCCGCAGCCAGGCAGTCAGCCGTGGCGCGAGCTCGGCGGGATCGCCTTCGACGAGCAGGGTCTTGCGCCGATCCTTCCCGCCCGCGACCACCTTGAGCGCGCCCTTGGGCAGCTTCCAGGCCTTGGCCAGCAGCTTGACCAGCGCCGCGTTGGCCTTGCCGCCTTCGGGCGGCGCGGTGACCCGGACCTTGAGTACGGCGTGCCCGGCCGCGTCCGTCGCCACGCCGGTTACGCCGGCGCGCGCGGCCTTGGGCGTGACCTTGAGCGCGACGCGCACGCCCTCGGCGACGGGCTCGATGGGTGACGTCGCGGCCGCCACGACGGGCCGCGCTCTAAAGAAGCCTGGGCGCGAGGTCGCGGATCAGGAGCATGCGGACAAAATAGAGCCCCAGGAGGAGAACCACGGCCGAGAGGTCGATGCCGCCGAAGCTCGGCAGCAGGCGGCGGATGGGCCGGAGCGCCGGCTCGGTCACCCGGTACAGGAAGTCGCCGACGATATAGACGAAGCGGTTGCGGGTGTTCACCACGTTGAAGGAGACCAGCCAGCTCAGCACAATCTGGGCGATCACTAACGCGATGTAAAACCCGATCACCGTGTCTATGAGCCAGAAAATAGCGTACATCGAACCCGCGTGCCCCCCTGCCGGCTGTCGCGCCGACGCCGGAGTATATACACGATTCTTCGCCAGGCCACCCCGGTTCCCGGGCGGAAAAGCCCGCGCTTGACAGGGCCGGGCGACCTACCCATTATCCGCGCCCGAAAGCCGGCCGCCCGGACCTGCGCGCCGGGACTTGCGCGCCGGGCCCGGGATTCCCATCTTTCCCAAGCACCCCCTTGGGGCCGTAGCTCAGTTGGGAGAGCGTCGCGTTCGCAATGCGAAGGTCGGGAGTTCGAGCCTCCCCGGCTCCACCACCCAGTCATCGGGTTTCCGCCGTCTCTTGTGGGCACCGGGTTTTATCTAGCAGTGTCCGCGCGTTAACCGCCGTTGCGCCCATATACTATGGCCGAGAGACCGCGAATTTCGCATTCTCTTAGGGAAAACGGCCGCGCGTCTCTCCTGGCCGATTTCGGTGTCCATAATTTTTCGGGCGATGGTCGGCCGCGAGCGGGGGGTGGTTCAGCTTTCAAACCCGAGCAGGCGGCGCTGCTCGGCCCAAGAGAGGGGCAGGCGGATCCGCTTCAGGCGCGCCGCAGTCAGCTCGACCGGTTGGCGGCCCTGGAGGATGGCCTCGACGATGTCGGGCGCCAGGAAGGCGAGCGGCAAGCTCCGGCTGACGTCGCCCTGGTCCACGCCGTGGCGCGTGACCAGGTCCCCGACAGAGGATGCCACCCCGGTTCGGAGTTCCTCGGACCAGCGATGTGCCTGGGCTACTGTCGCGATCAGCCTCGCGTCCGGGTTCGTGGTCGAGGCCCTCTCGTCGGTCATGACGAGCTTCATCTCGGCCCCGCGCCGCCGGAACCGGACCGGGATGTCGAGTGGGATGGCGCCAGGTCCCGAATCCCGACTCTGATCGTTGCCATGGCCGATCCGGCTGCGCAGAGACTCGGCGCAAAGGGTCATGCGGAGTCGATCCTGTTGGACGTCGATCCGGCTGACCAACTCGAGCAGAAGCTGCCGCTGCTCGCCCGGACCGGCATCACGGATTCGGTCGCCCAGACGCGATGCTTTTGACAGTATCGCCTTGACGTGATCGGGCGGCAGTTTGGTGAGATCGAGGGCTTCGCTCAGGCGCAGTCTATCCTTGAGGAACGCGTGGATCCCCTTGAGTGCGACCTCCTCGAGGGCCGGCGCCGGCAGGCGCCAAACGGCCTCGGTTCCGGATGCGGGATCCTCGGGCTGACGGGTGATGTAGTAGCGATAGCGCCGTCCGGCCTTGTTGGCGTGGGAGGGCGTCATGGGACGGCCCTCGCCGTCGTGGATCAGCCCGGCGAGGAGGCTCGGCTCCTTGGCGTTGGCCGGGTAGTGACGTCCGGCGGCGTTTCGTTCGAGTTGCGCCTGCACGGCCTCCCAGGTCTTGCGGTCGATGATGGGTGCGTGCTCGCCCGGGTAGCGCTCACCCTTATGTGAAACTTCGCCCACGTAGATCGCGTTGGCGAGGAGCTGGTAGATATGCCCCCGGGTGAAGAGCGCCGCGCCCGGTCGTGATCCGTTGTTGGGCTTCCGGGACTTGGTTCTGAGCCCCAGCCGGTCGGACTTCTCTTTCACGAGTCTGGCGTTGCCGTGCGTGAGGTAGAGCCGGAACAGCTTG
>JACZWN010000166.1 GCA_022572105.1 Pseudomonadota bacterium | reverse complement strand
GCGGCGCAAACGGCCTGCCCCCCGACAGCGCCCGGTCCCTGGGAATACCGCCCGCCATCACCACCGCCGGCGATGTGCGTCTCGGCCTGGCGCTCGACGATCCGCCGAAGGGCTGGCGCGCCGCCAACGCGCAAGCCGCCAAGGCCGTCACCGCCGCCCTGCTTGCCGGCGAGCCCGTCAGGCTCGAAATCGAGGCCGGCGACGGGGCGTGGCTCCTTAACTCCGGCGCGCGCTTCGCCGAGGCGGCCGATCACACCATCGTGCTGACCGAGAGGGATTTGGGCGAAGCGGAGGGGGACGGGAAAACCCTGGTGCTCAACCCGGCCACCCTCGCCCTTGGCGTCGGCTGTGTCAGGGGGGCGGAGCCGGGAGAGCTCATCGCCCTGGCGCGCGAGACGCTGGCGTCGGCCAATCTCGCGCCCGGCGCCGTCGCCTGCGTCGTCTCCCTCGACCTCAAGGCCGACGAGCCGGCGCTTCATGGGGTGGCCGAGGCGCTCGGCGTGCCGGCGCGGTTCTTTCCCGCCGCGCGCCTGGAGGCGGAGACCCCGCGCCTGGCCAACCCCTCGGAGCTGGTGTTCCGCGAGGTCGGCTGCCACGGCGTCGCCGAGGCCGCGGCGCTCGCCGCCGCGGGCGCCGGAGGCGAGCTGGTCGTTGCCAAGACCAAGGCGGCGCGCGCCACCTGCGCCATCGCGCGCGCAACCGAACCCATCGATCCGCGCGCGATCGGCCAAGGCCGCGGCAGCCTCGCCGTGGTCGGACTCGGACCGGGCGGTCCGGCCTGGCGCTCGCCCGAGGCCGAAGCGGCGATCCGGGCGGCCGGCGATCTCGTGGGCTACCGGCTCTACCTCGACCTCTTGGGCCCTCTCGCCGAGGGCAAGCGGGTGCACGCCTATGCGCTCGGCGAGGAGGAGACGCGGGTGCGCGCCGCCCTCGATCTCGCCGCCCGCGGCCACGCGGTGGCCCTCGTCTGCTCGGGCGATCCGGGCATCTACGCCATGGCGGCGCTGGTCTTCGAGCTTTTGGAGCGCGACGAGCAGCCCGCGTGGCGCCGTCCCGAGGTCACGGTCGTGCCCGGCATCTCCGCCTTGCAGGCCGCCGCCGCGCGCGCCGGCGCGCCCTTGGGGCACGACTTCTGCGCCATCTCGCTGTCGGACCTGCTGACCCCCTGGCCGACGATCGAAAGGCGTCTTACCGCCGCCGCCGAGGGCGACTTCGTGGTCGCGCTCTACAACCCGGTGTCGGCGCGCCGCACCACGCAACTGACGCGCGCCGTGGAGATCCTGCGCGCGCACCGCGCCGCGGAGACACCCGTGGTGCTGGCCCGCAACCTGGGCCGCGAGGGCGAGGCGGTGACGGTGCTGCGCCTCGACGAGATCGTGCCCGCGGCGGTCGACATGCTGACGGTCGTCCTGGTCGGCTCCAGCGCCACGCGCCGGGTCGCGCGTGGCGACGGCGGCGCCTGGGTCTATACCCCGCGCGGCTACGGGGCCAAGGCGGGCAGGGCCGGCAAGGATTCGGAGGACGCGGCGTGACCGTGCACTTCATCGGCGCCGGGCCCGGCGCGCCCGACCTGATCACGGTGCGCGGCCGCGACCTGATCGCGCGCGCGCCCGTGGTGCTCTACGCCGGCTCGCTGGTGCCGAAGGAAGTGGTGGCCCACGCGCCCGAGGGCGCGCGCGTGCTCGACACCGCGTCCATGACGCTGGACGAGATCATCGCCGAGATCGAAGCCGCGCACGCCGAGGGCAAGGACGTGGCGCGGGTGCACTCGGGCGATCCCTCGCTCTACGGCGCCATCGGCGAGCAGATCCGACGCCTGGAGGCGCTCGGCATCGACTACACCATCACCCCCGGCGTGCCCGCCTTCGCCGCCGCCGCGGCCGCGCTCGGGCGCGAGCTGACCCTGCCCGAGATCAGCCAGACCGTGATCCTGACCCGCACCGCCATGAAGGCCTCGGCCATGCCCGCGGGCGAGGAACTGGCGAAGCTGGGCGCGAGCGGCGCGACGCTGGCGATTCACCTCTCGGTGCGCAACCTGCGCCAGGTGGTCGCCGACCTGACGCCGCATTACGGCGCCGACTGCCCGGCCGCGGTGGTCTACCGGGCCAGTTGGCCGGACCAGAAGATCGTCCGCGGCACGCTAGCCGACATCCGCGCCAAGGTGCGCGCCGCCAAGATCACCCGCACCGCGCTGATCCTGGTCGGCCGCGTCCTGGAAGAGACCGATTTTTCCGACAGCAAGCTCTACGACCCGGCGCACGTCCACCTGCTGCGCCCCAAGCGCCGGGCGTAATCCCGACGATCGCCGTAAACTTCCATAGTTTTGGGGACACAATACGTAATTATGGGCCTGCCGAATTAAGTATTATGTCCCCAAAATTATCCAAGGGCAGGGGCAACAGCGCCTGGTGCCTGCCAAGCCACCATGACCGTCGGGCCGCGGTCCTCGCCACGCAGGACTTCCTCCACTCTCAGCTCGACCCTGGGAGGGTTCCCGTCGGTGGATTGCACCATGTTTATCGGTTCGCTCCTTGGTATTAACCGTGCCAGATTGAATTATTGCGCCCTACAACGGGATTATCGGCGGCATGGGACAATCGAGGACATCGGAAAAGGCGCGCAATAATTCGACTTCGACGGGAGAAATTTTTTGATCATGTACGACACTGGCGGCACAGGCCTTCAGTAGTTGCGGCTTGGCCAGGGGTTTCAGCTTTGCAAGATTTTGCAGGGAACGATCCAGATCTGAAAGACTGATTTCATTTTTTGCCACTAATTGAAGCCCGCTGAACTTCAGCGTTTTGGTTGCTGCGCTGAATGCTTCTTCAATATTGTTTTGATCCTGATGACCGGCACAGGCCATTACGGAGAGGATCATTTCAATTTCTTTCTTGAGCTGGCCGAGATGGGAATAGCGCGCTTTTGTGTGTGTCAGCTTGAAGAACTGTCCATCCAGGTGGTTAAACAGAATTTTCTGTAACGACCATTCCAGCAGATCGACCCTGGAATCCATTTCAATCAACGCGGTCAGATTCTCCCTGAATGATTTGTACTGACTGATTGATAACTGCTTCAGTGCCGGGATGACGATATCGATCAGTGGCAGCCGATATTTGATATCGAGTCCATCCATCTCCGGTATTAGTTTGTGCGTTAACACGAAGACATCCGGATCGGCATACTTCTGCAAATGCTTCAATTGCCTGCCGCGAACCTCCTGCCCCGGATCAAGCACCAGGGAGTAAATAACGGCGCGGGCACCATAGGGCTCACGGGCAGCCTCTTTAATGACCATGGGCAACTCTGATATCAGCGAGCGGGCGTAATTGATTGTTTCCTGTTTCGGGTTGCCGATTTGATCAATTGCATTCGTGACATCGGCCATTGCGACGCCGGTGACGACAGTGGCGACCTTTTTGGCAAGCTCTTCTCGCGTCATGGGTTCTTTTTTGTCGGCCTCTTTCTCATCTCGGGGTGAGTCGGTTTTATCGGAAGAATCAAATTTGCCGTTCCAATGAGGATCGATACGCAGGATACGCTTGGCCAGCGGCGGGTGCGTGGCGGACAATGATTGCATAAAACCCGAAATGCCCTGGGCAAAAAAGGCATGGCTGACTTCGGGTGCGCCGGGGTTTTCCACTTTTGAACCAAACTCGAGCCCGCCGATTCTCTTCAATGCGCCCGCAATCCCGTTCGGGTTGCGGGTAAACTGAACCGCCGAGGCATCCGCCAGGTATTCCCGTTGCCGGCTCACCGCTGCCTTGATTAGGCCACCGAAGAATGTACCGGCAAAGCCGATGACCATCAGCCCAATAGCCAGCGCCAGTATTCCGCCCGCCCCTTTATCGCTACTCCGCCCGCGCCTCGAATAAGCAGCGGAATGCAAAATATAGTAGCCGATAATGCCGATAATCAGGATGCCATTCAGCACGCCCATTAAGCGGATGTTGAGCCGCATATCACCATTAAAAATATGGCTGAACTCATGGGCGATGACGCCTTGCAGCTGATCACGACTTAAATGATCGATCGTCCCCTGGGTGACCCCGATGACGGCATCGCGTGGCGAGAAACCGGCCGCAAAGGCATTAATACCCGGTTCATCCGCTAGCAAATAAACCGGCGGCGCCGGCGTGCCGGAGGCGATGGCCATTTCCTCCACCACATTCAACAATTTGCGTTGCTTCAGGTCATCGGTATTTTGCGGGATCAGTTTTCCGCCCAGTGCCTCCGCAACGGTTTTGCCGCCAGCCGATAAGGCCATGATCTTGTAGAGACTGCCCGCCAACACCACGACACCGACGCCTGCGCTGACAGCGGCAAATGTTTGCCAATCCATTTGCTGGAGTAATGTCCCACCGTCTTGCATTTGTTCGCTATTGATATAACCGAACACCACCATGACCAAGAGATTGGTCATGATGATTAAGGTGACCACAGCCAGAGTAAACAGGAAGACAAGCTGAAACGTGTTTTTACGGACGCGGTCTTGCGATTCAAAGAAATTCATTTCAAACGTCAGGTTATAAACAGCAATTAAAACGATACTTTTGGCGCGGCTTGGATGGCTTCGCTATCTTCAAATTCCAGCAAGGTCGCATCCTGCGCATGCCCGAACATAGGAGTGAAGAACACGGGTGGGAAACTCTGTTTATAAATGTTATAGGCCATCACCTGGTCGTTAAAGGCCTGGCGGGCGAAGGAAACCTTGTTTTCGGTGCTGGTAAGCTCTTCACTTAACTGCATCATGTTCTGACTGGCCTTCAGATCCGGATAGGCCTCCATCACCATATTAAAATTCATCAAGGCACCAGCCAGTTTGCCTTCTGCACCAATCAGGTCCTTCATTGCCCCGGCATTGCCCGGATCAGCCGCGGCGCTGGATAGCATATTTGCCGCCGCATTGCGCGCCTCAACCACTGCCTCCAGGGTTCCACGCTCGTGCTTGATATAACCCTTGGCGGTCTCGACAAGATTTGGTATCAGGTCGTAACGCCGTTTTAATTGCACCTCGATCTGTGCAAAGGCGTTTTTGAAGCGATTCTTTAGCGTAACCAGTTTATTAAAAATCGCGATCACATATAAAATGATTAGTGCAACAGCAACCAGAATGACAATTAATGTGATATCCATATTTCTCGCCTTTTTGAAAAACCCATGGGGTCAGAGTAAATTGATGCGGCCGTTCTTGGCAATATGTTTTAGTCGACATTCCCCAGATGACATCCAAATTCGTGAACATCGGACCACATTTCCACCGCCTGGGGAACGGCATCCCCTTTGCAGCCATCCGATGGCCTGATTTTGGTAATCGGCCCTCGTTTGGAAGGCCATGAGGCCAATTTTCTCGTCATCCAGACGCACCTCTCCCATCGCTTTACCTGGCCGTCGAGTTCCTCGGCCTACGCCGGAGCGGGTCTTGGTCGCAGGTCATCGATCGGGCTCAGGATTGTCCGGAACGGTTCCCTCGGCACCGCCACCTCGGCCAATTGGAACGTGACGTACCGGCCATGGATGACCACCTTGGCACCGATCTTCACCAATTTCTCCCGCAGCGTGGTCAGCGACCAGCGATGCCTGCCCCGCGAATTTCAACAGAGATAGGGACATCGCCGTGTTGACCCCAAACACATTGACCCCGATTGTTGTTCACAGCACGCCGATGACGGCCCCGGTCATGCAAGTGGCCAGGGTGCCGGCCACGATCGCCTTCATGCCGAGGCCGGCGATCTCGGCGCGGCGCTCGGGCGCCATGGTGGCCGGGCCGGCGATCAGAATCCCGAGCGAGCCGAAGTTGGCGAAGCCGCAGAGCGCGTAGGTCAGGATGAGGCGCGTGCGCGCGCTCAAGGCCTCGGGCGGCAGCGCGTCTGCCTAATCGGCCGCGCGGCCCGCAAAGCGGGCGAGCACGCCCAAGGCCTCGTCCACGTCGGCTTCGGTATGGTCGGCGGAGACCTGGAAGCGGATCTCCTCGTCGCCGCGCGGCACCACCGGGTAGTTGAGCCCGGTGGCGAGTATCCCGTTGTCCCGCAAGTGCGCGACCAAGGCGGAGGTGCGCTGGGTATCGCGCACCATCAAGGGCACGACCGGGTGCGCGCCCGCGATGGTCGCGTAGCCGAGCTCGGTCAAGCCGGTCTCGAAGCGCGCGGTCATGGCGCGCAGGTGGTCGAGCAGCGCGCGCCCGCGCGGGCTATCGACGATCTCCACCGCCGCGGTTGCCGCGGCCGCCTCGCCGGGCGTGATCGGGTTGGAGTAGATGTAGAACGGCGAGGTCTCGCGCAGGTAGTCGACCACGGTCGCGCTCGCCGCGACATAGCCGCCGTTGACCCCGAAGGCCTTGCCGAGCGTGGCGATCAAGAGGTCGGCGGGCGCGCACCCGGTGAACTCCTCGGTGCCGCGCCCGCTCGCGCCGAAGGCGCCGACGCCGTGGGAATCGTCGACCACCACCAGCACGTTCTCGGCGAAGGCCGCGTCGTGCTTGCGGGCCAGGTCCATGATCTCGTCGAGCGGGGCGTGGTCGCCGCGCATGGAGAAGATGCCGTCGGTGACCACGACGGCGCGCGCGCAGTCCCGGGCGCAGGCCGAAAGCTGCGCGTCCAGCTCGTCCATGGCCAGGTGCCGGTAGATCTCCTTGCGCTTGGGCCGCGACAGGCGGATCGCGTTGATGATGGAGTTGTGGTTGAGCGCGTCGCTGATGACCGCGGTCTGGGGCGTGATCAGCGGCGACAGCACCCCCATCACGGCGATGTAGGCGGAACTGTAGATCATCGCCGCCTCGCGCCCGTGGAACGCGGCCAGGCGCGCTTCGAGCTCCCTGTGCGGCGCCCAGGTGCCGCTGATGAAGCGCACCGCGCCCGGGCCGGTGCCGAAGGCGCGCACCGCCGCCTCCTCGGCCGCCACGACCTCCCGTTGCAGGGACAGGCCCAGGTAGCTGTTGGAGTTCATCCTGAGGAACGGCCGCTCGCCCTCGCCTTCGAGCCGGTAGCGCGGCCCCTTGCCGCCTGCGGGCGGGATGAGCCCGGCGATCACGGTCTCGCGCCCCTTCAGCGTGCCCGCTTCGGCCAGGCGGCCCAGCTCGGCGGCGAGCGCGCGTTCGACTCGGTCATGGGGCATCGGGGCCTCCCTTGGCGGCGGCGTCGGGTCACGCGAGACGGAGTCTACCCGATGGACGGCCCGCCGGGCGAGCGGGCGTGAAAAACGCCTCGGCGCTCAGGCCAGCCGGCGTTCGATCCAGGCGCGCGCGGCCGCCACGGTCTCGACGGTCTCGCCGTCCGGCAGGGCCGGGCGCTCGACCATGACGACCGGCAAGCCGCGCGCGCGCGCCGCCTCGATCTTGGCGTAGGTGCCCGCGCCGCCGCTGTTCTTGCTGACCACCGCCTCGATCCCATGCGCGCGCAAGAGCGCGGTTTCCTGTTCGAGCGAGAATGGCCCGCGGCCGAGCACCAGGCGGAAGTCCTCGAGCGGAATCGGGTCCTCCGGCGGCTCCACCAAGCGCACCAGGAACCAGATGTCGTCGAGCCCCGCAAAGGCCGAAAGCTCCTGCCGGCCG
>JACZWN010000165.1 GCA_022572105.1 Pseudomonadota bacterium | reverse complement strand
ATGAAGCGCGCCGGCAAACCCGCCGGTCACGACTTCGGAGACAACCGTGTTCCCGGCGGAGACAAAGGGTTCGGGAGTGCTTGACCGAGAGACCGGAATTAGACAACCAAGGAGCGTTGATAATGACTCATAGAGACGGTTTCCCAAGGCTTTCGGACGGCGATCCCGTGTTGCCTGATCAATACTTATAGTTAACAGATATAATTAATATTTATTAGGAAACTTTTGCGGTTTTTTCAAGTTTGTGTTACACTATTACTTGGTCGCCTGGGCACAACGGCCCGCCCGGGCGGAGGCTCCCGCGCCCCGCCAAGAGGGGGCAGGGAAGCCGGGCGGCGAGGGGCCGGAAACCGGGGAACGGGAGCGCGCGCCATGACCGACATTTCGAGCCTGCAACAGACGGTCGCGGCCGCGCAAGAGGCCTTTGACCGGACCGGCGAACAGCACGCGCGATCCCGCAAGCACCTGACGGGCTTGATCAACATCGTCGAGGAGAACCTGCGCGAGAAGCGGGTCGCCCTGGGTCAGAACGAGGCCCAGCGCGAGCGCATGACCCGGGAATACGGGCAGCTGCGGCACATGCTGCACGCCCTGGTGATGACCGTCGAGGTCGGGCCGCGCGAAGGCCTCGCCAGCATCCCGGCGCCGGCCCAGGCCGGCATGGAGCCCGGAGCCCGCATGGGTCCGGTGCCCCTGGACCCGGCGGCGAACGACGCCGGGCCGGCCCGGAACGGCGAGGACGAGAAGGGGCCGGCTCGGGGCGGCGGGGGCGATCCGGAGAAGCTACGCGCCGGCTTGAAGCGCATAATCGAGAAAAAGCGCGCGCGGGCCTCCCAGGCCGACGAGCCCAAGGAGCCGGCGCCGGTCACCTGACCGGCGCGCCCCGGCACGCACGCGAAGAGACTGGACAGTCCCCGTGGCCAGGAAAAGCACCCCGTACCTCCTCGCCCTGCTCGGCCTGCTCCTGGCGGCCTGCTCGGCCGGCCGGGAGGCGGCGCCCCCGCTTGCGTCGAGGCCGGCCCTGGACGCGCCGATGGCGCGGATCGTCACGCCGGCCGCGCTGCTTCAATGCGTGCCCTTCGCGCGCGCGACCACGGGTCTGGCGATCCGGGGCGACGCCTGGACCTGGTGGCACGCCGCCGAGGGGCGCTACCGGCGGGGCGGCAAGCCGACGGTCGGCTCGGTCCTGGTCTGGACGCGGACCGGGCGGCTGCGCCTGGGCCATCTCGCCGTGGTCACCGCCCTCCTCGACAATCGAACGGTCCTGGTCGACCACGCGAACTGGCTGAACCGCGGCCGCATCCACCGGAACACGCCGGTCGTGGATGTCTCGCCGAGGAACGACTGGTCCGCCGTGCGGGTCTGGTATACGCCGGGGAACACCCTGGGGACGCGCAGCTATGCGACCCGCGGCTTCATCTATCCGGAGCGCGTGGCCATCGTGCCGTGACCTCGTCGGATCGGCCGGAATCGTCTACAACACTCGATCGGCCCCAAGCTACTTGATCCCGGCGTGCATGAATGACTGTACGAACTGGCGCTGGAACAGCAGGAAGGCGATCAAGAGCGGCGCCACGGCGAGCAGGGTGCCGGCCGTGATGATCGACCAGTCGACCCCCGATTCGGGCGCGCCGAAGATGGCCAGGCCCACGGTCAGCGGCCGGGTCTCGACCGAGTTGGTGATCACCAGCGGCCACAGGAAGTTGTTCCAGTGGTAGCTGACCGAGACCAGCCCGTAGGCGACGTAGGTCGGCTTGGCGAGCGGCACGTAGACCTTGGTGAGCACCTGCAGGAACGAGCAGCCCTCGATGCGCGCCGCCTCCTCGAGCTCCTTGGGCACGGTCTTGAAGGTCTGGCGCAGCAGGAAGATGCCGAAGGCGCTGGCCATGTAGGGCAGGCCGATGCCCAGGATGGTATCGACGGTGCCCAGCAGGGTCATGGTCCGGTAGTTCTCGACGATCAGCACCTCGGGCATGATCATCAGCTGGACCAGCACCAGCGCGAAGGCCACGTCGCGGCCAAAGAACTCGAAACGCGCGAAGGCGTAGGCCGCCAGCGTGCACAGCACGAACTGCGCCGCCAGGATCGAGCTGACCAGCAGGAAGGTGTTGAGGTAATAGCGAGCGAACGGCGCCTGGCTCCAGGCCTCGGCGAAGTTCTCCAGCGTCAGCGGCGCGAAGAGCTCGAAGCGGATGGCATAGGCCGGCGGGTGGAAGGCGGCCCAGAAGGCGTAGATGAGCGGCGCCAGCCAGACCAGCGCCAGCAGCCAGGCGCCGAGCACCTCGAGCCGGAGCCAAAAACTCTCGCGGGGCATCCAACCCGCGCCGGCCCGGGCCACGCTCACCGCTTCACCCACCATTCGCAGCCCGCCCCTCATCGGTAGTGGATCCGCTTGTCGAGGATGACGAACTGGCCGATCGCGATCACCGCGAGCACCGCCAATAGCACCACCGTGAGCGTCGCGGCGTAGGCCTCGTCGAAGAAGCTGAAGGCGACCTCGTAGATGTAATAGAGCAGTAGGTTGCTGGCGTTGTCCGGGCCGCCCTTGGTCAGGATGAAGAGGTGGTCGACCAGCTTGAACGAGTTGATCACCGCGTTGATCAGCACGAACAGCGTGGTCGGCATGAGCAGCGGAAAGGTGACGCGCCGGAAGAAGTACCAGCGCCCGGCGCCCTCCAGCTTGGCCGCCTCCTCCAGCTCCGGCGGCAGCGACTGCAGCGCCGCCAGGTAGAAAATCATGAAGAAGCCGGATTCCTTCCAGACGGTCATCACGATCAGGCACCCGAGCACCGTGTCGGGATCGCCGAGCCAGTTGTGCCCGGGCGCCCCGAACATTCCCAGCACTTGATCGACCAGGCCGATGTCCGGGGTGTAGAAGAACAGCCAGATGTTGGCGACCGCGATCATGGGCAGCACGGTCGGCGTGAAGTAGGCCATGCGCACCAGGCCGCGCGCGGGCAGGCGCCCGTTGACCCAGACCGCCATGAGCAGGGCGAGCGCGACGCTGACCGGGATGGTGCCGAGCGCGAACCAGAAGTTGTTGCGGGCCACCTTCCAGAACACCTCGTCCTCGAGCATGAGCTTGTAGTTCTCGAGGCCGACGAAGACCGACGGCCGCAGCGCCGTGCCATCGGAAAAGAAGCTGTGGGCCAGCGTCGCCACGGTCGGGTAGTAGGTGAAGGCGATCAGAAAGATCGCCGCCGGCATGAGCAGCAGCCAGCCGTAAATGTGGACCTGGTTGGATCTGGCGAACGACATGCTCTGGAGCGGAACGGCGGCCCGGGGAGCCTCCGCCCCCCGGGCCGCCGGGCAAGTGCCCCTACCGATACCGCTTGAGCAGCCGGTCGGCCTGCTTCTGCGCCGCACCGAGCGCCTCGCTCGGCGACTTGGTGCCGGTCAAGGCCGCCTGGATCGCGTCATCCAGCAGCTTGCGCACCCGGCCGGTCTGATAGGTCGACAACTCGGCGGTCGCGAACTCGAGCTGATCGCGGGCCACCGCCGCCGGCGGGAACTTCGCCACGTAGTCCTTGAGCGCCTGGGTCTCGTAGGCGTCCGGACGCGTGCCGAGGTAGCCGGTCTTCATGCTCCACTCGGCGGTGCGTTCGGGCTGGGTCAGGAAGCGGATCAGCTTCAACGCCGCCGTGCGCTCCTCGGGTGTGGTCTTCTTGAAGATGTAGAAGTTGCCGCCGCCCGTGGGCGTGCCGCGGCGCTTGTTCGCCGGCAGCATGGCGACGCCGAAGTCGAAGCCGGCCTTCTTCTTGACCACGGTCAGGTTGCCGGTCGAGTGCCACATGATGGCGGTGTTCTGCTCCAGGAAGTTCTGGCGCAGGGTAGCCCACTCGATGGTGCCCTCGGGCATGACCCCGTGGGTCTTGCCGAGACCCAGCCAGTACTCGAGCGCGCCCACGGCGCCGGGCGCATCGAAATAGGTCTGGTTGCCCTCCCGGTTCATCAGAACCTGGTCGTTCTGCATGGTGAGCGCGCCGAACATCCAGTAGGGATAGCCGGTCGAGGGGATCATGACGCCCCAGCGCTGGACCTGGCCGGAGGCGTCCTTCTTGACCAGCTTCTTGCCCATGGCCGCGAGCTCGTCCCAGGTCGCCGGCGGCTTGTCCGGATCGAGCCCGGCGTCGCGGAAGGCGTCCTTGTTGTAGTACATGACGATGGTCGAGCGCTGGAACGGGATGCCCCAGGTTTTGCCGCCGGTCTTACCGTTCTCCATCAGGGCCGGGTAGAACTTGTTCAGCCAGGCTCTCTCCTCGTCGGTCTCGACGATGTCGTCGAAGGCGATGATGGCGTCCTGCTCGATCAACTCGTAGATGTCGATCGAGAACATCACCGAGAGCTGGGCCGGCTGGCCGGCCCTCAGCGCGGCCAAGGCCTTGATGCGGGCGTCGTTGTAGTTGCCCGAGTAAACCGCCTTGACCTCGATGCCGGGGTTCTCCTTCATGAAGTCGGCGACCAGCCCGTCGACCACCTTGGTCAGCGGCCCGCCGACGGCCACCGGATAGTACATGGTAAGCTCGACCTTGGCCCAGGCCCCGCTTGCGAAACCGAGCGCGAGCGCGCCGGCCAGCAGGGTCCCGGCCAGAGTCCGTTTCAAGCACTCAAACATGGCAATCCTCCTCCATCTTTTGTTGCGGAGGACCCGTCGCTGGGGTCCTCCCGTTCTTCAGCCACGCGCCCGAGCCCTAGGCGCGGCGCGTGGTACCTGAAACGTTAGGCCGCCATGGCGATCGCCTGCCGGTCGTCCACGCGGCGGCCGCTGCCGGCCTCGAAGACGTGCACGGCTTCCGGCGCCCAGACCAGGCTGGCCCGCGTGCCGCGCGCGGTGCCGTGGCGCCCGGGCACCCGGACCATCAGCGTCTGGGTGCCGATCCGGGCGGTGACGATGGTGTCGGCGCCCAGGTAATCGGACCAGACCAGCTCCGCGGCCAGGCCGCCCGCATCGCTCATCTCGATGTGCTCCGGCCGGATGCCGAGCTTCAGCCCCTCGCCCGCCCCGTCGAGCACCGGCCGCCCGTCCGCGCCGACGATGACCGCGCCCTCCGGCCCGTCGGCCAGATCGAGCAGGTTCATCGGCGGCGTGCCGATGAAGCCGGCGGTGAAGACATTGGCCGGGCGCTCGTACAGCTGGTCCGGCGCGCCGGCCTGCACGACGCGCCCGTCGCGCAGCAGAATGACCTTGTCGGCCATGGACATGGCCTCGCTCTGGTCGTGGGTGACGTAGACCACGGTCATGCCGAGGCGCTGTTGCAGGCCGCGGATCTCGCCGCGCATGTCGTGGCGCAGCTTGGCGTCCAGGTTGGACAGCGGCTCGTCCATCAGGCAGATCGGGTTCTCGGCGATGATCGCCCGGGCCAGCGCCACGCGCTGCCGCTGTCCGCCCGAGAGCTGTGCCGCCTTGCGGCCGAGCAGCTCGGACAGGCCGACGGTCTCGGCCACCCGGGCCAGACGCTTGGCGCGCTCGGCCGCGGGCGTCTTGCGCACCCTGAGGCCGAACACGATGTTCTCGGCCACGTCGAGATGCGGAAATAGGGCGTAGGACTGGAACACCATGGAGATGTTCCGCTCCGAGGGCGGGCTGTCGGTCACGTCCCGGCCGGCGATCAGAACCCGTCCCGCGCTCACGGTCTCGAGCCCCGCGATCATCCTGAGCGTCGTCGACTTGCCGCAGCCCGATGGCCCCAGGAGCACGACGAAGCTGCCCTCCTCGACGGTGAAGGAGACGTCGTCGACGGCGACGGTGCCGCCCCAGGCCTTGGTCACGCCGGCAAGCTCGATCGTCGACATGGGCTCAGACCTCCTCGCCCGCGGCCACCGGATGGCCCGCGCGTTCGCCGGCCTCGTCCACAGAGGCTTTGTCCACGGCGACGTTGTCCGCGGCGGCGTTGTCCACGGCGGCCTTGCCTCGTCCGCCCGCGACGAACAGCCGAACATCGTTGGCGCGCAGGGCCTCGGCGATGCCCGACGGTGGCGGCGCGTCGGTGAACAGGGCGTCGATCTCCGAGACGTGGGCGAACTTGATCATGGCGTCGCCGTGGAATTTGCTCCGATCCGCCGCGATGAAGTGGCGCCGCGAGATGTCCATGGCGGTCAACGAGACCTGAACGTCCCGGTAGTCGTAGTCGAGCATCTCGCCGTCGTCGTCGATGGCGCCGATCCCGAAGATCCCGTAGCCGACCCGGAACCGCGCCAGGAACTCGGTCGTGGCCGCGCCGGTCACCGCGCGGTCGCGGTTGCGCAGCGTGCCGCCGGCCAGGCTGATCTCGAAATCGGTGCGTTGGCTCAGGATCGAGGCGACGCCGATGTGGTTGGTCACGATGCGCAGGCCCTCGTGGTCGAGCAGCGCCTCGGCCACCGCCTCCATCGTGGTGCCGATGTCGATGAACAGCGAGGCGCCGTGCGGGATTTCGCGCGCCACCAGCTTGGCGATCGCGCGCTTGGCGACGGCGTTGCGGATCTTGCGGTTGGAATAGGCGAGCTTGTCCGCGCCCACCGGCAGCCCGGCGCCGCCGTGGTAGCGCACCAGGAGATCGTGCGCCGAGAGCTGCTTGATGTCGCGCCGGATGGTCTGCGCCGAGACCTCGAAGTGCGTGGACATCGCCTCGATCGAGGCGTAGCCGCGCCGGCGCACCAGCTCGACGATGCGCGTCTGGCGCGCATGGATGTCCAGGCGCCGCGCCGGCAGGCCTGGCTCGGCGCCCGCGCCGCGCGCGAAGGACGGCCTCAACGCCTTGTCGGCGCTCCCTTCGTCGGCGCTCCCTGTGTCGGTGCTCCCCGCGCCCATGCTCCCCGTGACCCGGTTTCCGCTCCGGTGTCGTCCGCTTATTGGGTCCTTTTTCCAGCCCAGGCGTCGGCTCGGGCCGGCTGAGGGGATCATAGTACGGAATATGACACCGATGTAAGAAAAATTACACTCAATGGCATAATTGACATCGGGCAAGACCCCGCCCGGGCTCCCATCCGGGCTCCCATGGCGGCCCCGGCGAACGCCGCAAGGCATGGCGCCGGAAACGTAATTTCAGTGCGGACAGCCGGGGCGCTCGCAACGCGAAGCCCCGCGCGCCGGGACGTAGGCCTGGCAGACCGGACACTTGACCATGTCCTCGGCCTCGGGCGCCGCGGGTTGCTTCGACCGGCGCCAGCGCGCCTTCGGCCGCCGGGCGCCGCCCGCGCGCAGCTTGGCCTCGGCCGCGCGCGCGTCCTGCAGGCGGCCGATGAACTTGAAGCCGTACCACACCGCGGCGATCACCGCGGCCAGGACCAGGAGCTTCTGCAGGGACGGGAGACCGAACATGGAGACCGTTGTAGAGGCGCGGCGCGGGGGCGGTCAAGCACGGCGCCGCCCGACCAGCAGCGGGCCGTAGAGGATGACGAACAGGGCGAAGGCGCCGATCCAGGCGAGTCCCGAGAGTCCGAACAGCAGCGCCGCGTCGAGGGCGGTGAGCGGCGCCAGCACCCGCATCAGCGCCGCCGCGCCGACCAGCGCGTAGATCGCGGCCGTGCGTTTGTGCCGGGGTTGACGGGCGCGCGTATTACAGTCCGAAGCGGGACCAGAGGGCGCGCTCCTCGACCGCGGCCAGGAGGCCCGTGACCCAGTCCCGGGGCTCCGGACGTGGCGGCGGCCCCGGGCCGGCCAA
>JACZWN010000164.1 GCA_022572105.1 Pseudomonadota bacterium | reverse complement strand
CCACTTCGGTCTTGGCAAGCATCGTCCTGTAGCCCTCGACGTATTTCGGTCCGGTGTCGACGGCCTCGAACCGCTCGAAGCCGGCCTCGGAGAGCAGCGCCTGGGTCTCCACCCGGGTTTTCAGGAAGCTCGTCGCGGGTTCGTCGGCCCAGGGCAAGGGATAGATCGGGTCCCCCTTCGGCCCCAGCCCGTGCTCCGACAGGGCGAAGAACCCGCCCGGCTTGATCACCCGAAAGGCCTCGGCAAAGAAGGCGGTGCGATCGGCCACGTTCATGGTGACATGCTGCGAGTAGGCGCCGTCGAAGAGCGAGTCTTCATAGGGCAGGGTGGCACCGTCGCCGACCCGAAGATCGACCTGGTCGACCATGCCGGTGAGCCGGTTCAGCTCCTCGCCAGCCTCGATAAAGCCCGGCGTGATATCGATTCCCGACACCCGACACCCGAACCGGCCCGCCATGTATCGGGCCGGGCCGCCAACCGCGCAGCCGATGTCGAGGATGTGCTGAGCGTGCTCGATGGACAGGCGATCCGCGAGGTCGACCGTTGCCGGCAACCCTCTCGCGTGAAGATGGTCGACCGGTGCCAGATCGAGGATGCTGAGATTGTCAAGCGATAGGCCCGCTTCGTCCAAGGCATCGAGAATGCGACCTAACGTATCGCCTTTCGCCCAAAAGCCGCTGATATCACTCTGGTCGGTCATGCTCGCCCCCTTCGCGGTACCGCGTTTGCGGCGTCCCGTTACGTCGTCGGATTAGTATAGACCGTCAACGAGCAGCAAATTACCCTGCATCGCCTATGCCGTGATCTCGGCAAGGTCGCCGGGGCTCGCGATTTGCTCAACCTGATTTACGACCAGTTCACCGAAGGCTTCGGTAGGCCAGACCTGAAGAATGCAAGAGCACTGTTATAGAAGCTGGCATGAGTCCGCTTGCGGCTCAAACGGACTCGATCACCGCACCGGAACGACGACCGTTTTCATCCGCTAAGCCGATATTCGAGTCTGCTTTGCACTTTTAGCGCATCAAATTTGAAACCAAAACGCGATCGGCAGAGGGCCTTGTGACAGAGGGCCGCGTGATGGGGGAGCTTGTGACAACCGGCCGGGTTTCGCATAACATGGGGGAAACACACACGCGAAACAGGGGGAGCTCCGGCGGTCATGGCGATCGAACATCCGTATCTGCTGTTTCTCGGCGACGCGCCCGACCAGCTCGCCGCCAAGACCGCCCAGGGCATCGCCCATTGGCGGCCCGAGTGGTGCCTGGGGCAAATCCGCCTAAAGGGCTGCAACGCCGACCTGGGGCTCACCGAGATGACGCTTACCAAGGCGGTCGCGGCCGGGGCCCGGACGCTGGTGGTCGGCGTCGCCAACCGCGGCGGCGTGATCTCGCACGACTGGATCGATATCCTCGAAAAGGCGCTCATCATGGGCCTCGACCTGGCCGCCGGCCTGCACGGCCGCCTGGCCGACGTGCCCAGCCTGGCCGCCGTCGCCGAACAGCACGGCCGGCACCTGTTCGACGTGCGCCATCCGACGCGCGGTTTCCAGGTCGGCACCGGCGAGAATCGGCCGGGCAAGCGCCTGCTGACCGTCGGCACCGACTGCTCGGTGGGCAAGATGTACGCCTCGCTCGCCATCGAGAAGGAGATGCGCGCGCGCGGCATGAAGGTCGACTTCCGCGCCACCGGGCAGAGCGGCATCCTCATCGCCGGCAACGGCATTTCCGTCGACGCGGTAGTCGCCGACTTCATCTCCGGGGCGATCGAGTGGCTGGCGCCGGCCAACGACCCGGACCACTGGGACGTGATCGAGGGCCAGGGCTCGCTGTTCCACGCCTCCTACGCGGGCGTCAGCATGGGCCTGCTGCACGGCGCCCAGGCGGACGCCCTGGTACTCTGTCACGAGCCGACGCGCACGCACATGCGCGGCCTGCCGGATTACCCGCTGCCGGGCCTGAAGGACTGCCTCGAGGCCAATCTGGAAGCCGCGCGCCTGACCAACCCGGGGGTGAGCGCCGTCGGCGTCGCGGTCAACACCTCGCAGATGCCGGACGGCGGCTCCGGGGCGCTGCTGAGGAGCATCGAGGACGAGCTCGGCCTGCCCGCGGTCGACCCGTTCAAGAGCGGGGCCGCGCCGATCGTCGACCGGCTCGCCTAGCCCATGCCGCGCCTGAGTGTCCGTCACGAGACCTGGCCGCTCGGCGGCAGCTTCACCATCTCGCGCGGCACCCGGACCACGGCCGAGGTGGTCGTGGCCGAGATTTCTGTCGCGGAGGCCGACGGCCGCGAGGTCACCGGCCGCGGCGAGTGCGTGCCCTATGCCCACTACGGCGAGTCGCTCGAGGGCGTGATCGCGGCGATCGAGGCGCTCGGCGCGCCGATCGCGGACGGTCTCGACCGGCTCGGCCTGCAGCGCGTCCTGCCGCCGGGCGCGGCGCGTAACGCCCTCGACTGCGCGTTCTGGGACCTGGAGGCCAAGCGCGCCGGCTGCCGGGTATGGGACTCGATCGGCCTCCCGCCGCCGGCCCCGGTCACGACCGCCTATACTCTCTCCATGGACGCGCCCGAGGCCATGGGCCGGGCCGCCGCCGAGCACGCGGCGCGGCCGCTCCTGAAGCTCAAGCTGTCCGGCCCGGACGACCTGGCGCGCGTCGAGGCGGTGCGCGAGAACGCGCCCGGGGCGCGCCTCATCGTGGACGCCAACGAGGGCTGGTCGCTCGACGATTTCGTCGAGCTCGCGCCCAAGCTCGCGGTGCTCGGCGTCGACCTGATCGAGCAGCCGCTGCCGGCCGGCAAGGATGCGCCGCTCGCCGGCGTGCGGCGGCCGGTGCCGGTTTGCGCCGACGAGTCGTGCCACGACACCGCCTCGCTGGCCGGGCTCTCGGGGCGCTACGACGTCGTCAACATCAAACTCGACAAGACCGGTGGTTTGACCGAGGCGCTCAAGCTCAAGGACGCGGCGCTTGCCCAGGGCTACCAGGTCATGGTTGGCTGCATGGTGGCGACCTCGCTGGCCATGGCCCCGGCGATCCTGGTGGCCCAAGGCGCGCGCTTCGTCGACCTGGACGGGCCGCTGCTGCTCGCCCGCGACCGGCCCGAGGGACTGACCTACGAGGGCAGCCTGGTGCAGCCGCCCGAACCGGCGCTCTGGGGCTGACCGCCGCCGACCAAGGTTACTTCATAACCGGGACAATCGCGAACCAGGGGAGACATCAATGCCGCTCGATTCCGTTCTTACCGAGGACCTGCCGACCTTCGTCACCCACCTGGAATGCTCCATGACCGGCAAGCGCTACGAGGCCGACCGGGTGCACGGGCTGTCGGAGGCCGGCCGGCCGCTCTTGGTGCGCTACGACCTGGAGGCGCTGGGCCGCGCGGTCAGCAAGGAGGCGCTGGCCGCGCGCCGCTCCGGCGGCTTCTGGCGCTACCGCGAGTTCCTGCCGGTGCGCCGGGCCGAGAACGTGGTCAGCCTGGGCGAGGTCACGACCCCGCTCATCGCGCTGCCGCGCCTGGCCGGCCGGTTGGGCTCGCGCGGCGGCGAGATTCTGGTCAAGGACGAGGGCCGGCTACCCACCGCCTCGTTCAAGGCGCGCGGCCTGGCGCTCGCGGTCGCCATGGCCAAGGAGCTCGGGCTCACCTATCTGGCCATCCCGACCGCGGGCAATGCCGGCGCCGCCATGGCCGCCTACGCCAGCCGCGCGGGCTTGAGGTCGACGGTGTTCTGTCCGGACGACGCGCCCGAGATCGCCATGAGCGAGACCAAGATCCAGGGCGCCAGCGTCTACAAGGTCAACGGCCTGATCAACGACTGCGCCAAGATCGTCGGCGACGGCAAGGCGGCGGCCGGCTGGTTCGACTGCTCGACGCTCAAGGAGCCGTACCGGATCGAGGGCAAGAAAACCATGGGCATCGAGTTGGCCGAGCAGCTGGGCTGGGAGCTGCCGGACGTGATCTTCTACCCGACCGGCGGCGGCACCGGCCTGATCGGCATGTGGAAGGCCTTCGCCGAGCTCGGCGCGATCGGCTGGCTCGGCGACCAGCGCCCGCGCATGGTGGCGGTGCAGTCCACCGGCTGCGCGCCCATCGTCAAGGCCTACGAGGAGGACACCGAGCACGCCGAGCCGTGGCCCGACGCCCAGACCATCGCCGGCGGCATCCGCGTGCCCACCGCGGTCGGCGATTTCCTGATCCTGCGCGCGGTGCGCGAGAGCGGCGGCTTCGCCATCGCCGTGCCCGACGAGGCGATCCTGGAGGCGCGCGCGGAGGTGGCGCGCGAGGAGGGCCTGCTGATGTGCCCCGAGGGCGCGGCCACCTACGCCGCCTACCGGGTGGCGCTGGCCGAGGGGCGGGTCGCGCCCGGGGACCGCGTGGTGCTGTTCAACTGCGGCTCCGGCCTCAAGTATCCCATGCCCCAGGTCACCCACTCCCTCGACCGCTTTGGGGAGATCGACTACGCGGCGTTGTAGTGATAATACGGTCTCGGTATCTATGTTCAGTATTGCGCGCTTGCCTGCGCAGGTTAGTCGAAATTCGTAAACTCCCGCAGGGGGCCGTCAATGAAATGATTTGGTTTCCAGCCTTTCAAAAGTTTGTCGAGAATCAGACTGTCCGCGGCGCCGAGACCGAGACTAGCCGCTGGCCCAGCCAAGGCGTTGGCTGCGAGCCCGGCGCCAGTCCAAAAAACGAACCGAAGCGATTTCATCGGTAACTTTTCTATCCAAGTGCCACGAGTAACCGCGTCGTGATATTCCTTCATTAGTCCGATATCCGGGTGAGAATCCGAAAGCCATTCCTTAAACCGCATTGATTTTTCAAGAACTTTAAGAAAATCACTAAAATCTCGCTTGCCGGAGTTAATCGCGTCTCTGATGGCGTGCGCGTCATCGAGAAATGTTTCTTGAAAAATAGCTATGTCTTTTTCACTTTTGGTGCGTTTTTTGAGGAGGCTTCTAAATTTGACATCCATAATTCGGGATGATGTTGATGAGGTGACAAGTTCGGAAAGATATTGGGATGAAAAGGAAATATCTGCACGCGCATCTAAGAAAATCGCCAATAGGAAAGCGGGAGATATTGTGCTATGGGAAGGCGGTATTTTCTTGTGGTATTCCGAATTTATTACTTCAAAATCGAGATTTGTATCTACGACGACCCCGCCTTGTATGGCCATCGTTTTAAAGTGCCAGTCATTTGGCAAGCTGATGCTCGGAACCAGATCATCGAGAATCACAGCAACTACGGTTTTGAGGTAATCTGGATCGTTCAAATCTTCTCGTGCTAACCCCGGAATGCCTGACGGGTTATCAAAACCTTGAGTCAATTTCCTAAAAGGTGTTTTGTTCAAGAATTTCTTTGCCATTCGTCTAGTTTTGAACGATTTTCCTAAAGATTTTTCGAATACATGAATTATGTAATCCTCTTTGTTCTTAAAGCGTTTCCCGTCGTGGGTCTCTACCAACTGGAATCCTATAAAATCATATACCGGTATCCCTGTTTTGGAGTCTGTATGGACTGCAAGGTTCTCCCGAAAGAAGGTGATTCTCAAAAATTCATTATCTATCAAATACAATATATTGTCCGGTCCAATATTTTTTAGCAGTGATGTCAGCCCGCCTTCATCCAAAAGCAAGTGAACTTTTTGATAAAAGAGTAACGTTTCCGCGATCAACCCGGGGTCGATTTGCTTGTTTTGACTATAGGGCCTTCGGACAACGATATTTTCAAACATGAGCGTTGCTTACGAAAATCGTGTTTTGCAGAGAGAGAATGTTCTCGCGCTCCTGTGCACTCACCGATTGTTAATATGGTAGGAAAGAAAAAGCATATAAGGGATCATCGCGGCTTTTCTCCGGTTTGAAGTGCGTTGTGTGTCTCTTTCCCTGCAGCGACTGGCCGCGTCGGGATCGCGCGTTTGTTCACGCGACAGACATTTGGCTAAGAAGCAATGAAGCATTGGGGTCAGGCTTGTATTGCCACACAGCCGGCCAATGCGTTGCGTCACTCGCCCATCACGTCCATTATTGCCGTCAACGCTAGACGAATCCGCCTCGGAACCCTGTAGGAGCCCCATGTCGCTGGAATGCCGGCTTGAAATTGTCTCGCTAATGAGGCATAATAAAGAAAATTAGGAATCTTCTTCCTGGTGGACCCATTGGCCCTGAACATCAAGAATCCGGAAGCCGACCGTCTCGCGCGCGAACTCGCGGCGCGCACGGGCGAGACCATCACCGAGACGGTCGTCAAGGCCCTGCGCGAGCGCCTGAAGCGGGAAACCGCCAAGACACCAGTCAGTCTCAAGGACGAGATCATGGCGATTAGCCGGCGCGCCGGCCGTCTGCCCCGGCGCACGGGCAAAACGCTGGAGGAGATTATCGGCTACGACGAACGGGGTTTGCCGCGCTGATGGTGGTCGACACCTCTGCCATCGCCACCATTCTCTTCGCCGAGGACGAGGCGGAGCGCTTCTCCGAGGCGATCGTGGGCGATCCGCTGCGACTTATCTCCGCCGGTACCGCACTCGAGTGCAGTCTGGTCATCGAAAGCGAGTTGGGCGAGGCGGGCGGCCGCGAGCTCGACCTGCTCTTCCTCCGCGTCGGCATTGAAATCATCCCCTTCAATGCCGAGCAGTTGACCGTGGCGCGCCACGCGTTTCGCACCTTCGGCAAGGGCCAACACCCGGCCGGCCTCAATTACGGGGATTGCTTCGGCTACGCACTCAGCATGACCAGCGGCGAGCCCTTGTTGTTCAAGGGCGAGGACTTCGCCAAGACGGACGTTCAAAGGGTCTTCGTGGTTTAGCCCCCGCGGTTCACAGGCTCGGCCGGCGCGACCTGCGCGGCGGGCCGTACTGCTCGGTGTAATCGCGGAGAGCATGATGTTGAAGGCGACGCTAATGCGCTCGCCCGTCAGCTCCGCACCAGCAGGTTGAGCCGGGCCGGTTGAACGAAGACGAAGGCGCCGTCGCGCCGCTCCGCGTTGGCCTCGAAGGCCGCGCGCAGTTCGTCCTCCCGCACCTCGACCGCCGGCCGGCGGCTTTCGTCGACCGCGATCAGGTGGTCGCGGAACGCCTCGAAGCTCTGGTAGCGGATCTCGGTCAGATAGGTGAGCTCGCGCGCTTCCTCGAAGTCCGGTCCCCGGGCCGCGGCGCCCAGCGCCTCGTAGGCCTTGGCGCGCACCTGCGTCTCGTCCTCGATGCGCCGCGTGACCTCGAAGTGCGGGCCTTGCGCGACCGGCTCGACGACGTAGAGCCGGCCGCCGGGTTTCAGCGCGCGCGCCGCCTCGGCAAGCGCCGCGCCCTGGTGCTCGACCGGCACGTGATGCAGCGCGTTGAAGAACACCGCGACGTCGAGCGCGCCGTCGGGCAGGGGCAGGTCCTCGCCGACGCCGCGCAGGTAGTCCTCGTCGCCGGCCGGCTCGGCGGCGCGCGCCCGCTCGAGTTGGCCCTCGGAGGGGTCGATGCCGGTCGCCCGCGCGCCCAGGCGCGTCATCAGGCGCACCAGCGCGCCGTCGCCGCAGCCGATGTCGGCGACCCGGGCGCCCGAAAGTTCGAGCACCTCCTCCATGACCTCGCGGTGCGTGCGGCGCGGCAGTTCCTTCATGGCGGGGGAGTATGGCATGGCGGGGGCGCCGGGGGGCAGCGGGGCGCCGCT
>JACZWN010000005.1:20283-33247 GCA_022572105.1 Pseudomonadota bacterium | reverse complement strand
GCTGCGCGGCTGGCTGCACTCCCTCGCGGTCGACGCCCGCGCTCGCTCGGTCGTCATCCGGCGCACGCTCACCGGCACCCTGGGCTCGCTGAGCACCCGGGCGGACGCGCTCGCGGGCGCAGGACGCGACCAGGTCGGCGCCTGGCGGTACCTCGAGCAGGGGCCGCGCGAGGCATACCGGGACGCCCTGGAGTCGGTCTCCCAGGGGGTGCAGGACGGCTCCCTGCTGCGGGGCGAGGTGCTCGCCCGCTGGCACGAGCTCGTCGGGACCGGGGAGTTCCTCCGCTCGATCGAGGTGGGCATCGGCCGGGTGGCGCTCATGTTCACCGACCTGCAGGGGTCCACCGCGCTCTACGAGCGGGTCGGCGACGCCGCCGCCTACCGCCTGGTGCGCGACCATTTTGCCTTCCTGGTGGCGGCCGTGCGCGAGCACAACGGGGCCTTGGTCAAGACCATCGGCGACGCGGTCGCCGAGATCCGCGAGGCGGTCGACTTCTGCCGCTACTACGCGGCGCGCGCGCGCGCCGAGTTCGCCCGGCCCCGAACCATGCCCGGCCCCACCGGCGAGCGCAACGAGGTGGCGCTGCACGGGCGCGGCGTGTTCGTCTGCATCAGCCCGTGGAACTTCCCGCTCGCCATCTTCACCGGCCAGGTCGCCGCCGCGCTCGCCGCCGGCAACGCGGTCATCGCCAAGCCGGCCGAGCAGACGCCGCTCGTCGCCGCCGCCGCCGTGCGCCTGTTGCACGACGCCGGCGTGCCGGGCGAGGTGCTGCATCTGCTGCCCGGCGGCGGACCGTCCGTCGGCGCGCCACTGGTCGCGGACCGGCGCACCGCCGGCGTCGCCTTCACCGGCTCGACCGAGACCGCCAAATCGATCAACCGGGCCTTGGCCGCGCGCGCCGGGCCGATCGTGCCGCTGATCGCCGAGACCGGCGGTCAGAATGCCATGATCGTGGATTCCACGGCGCTGCCCGAGCAGGTCGTGCGCGACGTGGTGATCTCCTCGTTCCAGAGCGCCGGCCAGCGCTGCTCGGCCTTGCGCGTGCTGTTCCTGCAGCAAGACGTGGCCGACAAGATGCTGGCCATGCTATCGGGCGCCATGGAGGAACTGGTGGTCGCCGACCCGGCGTGGCTGTCGACCGACGTGGGGCCGGTCATCGATTCCGAGGCCAAGGCCATGCTCGACCGCCACGCCAGGCGCATGGAGGCCGAAGGCCGGCTGGTGCGGCGCGCGCGGCTCGGCCCCGGCACCGAGCACGGCAGCTTCTTTGCGCCCGCCGTCTTCGAGATCGATTCGCTGTCGCGCCTCGAGCGCGAGGTCTTCGGACCGATCCTGCACGTCGTCCGCTACCGCGCCGACCGCCTCGACCAGGTGATCGACGCGATCAACGGCACCGGCTACGGGTTGACGCTCGGTATCCACAGCCGGATCGATTCGACCGTGGACTACATCCATAGGCGCCTGCGCGTCGGCAACGCCTACGTCAACCGCAACATGATCGGCGCCGTGGTCGGCGTCCAGCCGTTCGGCGGCGAGGGCCTCTCGGGCACCGGCCCGAAGGCCGGCGGTCCGCGCTACCTCTACCGCTTCGCCACCGAGCGCACGCTTTCGATCGACACGACGGCGGCCGGCGGCAACGCCTCGCTCATGTCCTTGGGCGAGGACCTGCCGGTCTGAGCGGGCCCGGTCTGAGCGAGCGTGTCGGCGCTATGATTCAGCTTTGAACCACGGCCCGCGCGGGTCTCACGACACCTTGGCGGTCAGGCCGCCGTCGACCACGAGCTCGGCGGCGGTGATGTAATTCGCCTCGTCGGAGGCCAGGAACAGCGCCGCATTGGCCACGTCCCAGGCATCGCCCATGCGCCCCATGGGGCACTGCTCGCGGCGCAGGTCCTTCATCTTGTCGATGTCGCCGCCGGCGTAGGCCTGCTTGAGCGGCCCGACGTACATCGGCGTGTCCATCAGGCCCGGCAGGATGACGTTGGCGCGGATGCCCTTGCGCGCGTACTGGAGCGCGATCGAGCGGGTAAAGCCGAGGATCGCCGCCTTGCTCGCGGCGTAGGAGACGTAGGGCACGCCGAGCCAGCGGATGCCGGCGACCGAGCCGATGTTGACGATCGCGCCTTTGCCGGCCTCTTCCATGACCGGCAGCACCGCCTTGCAGGTCAGGTACATGGACTTGAGGTTGACCTCGATCACCCGGTCCCAGCTCGCCTCGTCCGCCTCGACCGGGCCGCCGGCCTCGACGATGCCGACGTTGTTGTGCAGGATGTCGATCTTGCCCCAGAGTTCGAGCGCGCGCGCCACCATGGCGTCCACCTGGTCCGCCTTGGTGACGTCGGCCCGGTGGGCGAGGGCCACCCCGTCCTCGCCCTCGATGAGGCCGACGGTTTCTTGCGCGGCCGCCTCGTTGATGTCGACGCAGAGCACGCGCGCGCCCGCGCGCGCGAAGGTCACCGCGGTCGCCTTGCCGTTGCCCCAGCCGGGCCCGATCGAGCCCGCGCCCACGACGATCGCGGTCTTGCCCTCGAGCCGTCCGCCCATGCCTCGCCTCCCCTGGCTTTTCATCGTTGCGCGGCCTGAGTATGGCGGCAAAGCGCCGCGCCAGGCCACCCCGTTGCGCCTTGCAAGCCAAATCGGCGAGAACGTGCTAGATATTCGGGTTATAGGTACCGGCGCGCGGGCGTGGCGGAACCGGTAGACGCAACGGACTTAAAATCCGTTTCCCGGCAACGGGAGTGGGGGTTCGAGTCCCTCCGCCCGCACCAGTTGCCGCCGCTGCTCGGAGTCCGGCCCGCGAACGCGCCCAGGCGACTCAAGAAAAATGTCCCCGGGATTCAAGTATGGCGGCGGGACAACCCCCCGGGACGAACCAGCCTTGCCGTCAGCCGGTCGCGGTGCGCGGCAGGCTTTCCGGTTCGCCCGGCTCCGGGCTTTCCGCTTCCGGGCGGCGCCGGTCGCCGTGCAGGAGCGCGGAGAGCTGTTTCACCAGGTCGCCTTGGGTCTGCTCGTCGATCAGGAACCTCAGCCCGACCCGGTCGGCGGCGACGTAGACCGATTCGGCCTTGAACGCGCCCAGATAGGGCACGTGCAGGGTGACCTCGGTGCCTTCGACCGGCGGCTCGGCGGTCAAGATGGAGACGCCGCCGGCCGAGATATCGGCGATGTGGCAAGGGAAAACCATGTCGCCGACGCTGTAGGTCGCGATCTGGTCGTAACGGTGGCGCGGGAAGCGGCGCCGGTCCCCCGGCGCGCTCCGGCGCTTCGCCTTGGCCGCGGGCGCCACCTTGACCATGTGGTCGCTCAGGTAATCCCACAGCCTGGCCATGTCTTCGCTGGACGGCGAGTCCGGGTCGAGCTCCATCACCGTGCGGCCGCCGGCGCGGCAGCGGTTGAAGTCGGAGCGCTGGGGCAGGATCACCGGGCAGACCGTGCCGTGCTGGGCGAGCGCGATGACCGCGGCGGTGGGGAAATCGTCCTCGCCCTGGGTGTGGTTGATCAGGAACACGAAGGGCGTGCCGAGCGCCTCGACCATGTCCACGACCGCGCCGGCGACCTCGAGATCCCTCGGGTTCGGGCGCGTCGGCAGGACCACCAGGTCGGCCAGCGCGATCGCCTGCTCGGCCATGGCGGTGTGGCCGCTCGGCGTGTCGATGACGACGAGCTGGACCCCACCCTTGGCGAGGCGCTTGAAGCCCTCGGCGGTGCAGGTCCGATCCCAGGCGCCCAGGATCGGGCGCGGCGCCGCGCGCTCGGCCCACCAGTCCGACAGCCCGCGCGCCGGGTCGCCGTCGAGCACCACCACCAGTCCGACGCCCTCGGCCTCGGCCTGCGCGGCGACGTGGCCGGCGAGCACGGTCTTGCCGGAGCCGGGCATCTCGGAAACGAAGGCCACAACGCGCATCGCACACCCGTTTCTTCTTGCTCACGCGGGGCGGGAGCGCAGCCTCGAGGGCCCCCGCGATCCAGGGCCGCAACGAGAGGCCCCCGCAGGCTCGAAAATCGGGCAAAAAGCTGAAATTGCAGTTAATTCGTAGATGGGCGGGCCCCGGTGGCGCCAACCCGGGGCGCCAACCCGGGGCGCCACCCTGCTCGCCGCGCCGCGCCGCGCGCCGCGCCGTGGCCCTCGGCGGGTCCCATTCGGCGCTCTATCGAGCAATCCTGGCCGAGCTTACGGGCGCCCGGCCTCCTCCAACAGCCAGTCCCGGAACGCCTTGATCTTGGGCCGCTCGGCGGTGGCGACCGGCGAGACCACGTAGCAGGCATAGTGCGAGGGCAGGGCCGGGCCGAACGGCTGCACCAGGCGGCCGGCCTCGAGGTCGAGGGAGACCAGCGAGCTGCGCCCCAGCGCCACGCCCTGGCCGTCGATGGCGGCCTGGAGCACCAGGGAGGAATGGCTGTAGCGCGGGCCGCGCTCGGGGTTGACCCCGGTGACGCCGGCCGCCGTCAGCCAGCGGCGCCAGTTCGGCGCCTCGCCGGTGCCGACGTCGTCGTGCAGCAGCGTGTGGCGGCGCAGGTCCTCCGGCGCGCGCAGCGGCGGCGGCCCGTCCACGAGGTGCCCGTTCACGAGTTGGGGACTGCACACCGGGAACACCGTGTCCTCCATGAGCGGGTCGACCTTGAGCCCGGGGTAGTTCCCCAGGCCGTAGCGGATGCCCATGTCCGCGTTGTCGCGGCCGAAGTCGACCAGCCGGTCCGCGGCCGAGATCTCGACATCGATCTCCGGGTGGCGCTCGCGGAAGCGCGGCAGGCGCGGCAGGAGCCACTTGGCGGCCAGGGAGTTGGCGACGCTCACGGTCAGCGACCCGGCGTTCTCGTCGGCGCGCAGGCGCCCGGTCGCCGCGTCGATTCCGTCGAAGGCCGCGGTCAGGGCCGGCAGGTAGAGCTGGCCGGCGTCGGTCAGCATGAGCCGCCGGTTCAGGCGCCGGAACAGCTGCACGCCGAGCGCCTCCTCCAGGGCCTTGACCTGATGGCTGATCGCGGCCTGGGTGACGTAGAGCTCCTCGGCCGCCTTGGTGAACGACAGGTGCCGGGCCGCGGCCTCGAAGGCGCGCAGGGCGTTGAGCGGGGGCAGGCGTCGGGCCATGCGATTACCAGATTAGAAATTCTTATCCGAAACATGAAATATCATCGTTTGAGAAACCCCGCAAGACCCCCTATCTAAATCCCAGGAAACAACGGAATTCCGGACACACGGCTCGATGTGGCCGGGCCGGTATCGGATAAGGAGATGAGAGATGACCAACGTTCACTGCAGCGCCCTGCAGAGCCCCGCCGTCGGTGCCTCCCAGAGCGCCCTCGATGTTATCGCCCGCCTGGCGCGCCTGCCGCTCGCGATCCTGGAGACCCTGCTGGTCTGGCAGGAGCGGGACCAGCAACGCCGCCATCTCGCCGCGCTCGACGATCGCCTGTTGAGCGATATGGGGATTTCCCGGGCCGAAGCCGCGCGCGAAGCCGCCATCCCCTTCTGGCGCGTCTCTTGAGCGCCGTGCCGGCCCCCCTCGGGCGGCGCCGCGAGCCCGATCGGCGCTGACCGGGCCGAGCCGACCCTGTTCTCCCGCGGATGAGGGAGAACCCAACTCCAAGCCCCTGCCGCGCGCGGGGGCTTTTTTTCTGTGAGCCGGAGCGGGCGGCACGCGGGCGATTCGACATCGCTGCGGCCGAGCGCAGCGCCAGGGCGGGAGTCAGGGCAGGAATCAAGGCAGGAACTGCTCTTTGATGATGCGCTCCTCCAGGTCGTGCTCGGGGTCGAACAGCAGGTCGAGCGAGACCGAAGCATCCTCGCGCACCTCGACCTTGGATACCTCGCGCACCTCGGTGAAGTCGGCGGTGGCGCTGACCGGGCGCTTGTCGGCCTCGAGCACCTCGATGACCACCCGTGCCGTGTTGGGCAGGAGCGCGCCGCGCCAGCGCCGCGGCCGGAACGCGCTGATCGGGGTCAGCGCCAGGAGCTGGGCGCCGATCGGCACGATCGGGCCGTAGGCCGAGATGTTGTAGGCCGTGCTGCCCGCCGGCGTGGCGACCAGCACGCCGTCGCAGATCAATTCCTCCAGGCGTACCACGCCGTCGATCGTCAGGCGCAGCTTGGCCGCCTGACGCCCCTGGCGCAGCAGCGAGACCTCGTTGATGGCCAGCGCCTCGATCGTCTCGCCGGTCGCCCGGTGGGCGGTCATGGCGAGCGGATGGAGCGTGACCTTCTCGGCGCGCTTGAGGCGCCGGGGCAGGTCGTCCTCGTCGTAGAGGTTCATCAGGAAGCCGACGCTGCCGCAGTTCATGCCGTAAATGGGCACGCCGCGCGCGAGGTACCTGTGCAGGGTCTCGAGCACGAAGCCGTCGCCGCCGAGCGCGACGATGATGTCGGCCTGCTCGGGCGCGACCGTGGGATAGCGCGCGCGCAGGCGCTCGATGGCGGCGTGCGCCTCCTCGGCGTCGCTGGCGACGAAGGCGAAGCTCGGATCGCTCATGGTCCTTGCGGGTTTCCTCACGGGAGGGCGGTCGCCGGCTTCGGGCGGTGCCCTTGCGGCCCGGAGTATAACGCGCCCGCTCCCCGGCGCCAGCCGCGCGCGTCACCCCGCCGCCCCGCGCCCGCTTGCCAAGCCGGCGCCGCTGACGCAAGGTCGCATGGCGGCAAGGAGAATGGGGGACCGGGCCATGGGCGCCTCGGCGCGAAGGCTGATGGTCGGAGCCATCCCGATCTGGGCGGGCCTGATCTGGGCGGGCCTAATCTGGGCGGGCCCGATCTGGGCGGACCCGGGCGCTCCGGCGGCCGCTGGCGACCGCCACGTCGGCTACTACTATCCCGAGCCGACCACGCGCGAGGTCTACGGCGCGCGCACCGACATCCTGCCCCAGGCCGACCGCCGCATGCGCATCGGCTTCGTCACCGGCATCGCCAACCGCCTCGCCAATCAGGCGTACCCGCCCCAGGCCGCCATGTTCGCCAAGGGCGGCGAGGCCGAGAAGCTGATCATCGTCGCCCTGGTCGACGGGCGCATCGACACCATCTACCGGGCGCGCGCGGTGCTCGCCAACCTGACCGCCGCCGCGCGCCTGCTGCCCGCCTTTCAGGACATGGACGCGCAGACTAATCTCACCTTCTTCGATCTGGCCAAGATGCTCGGCTTCGAGAAGATCACCATCACCAACGGCCGCGATTTCGCCTATCAGGTGATCCTCGAGTGAGCGAGGCTGCAAAATCACCAAAGGCGGTTGGAATTAGCCGCCAGTCACGCTCATGTGGCGCCCGACCGCGGGCTGATGGCTGCGCCGGTCGATGATAAAATCGTGGCCCTTGGGCTTGCGCGCGATGGCTTCGTGGATCGCCGCATTGAGCGGTTCGTCGCTCTCGCTCGAGCGCACGGGCGCGCGCAGGTCGGCTGCGTCCTCTTGGCCCAGGCACATGTAGAGCGTGCCGGTGCAGGTCAGGCGCACCCGGTTGCAGCCCTCGCAGAAATTGTGGGTCATGGGGGTGATGAAGCCGATGCGCCCGCCGGTTTCCTTGACCCGGACGTAGCGCGCCGGCCCGCCGGTCTTCAAGTCGATCTCCTCGAGCGTCCAGCGCTCCTGGAGCCGGGCTCGCACCAGGGACAGCGGCAGGTATTGATCGAGCCGCGCGCCCTCGCCGATCTCGCCCAAGGGCATGACCTCGATGAAGGTCAGGTCGTAGCCCTCGTCGCCGCACCAGGCGACGAGGTCGTCGAACTCTTCGTCGTTGACGCCCTTCAAGGCCACGGTGTTGATCTTGATCCGCAGGCCCGCCGCCTTGGCCGCCGCCAGTCCGGCCATGACCTTGTCGTACTTGCCCCAACGGGTGATCGCGGCGAACTTGTCCGCATCAAGAGTATCGAGCGAGACGTTGATGCGCTTGACGCCGAGGTCGGCCAGTTCGTCGGCGAAGCGCGGCAACTGGCTGCCGTTGGTGGTGAGCGTCAGCTCGTCGAGCGCGCCGGTGCCCAAGTGGCGCGCGAGGCTGCGGAACAGGCTCATGATATTGCGCCGCACCAAGGGCTCGCCGCCGGTCAGGCGCAGCTTGCGCACCCCCAGGCGGACGAAGGCGCTGGCCACCCGGTCGAGCTCCTCGAGGGTCAGGATCTCGGCCTTGGGCAGGAACGTCATGTCCTCGGACATGCAGTAGACGCAGCGGAAGTCGCAGCGGTCCGTGACCGAAACCCTAAGGTAAGTGACCGCCCGGCCGAACGGATCGATGAGCTGCGTCATGAAGGTCCTCCCTGGAAACCCTGGACATGCTGGGGTTGTTTGGCCCCCGTGCCAAGGCATCATAGCGCCAAGCCGCCGGCATTTCACCCCTAAGCTTGTTGCGGATAACTTTTGCGATTTGGGGCCGGCGAGTCCGCTACGGAGTTGGGGTGGATGGGCGCGATTGGCAAGTGCGCCCGAGATTGGCCCCGAGATTGGCAAGGCTGCCCGTCTGCCCTAGCCGTGCCGGTCATGGCCGCCGACCCACCGGAAGATTCCGGCGCCCGCCGGATCGCCGCAAGCGCGAGCGCGAGCGCCCTCGACCGGCCGGCGGCCCGGGTCGCGGCCTACTCGGCCGCGATGGCACCCGCCGCCAGGCGCCGCACGGCGGTTACGCCGGTGCCGCCGGTTTCCGCCTTCACGCGGTCCTCCACGTCCTCGAGCGGCTCGACCGAGACCAGCATGGCGTGGGCGTTGGCGTTGACCACCCGCTCCGCGTCGAGGGCGATGGCGCAGTGGCCGGGGAAGTAGATCAGGTCGCCGCGCGCGAGCGCCGTGCGGCCGGCCTCCCAAGGCACCGCCCGGCCCAGGCTCTCGGCCTGCATGCCGGCATCGCGCGGGCAGGCGATGCCGGCGCGCGCCAGCACCACCTGGATGAGCCCCGAGCAGTCGAGCCCGTCGCTCGCCTTGCCGCCCCAGAGGTAGGGCACGCCCAGGAACCGGAGCGCGGTCTCGACGTAATCGGGCGCGACCTCGCCGTCGGGCGCCAGGTGGCGCGTGTACACCCAGCCGTCCTGCCAGGGCGCGCCCAAGGCGACCTTGCTGAACGCGCCCCGCTCGTCCACGACCGCGACGCGCCCGGTCATGGTCAGGCGGTCGCGCGTCGGCGCCTTCAAATCGGGCGCGGGGTAGAGGAAGCTGCCGGGCACGGCGACGCTGTGGGTGGTCGCGCGCGCCTCGGCGCCGAGCGCGGCGCTGTCCACATAGCCGACGTAGCCGTCGCTCGCGTTCTGGACCCAGGACCAACCGTCGGCCTCGTCGTAGACGGTCACGACCTCGCCCGAGAGCAGCTGGCTGTCGAGCGGCTCGCTGGCGCCGGGCCGGCGTCTTAACGCCGCCACGCCGCGCACCACCTGCGCCGGCCGTCCGGCGACGAAGCGCGCGGCCTCGACCCGGCCCTCGAGCGATGCCGCCGCAAGGTCCGGTCGATAGGCGTTCAAGCGGGGGTCGAGCTTAGGCATGGGGGTCGGTGTGGCTCTTTGGACCGGCATATGTTAGCACCGAAGCCTGACCGGACCCTAAACCGTTGCGAAGCTATTCGCCGGTTCCGTTGCCCTTGCCGTTATCCTTCCCGGCGGCGCGCTCGGCGAGCAGCTTGGCGCGCGCCTCCTCGATCTCGCGCTCGCGCAGATAATCGTCGGTGGTGCGCGGCTTGGGGCGCGGCGGGCCCCCGAACGGGTCATCGGGGGCCTGGAACTGCACGACGATGCGGCAGTCGTCGCACATCATGATGCGCTCGATCTGCTCGGGGTTCGAGAACATGCTGTGCTTGCCGGCCAGCTGATCCGTGATCCGCTCGATCGTGCTCTGCACGCCGAAGGGCTTGCCGCAGCGGATGCAGTGGAACGGTTCCTCCTGGTTCTTGGTGATCGCGTGGCGCGCCTCCTCGGTGAAGTTGATCCGGGGCTCCAGCTTGATCACCGATTCCGGGCAGGTGGTCTGGCACAGGCCGCACTGGACGCAGGCCTCCTCGTTGAAGCCGAGCCACGGCCGGTCCGGGTTGTCGAGCATCGCCCCCGTCGGGCAGGCGCCGACGCAGGCCAGGCACAGCGTGCAGCCCTGGACGTCGACCGCGACCGCGCCGAAGGGCGCGCCCGCCGGCAGCGGCAGGATCTCGACCTTGCGAGGCGCCTGCTCGTACAGGTGCCTGAGGGCGAGCATGGTCCGCGTGCGCTTGCCGCCCATGGGCAGGAACGTGCCGGCCGGCGCCGGCGCGCGCGGCTCGAGGCCGTAGAGCGCGGCCTCGACCGCCTCCGGGTCGCGCGCGTCGAGCACCTGCACGCGCCCGCCGCCGTAGCCCAGGCCCTCCATGACGGTTTCGGCGAGACCGATCTGCTCGGCCAGGCCGCCCAACTCCTCGGCCTTGGCCGGGTCGGAGAGCACGCAGATCTGGGTCGCGCCGTAGGCGAAGGCCGTGGCCAGGAAGTCGAAGCCGACCTGGGTCACCTCGTTGAGCGGGAACGGCAGGACGGCGGCCGGCAGGCCGCGCCCGGCGCGCGCCATCATGGCGATCATCTCCTGGCCGTAGCGGGTGTCGTGGAGCAGCAGGACCGGGTCCGCGCCGCCGGCCTCGCGGTAGGCGCTCAGCAAGGTGCGCAGGCGCTGGAACACGGCGTCGTCGGCCGGGAACTGATAGGCCGCCGCGCCGGTCGGGCAGACGCTGGCGCAGGCGCCGCAGCCGGCACAGACGAAGGGGTCGATCTCGACGCCGTCGCCGGCCGGCGCGATCGCTGAGGTCGGGCAGACGTCAAGGCAGCGCGTGCACCCCGTTATTTGGTTGCGGGCATGGGTGCAGATCCCGGCGTCGTAGGCGATGTAGCGCGGCTTCTCGTACTCGCCGACCATGTTGGCCAGCTCGAACAGCGCCTTCTGCACCGCCACCGGGTCATCCGGGTCGGGGCGCAGGTAGCCGTCGCGCTTCTCGTGCGCGGGAAACAGCGGCGCGCCGCCGCTGAGATCGAGGATCAGGTCGCATTCGGTGAAGGCGTTGTCCTTGGGCGCCTCGAAGTCGAGCGCCTGGCGCGCCGAGGGATTGGCCGCCGCATAGCCGCGCAGGTCGATGCCGAAGGCGCCCAGGTGGCCCTTGGCCTGGGTGATGGTGCCCTTGAAGATCGGCACGTCCATGACCTCGGGCGGCAGGATCTCGCCGGGCGCGCTCAAGAGCAGGGTGACCTCGAGCCGGCCGGCCAGTTGCTTGGCGGCGGCGAGCGCGCGCTCGTCCTTGCCGTAGACCAGGCAGACGCCGCCCGACTTGAACTCGACCGCGGGCGTGGGTTCGATATCGAGCGCGGCCTCGGCGATCAGCGCCGCGATCTTGGGCGTGGCATCGCCGGCCTGCTCGGACCAGCCGGCGCGCTCGCGGATGTTGGTGAAGGCGAGTTCGACTTGCGGGTTGTCCTCGGCGGCCAGCTCGGTGAACAGCGGCGCCTCCTGGGTGCAGGCGACGAGCACCGGTTTATCGCCCAGGATCGCCTGCTGGAAGTTGCCCAGCTGGGCGCGGCAGAGCTGCGTATTGAGTTCAAGCTCGCCCTCGGCGCCCACGGCCTGGCAGGCCTTGGCCAGCTTGCCGGCGTCGAGCGGCATGCTCGCTTCGCAGTCGCAGACCAGAACGCGCTTGCCGCGCATCTCCATCGTCGTCGCGTCCTCCGCAGTGGCGCCCATTGGTATGACCAATTTCGGCGGCCGGATACTAGCGACCGGCCGCGGCCAAGACGACCCCAAAAATGCTGCGGCCTTCGCCTGCGCTTCGGGCCGTCACCCCGGCCGGCCGCCGCCGCGACTCGGGAGCCTTGCTCTATAGTCCGGGGCTCTATAGTCCGGGTCCGGCTCTGGCTTCCGCGGACGCCACCGGCACAAGACAGATCGAGGACCAGACGCGCCATGCACAAGGACCATAACGATTACGCCTTCGCCCACGAGAGCCGTTACGGCTCGGTCAGCGAGCCGACCTACGGCGGCGCGCTCTCGTTCATGCGCCGCAAGTACACGCGCGAGCTCGACGGCGTCGACGTCGCGGTGAGCGGCGTGCCGCTGGATCTGGCGACCACCAACCGGCCGGGCGCCCGCTTCGGCCCGGCCGGCATTCGCGCCGCCTCGGCGCAGATCGCCTGGGCCCGGCCGCACGGATACGATTTCGATCCCCTCGACCGCCTCGCGGTCATCGACTACGGCGACTGCCTGTTCGATTTCGGGCGCCCCGAGCAGGTGCCCGAGCGGATCGTGGCGCACGCCAAGACGATCCTCGACGCCGGGGTCTCCATGCTCACCCTCGGCGGCGATCACTTCATCAGCTATCCGCTGCTGCGCGCCCATGCCGAGGTCCACGGGACACTGTCGCTGCTCCACTTCGACGCCCATTCCGATACCTGGTCGGACGAGGACGGCCGCATCGACCACGGCACCATGTTCTATCACGCCGCCAAGCAGGGCCTCATCGATCCGGCGCGCTCCGTGCAAGTCGGCTTGCGCACCTACAACGCCGAGACCCACGGCTTCAACATCCTCGACGCGCGCTGGGTGCACCGGAACGGCCCGGAGGCGGCGGTGGCCGAGATCCGCCGCATCCTCGGCGACCGCAAGACCTATCTGACCTTCGACATCGACTGCCTCGATCCGGCCTTCGCGCCCGGCACCGGCACGCCGGTCTGCGGCGGGCTGTCGACGGCGCAGACGATCGAGATCTTCCGCGGCCTGGCCGGGGTGAACCTCATCGGCATGGACGTGGTCGAGGTCGCCCCGATCTACGACGTCGGCCAGATCACCGCGCTGGCCGGCGCGACCCTGGCGGCGGAGTACCTTTGCCTGCTCGCCCATGACCGTGCTTCGCCATGAGGCGCCGGCGCAGGCTGGGATGCGCTATGCTGGATTGCGCTATAGTGGCGCCATGAGCGAGAAGCGGGACGCTGGCGTGGCGCGCGCCTTCATGACCACCCGGGAGGTGGCCGAGTACCTGCGTATCAAGGAGCGGCGGGTCTACGAGCTGGTGCG
>JACZWN010000005.1:0-20273 GCA_022572105.1 Pseudomonadota bacterium | reverse complement strand
CCTGTCCCCGGGTGACCGGGAAATGGCTGTTCCCCAAGGCGCTCGTCGACCTCTGGCTGGCCGAGCACGCCGCCGGTTCGGCGCCGCCGCGGCCGCCGCCGGTGATCGCCGGCAGCCACGACCCGCTGCTCGACTGGGCGGTCAAGGAGTCGGGTTGCGGCCTGGCGCTGCTGCCCGGCGGCAGCCTCGACGGCATCAAACGCTTCGCCGAGGGCGCGGCGATGGTCGCCGGGCTGCACCTCTTCGATCCCGAAAGCGGCGAGTTCAATCTGCCGGCGCTCGCCGCCGGCCTGGCCGGACCGAGGCTGGCGCGCGCCGGCGTCGTGCTCGTCGAATGGGCCTGGCGCCAGCAGGGCCTGGTGGTCGCCGCCGGCAACCCGCACGGCGTCGCCGGTCTCGGCGACCTGAGGGACAAGGGCCTCACGGTCATGCGCCGCCAGGTCGAGGCCGGCAGTTACCTCCTGCTCGCCCACCTGCTCGCGCGCGAAGGCTTGACGCTCGACGATCTGGACCTGGCGGACGAGACCGCGCGCGGCGAGACCGACCTGGGCCTGGCGATCCTCGAGGGCCGCGCCGAGGCGGGGCTCGCGGTCGAGGCGGTGGCGCGCAGCCTCAAGCTCGGCTTCGTGCCGCTCCAGCGCGAGCGCTACGACCTGCTGCTCGGCCGGCGCGACTATTTCGAGCCACCCCTGCAAAAGCTCTTCGCCTTCGCGCGCGGGGAGGCGTTCGGCGCGCGCGCGGCGCAGATGGGCGGCTACGACGTTTCCGGCCTGGGCGGCGTGCGCTATAACGGGCCGTGAGCCGCGGAGGCGATCCAGGATGCGGTTCCGGATTGCGACGCGCCCGCCTCCGCGGGCAAGGCGAGGCCGGAACAAGATGACCGAGACCGGGAGGTCGGCCGTGCGAGCGCTGCCGCGCGTCGTCGCGTTTTTATTTTTGATCGCCTTTGCGGCGCAAGCCCGGGCCGACGCGGAAAGCGGCTGGCGGGCCTATCTCGCCGGCGACCACGCCGCGGCGGTCGCCGAGTTGCGCCCCCTCGCCGAGGCCGGCGAGGCGCAGGCGCAGTTCTATATGGGCACGCTTGCCGAGCACGGCGCCGGCGTGCCCAAGGACTACCGCGCGGCGCTCGACTGGTACGCGCGCGCCGCCGAGCAAGGCCACGCGGGCGCCCAGTTCGCCCTCGGCCTGCTCTATTACAACGGCGCCGGCGCGGGCGCCGTGGCCCGGGATCTGGTCCAGGCCGCGCGTCTGATGGAGGCCGCCGCCCGGGCCGGCAACGCCATGGCCCAGCACCTGATGGGGCGCATGTACCGCCTGGGCCGCGGGGTCGAGCGCAACCGTGCGCTGGCGCTCAAGTGGTCCCTGAGCGCCGCTCAGCGCGGCGTGCCCGGGGCGCAATACGAGATGGGGGTGCTGATCTCGGGCCGGCCCCACGACCGCGCCGAGCGGGTCGCGGCCTACGCCTGGTTCCTGCTCGCCGAGCGCGCCAGCCATCCGGGCGCGCGCCAGAACCTCGACCTGCTGAACCGCAAGATGCACCAGGTCGACATCGACCAGGCGAGCGAACTCGCCGACGCCTGGACGCCGCCGGCCGACGCCTGGACGCCGCCGGAGGCCGCCCGGGAGCCGCCGCAATCGGGCGCCGCGGAGTAAAGCGCCGCCGCGTGTGCCCGGGGTCAACAGTTTATTTTATACATGGAAAGTATAAAGTAAGCTGTTGACCCCGAATATGAAAAGTATAAAGTAAAGTGTTGACCCCCAAGCAGAAGGCGGGGGCGGCGCGTTCAGTCCGGCCCGTCCATCATCAAGACCGCGGCGCCGCGCAGGCGGCCCTCGCGCAGGCGCGCGAGCGCCTCGTTGGCGTCCTCGAGCGGGACCGGCTCGACCGTGGTCGCGACCCCGGCCTTGGGCGCCAGCGCCAGGAACTCCTCGCCGTCGCGGCGCGTGAGATTGGCGACCGAGAGAAGCTTGCGCTCGTGCCACAGGATCTCGTAGGGGAAGCTCGGGATGTCGGACATGTGGATACCGGCGCAGACCACGGTGCCGCCGGGCGCCACCGCGCGCAAGGCCGCCGGCACCAGCGCGCCGACCGGCGCGAAGATGATCGCGGCGTCGAGCTCCTCGGGCGGCGCCGCGTCCGAATCCCCGGCCCAGACCGCGCCCAGCTCCAGGGCGAAGGCCTTGGCCTCGGCGTCGCCCGGGCGCACGAAGGCGAAGACCCTGCGGCCCTGATGGCGCGCGACCTGGGCCACGATGTGGGCGGCCGCCCCGAAGCCGTAGAGGCCGAGGCGCTCGGCCGCGCCGGCCAGCTTGAGCGAGCGGTAGCCGATCAGCCCGGCGCACAGCAGCGGCGCGGCCTCGGCGTCGGAATAGTCGCCGTGAATGGGGAAGGCGTAGCGCGCATCGACCAGCGCGTAATCGGCGTAGCCGCCGTCGAGGGTATAGCCGGTGAACTTGGCCCGCTCGCAGAGGTTCTCGCGCTCCGCCCGGCAGAAGCGGCAGGCCCCGCAGGTCCAGCCCAGCCAGGCGATGCCGACGCGTTGGCCCTCTTCGAAGCGCGCCACGTCGCGCCCGCGCGCCGCCACCGTGCCGACCACCTCGTGCCCGGGGACCAGCGGCAGCTTGGGATCGGGCAACTCGCCGTCGACCACGTGCAGATCGGTGCGGCAGACCCCGCAGGCCCGGACCCGCACCAAGACCTGCCCGGGCCCGGGCTCGGGCACCGGCCGGCGCGTGAGACGCAGCGGTTCGCCCGCCTTCTCCAAGACCATCGCGCGCATGGAACCTTCGGTCATGGCCCTGCCTGCTTTCCGTTCCGACCCCTCAAGGTTAACCGCACCGGTGCGGCCGCGTCACGATCCTCCGCCGCCCTCCGCGCTCGGGAAGAACAGTTGGCGGCCGTCGAGGCGGTAGGCGGCAATGGCGGCTTGGCCTTCCTTGGAAACCAGCCAGTCGATGAAGGCCTGGCCGTCCTTTGCGTTCACGTGGGGGTGCTTGGCCGGGTTGACCAGGATGACGCCGTAGGGGTTGAACAGGCGCGGGTCGCCCTCGACCAGGACCTCGAGATCGCCCTTGTTTTGGAACGCTATCCAGGTGGCGCGGTCGCTTAGGACATAAGCGCCCATGCCGGCCGCGGCGTTCAGGGTCGCGCCCATGCCCGAGCCGGTCTCCCGGTACCAGGTCCCGCTCGCCGCGACCGGGTCGAGCCCGGCCGCGGCCCAGAGGTCCCGTTCCTTCTTGTGGGTGCCGCTGTCGTCGCCGCGCGAGGCGAAGAGGGCGCGCGCGCCCGCGATTTGGGCGAGCGCCCGGGTGGCGTCGGTTTGGCCCCGCACCCTGGCCGGGTCGGCGCCCGGGCCGACCAGGACGAAGTCGTTGTACATCACGTCGTGGCGCTTCACGCCGTAGCCCTCGGCGACGAACCTCTCCTCGGAGGCGCGGTGGTGCACGAGCAGCACGTCGGCGTCGCCGTTGCGCGCGATGCGCAGCGCCTGGCCGGTGCCGACCGCGATCACCCGCACGTCGATCCCGGTCGCGCGCGTGAACTGCGGCAGCAGGTGGGCGATCAGGCCCGAGTTCTCGGTCGAGGTGGTGGAGGCGAGCGTGACGGCGCGCTCGCCTGCCCGGGTGGGCGCTATCGCGGCGGGCGACGCGGCGGTAAGTGCGAGCAGGGCCAGCGCCAGGAGGAACGGTCTGGTCAAACCAACAGGTCTCCCTTGATGAAGGCCGCGGCCTCGGCCGTTTGCGGGTCGGCGAAGAAGGCCTCGGCGGGGCCGCGTTCGATCAGGCGCCCGCCGTGCAGGAACAGCACTTCGTCGCCCAGGCGCCGCGCCTGGCCCAGGTCGTGGGTGGTCATGACGATCTTGGTGCCGGCCGCGTGGACCATGAGGATCAGCTCCTCGACCGCGCGCGTCGCCGCCGGGTCGAGGCTCGACGTGGGCTCGTCGAGGAACAGGATCTCGGGCTCGGTGACCCAGGCGCGGGCGATGGCGAGCAGTTGCTGCTCGCCGCCCGAGAGCACGCGCGCCGGGCGTGCGGCGAGCGCGGACAAGCCGGCGCGCTTCAAGGCCTGGGCCGCGCGCGCCCGGCGCTCGCCCCGGGCCACGCCGCGCAGCGCCAGCGGATAGGCGACGTTGGCCATGGCCGAGCGGCGCAGCAGCACCGGGCGCTGAAACACCATGGCCTGGCGCCGGCGCGTGTCGCGGGTCGTGGCGCCGGCCCAGGTGATGTGCCCCTGGGTCGGGCGCAGCAAGCCGTGGCACAGGCGCAGCAGCAGCGATTTGCCCGCGCCGTTGGGGCCGAGCACGATGCTGCGCGGGCCGGCCGCGAACCGGGCGGAGAGGTCGTGGATCAGGCGCCGCCCGCCGGCCTCGAAGCCGACGCCCTCGAGATCGAGGGGCAGGATGCCGGCGCCGTTGCCCTCGTGTCGCCCTGGCGCTGCCATCTGGAGGCCCTCAGGCATGCTGGGCGCGCGCGATATCGCGCAGGGCCAGCGCCGCCAGGTTGATGGTCAGCGCCAGCGCGATCAGGATCATGCCCAGGCCAAGCGCGAGCGCTAGGTTGCCCTTGCTGGTCTCGAGCGCGATGGCCGTGGTCATGACCCGGGTCGCGTGGTTGATGTTGCCGCCGACGATCATGACCGCGCCGACCTCGGCGACGGCGCGCCCGAAGCCGGCGAGGACCGCGGTCAGCAGGCTGAAGCGGCCGTCCCACAAGAGCGTGCCGAGCACCTGTCCCGGTCCGGCGGCGAGCGACCTGAGCGCCTCGTCGTACTCCTCGTGCAGGTCGGCCACGATCTGGGCCGAGAGCGCGGCCACGATCGGGATGACCAGCAGGCACTGGGCGACGATCATGGCGGTCGGCGTGAACAAGAGGCCGAGCACGCCCAAGGGTCCGGCGCGCGACAGCATCAGGTAGACGATCAGCCCGACCACCACCGGCGGCAGGCCCATGAAGGCGTTCATGAGCGCCGCGACCACGACCCGGCCGGGGAAGCGGTAGAGCGCCACCGCGGCGCCGAGCGGCAGGCCGATGAGCGTCGCCAGCCCGACCGCGGTCAGGCTGACCCAGAGCGAGAGCCCGACGATCTCCACGAGATCGGCGTCGAAGCGGGCGATCAGCTCGACGGCGAGGGTGACGGCGTTGGCAAATTCGTCCATGGGTCCAAGCGGGGGAATTCTTCATTACGACCGTTATATCCTGCATATTCCTGTTTATTTTACAATTAAATAAAAATTATGGGAATTCGTGCAAGGAGATTTGGCGCTCTACCGTGGTTTTTATGCCCGGCTCGAGGGTCCGCTCCCGGCTTGCCGAGGGGCCGTGGCGGGCGCATATTTCGGGGGCGGGTGGACACGAGGCTGGCGAGGGTGGAACCGGGACCATGAGCGAGGGCGGCGAGGTCAAAACGGAGGTCGAGCGCAGGGTCGAACCCGGGGTCGAACCCGGGGTCGAACCCGGGGTCAAAACCCTGCGGCGCGGCCGCGCCAAGGCGGCCGACCCGGCGGCGCTGGACGGGTTCGAGCTGCGCCCCGACCCGACCGACCCGCGCCTGACCGAGCGCGTGCGCGGCGTCGATCAAGACGGCGTGGCGATCGAGACCGCGGTCGTCGTCGAGCGCCCGTTGACGCTCTTCCTGAACGACCAGGAGATCGTCACCTTGATGACCATCGGCGATTTCCCCGAGTACCTGGCGCTCGGCTATCTGCTCAACCAGAACATGCTGCGTTCCGACGACGAGATCACCGGCATCGACGTCGATGAGGAGCTCGATGTGGTCGTCGTGCGCACCGAGCGCGAGACCGACTTCGAGGACAAGCTCAAGAAGAAAACCCGCACCTCGGGCTGCGCCCAAGGCACCGCGTTCGGCGACCTCATGGAGACGTTCGAGGGGGTCACGCTGGCCGAGGACGCGGTGCTCAAGACCTCCTGGCTCTATGCGCTCAGCCGCAAGATCAACACCACGCCGAGCCTCTATCTGGAGGCCGGCGCGATCCACGGCTGCGTGCTGTGCCGGGAGGACCGGCCGCTCGTCTACATGGAGGACGTGGGCCGCCACAACGCGGTCGACAAGGTCGCCGGCTACATGTTCGAGAAGGGCCTGACGCCTGAGGACAAGATCTTCTACACGACCGGGCGGCTGACTTCCGAGATGATCATCAAGACCGTGCAGATGGGCATCCCGATCCTCATTTCGCGCTCCGGCTTCACCGCCTGGGGCGTCGATCTGGCGCGCCAGGCGAACCTGACGCTCATTGGCCGCGCCAAGGGCAAACGCTTCGTCGCGCTCGCCGGCGAGGGGCGCATCGTCCACGACCACGACCCCGCGACGGTCGCCGAGGAGGACGCGCGCCACCAGCGCAAGGGCAGCCGAGAGGACGACGCGGCGTGACGGCCGCCATGCGACCGGGACCGAACCCATGAACCGCGAGCCGCTCGAGCCCGTGACCGAGGACGATCTGGCCGCCTACCGGCGCGACGGCGCGGTCGCCCTGCGCCGGGTCTTCGATGCCGACTGGATCGACCTGCTCGCCCGGGGCGTGGAGCGCAACCTGGCCGAGCCCGGCCCCTACGTGCGCCGCTATACGGCCGAGGACGAGCCCGGCCTGTTCATCGGCGACTACTGCAACTGGCAGCGCATCGAGGAGTACCGCCGCTTCGCCTTCGACTCGCCGGCGCCCGGCCTCGGCGCCCGGCTCATGGGCTCGGCCAAGGTCAACCTGTTCCACGAGCACGTGCTGGTCAAGGAGGCGGCGACCGCGAACCGCACGCCCTGGCACCACGACCAGCCGTACTGGACCGTCGACGGCGAGCAGGTCTGCTCGATCTGGGTGCCCCTCGACCCGCTGCCGCGCGAGACCTGCGTCGAGTTCGTCGCCGGCTCGCACCGCTGGGGCAAATGGTACACGCCCAAGCGCTTCGACGACCTGGCCGACCACGACACCAACGAGGGCGAAACCCTGCCCGACATCGACGCCCACCGCGAGGACTACGAGATCCTGGCCTGGGACCTGGAACCCGGCGACTGCATCGCGTTCCACGCGCTCGTGGTGCACGGCGCGCCGGGCAACCCTTCGAAAGTCAACCGGCGGCGCGCGCTGTCACTGCGCCTGACCGGCGACGACGCCCGATTGGCGCGCCGCGACGGCTACATGTCGCCGCCCTTTCCCGAGGTCACGCTGAAGCCCGGCGATCCCATGGACTGCGACACCTTCCCCGTCGTCTGGCCGCGCGACTAGCGGGCCGGGGCCTTCAGGCAAACCATGGGTTGCAACATTGGCCGTCCTGACGAACCGGTGATGGGCCTCGTCGGGCCGGAGCGCCGGCCATGACCGGGATCGTTGCCGGTGTGCTCATGGCTGGGGGGCAGTCGCGGCGCATGGGCGGCGGCGACAAGTGCCTGCGCGCGCTCGCCGGCAAGCCGATCCTGGACCACGTGATCGCCCGCGTGCGCCCTCAGGTCGGCCCGTTGCTGCTCAATGCCAACGGCGATCCGGCGCGCTTCGCCGGCTTCGGGCTGCCGGTCGTGGCCGATGTGGTCGGCGATTTCGCCGGGCCGCTGGCCGGGGTTTTGACCGGATTGGAATGGGCCGCCGCCCACGCGCCCGAGTCCGCCTGGCTGGCCAGCTTCGCCACCGACGCGCCGTTCCTGCCGGCCGACCTGGTGGCCCGCCTTCTGGCCGCCGTCGAGGCGCAAGGCGCGGACCTGGCCTGCGCCGCCTCGAACGGGCGCGATCACCCGGTGTTCGGGCTCTGGCCGCCGCGCCTCGCGGGAGACCTGCGCCGGGCCATGATCGAGGAGGGGCTCCGCAAGGTCGACCTCTGGACCGCGCGCTACCGGCTGGCGAGCGTCGATTTCCCGCTCGTCGAGACCCCGGCCGGCCCCCTCGATCCCTTCTTCAACACCAACCGCCCCGAGGACCTGGCCGAGGCAAAACGCTTCGCGGCAATGTAACGGCGCCCACACGATTGGATTTGCCATCGCGCTCTTCCCCGGCGCCCGTGGCGTTCCGGGTCAGCCCTCCGGCACGACGTCGAAGGCGATGCTGATGCGCGTTTGCGCGCTCTCGAATGGCACGGTGCGGTGATAGAAGTACGACGGGAACAGCAGCATCAGCCCTTCCTCGGGCTGGAACGCCCTGACTTCGGGCTCGACCGTGCCGTGGAAGTGTTCCGGCGGCCGGCCGAACTCGATCCAGCCGGCCGGCCCCTGCCCGGGCGCGCGGACGATGTCGGGCAGCTTCACGTAGTAGACGCCGCTGAGCCAGGCGGAGGGGTGATTATGGGGGATCTGATGGCCTTGGGCTTGCAGCACGACGGCCCAGGCGGTGAGCCTGTAGCGTTTCGGCCGCTTGGCCAGGAACGGATGCCCCGGCTCCACCGGCAGCGCGCGCCGGTAGTCGGCGACCGCCTCGCGTATCACGTCTTCCAAGACCGCGACCGGGCCTCTTGGCTCGACCAGGAGCTCGCCCGAGTGCTTGCCTTGGCGGGTCGCATGGCTGGCGGGCGCGTAGACCAGGGTCGGGTGGGCCAAGACGTGCTCCGCCAGCGCCGCGTTGAACGCGGCCAGGCCGGAGAAGCCTTGCGCGGCCGTGACCCGCGTCATGCGGATCAAGCGGTCGAAGTCGACCAGGGCGCGCAGCTCATCGCGCGCGCCGAGCTCGTCGAGCACGATGGCTTGAAACGCCAGCACGCCGCTGTCGCCGGGACGGACCTCAAGATAGGCCCGACAGACCTCCAAGGCCGCCCGTGGATCGCCCCGTTGCAGATAGAGGTCACCGAGGTTGATGTGGGTCCCGGGTATGTCGTGGGGCGCGACCGCGATGGCGCGCCGATACGCGGCGACGGCGTCATCGAGCCGGCCCGACTGCTGCAGCGTATAGCCGAGGTTGACCAGCGCGCCGGCATGCTCCGGATCGATGGCGAGCGCGGCCTCATAGGCCGCCCAGGCCTCGTCGAGCCGCTTCCGCTCCTGCAGCACGATGCCGAGATTGTAGTGGGCATCGGGGAAGTCCGGCGTGATCTCGAGGGCGCGGCGGTAGGCGGCCTCGGCCTCGTCGAACCGCTCCAGTTCGCGCAGCGTGCTGCCCAGGTTGTTGTGTGCCTCGGCCTGGTCGGGCCGGAGCTCGAGTGCACGCCGGTAGCTGGCCATCGCCTCATCGAGATTGCCCAACGTCTTGAGCGCGTTGCCGAGGTTGAACCAGGCCGCGAAGAAATCGGGCCGAAGCTCGAGTGCGCGCCGGTAGGCGGCCTCGGCCCGGTCGGGCTTGGCCCTGGCTTCGAGCACGATGCCCAGGTTGTAGTGGGCGTCGACGTAGCCCGGCTCGATCTCGAGCGCGGCGCGGTAGGCGGCCTCGGCCCCGTCGAGCTGGCCCGATGCCTTCAGCATGTTGCCGAGGTTGTTGTGGGCGTCGACGTAACGCGGCTGGGCGGCGACCGCCGCGCGCACCAGCTTGAGACCCGGCTTGGCACGGCCCGATTGAAACGCCGCGACGCCGCCCAAGTTCAGGGCTTCCGGATGATCCGGCTGGACGCTGAGCACCCGTCGGTACAAGGCCCACGCCTCTTTCGGCTGGCCGGCTTGCAGAAACGTCAGCGCCTGCTGCAGGGCCGCGGGGACGAACGCGGCCTCAGCGGCGGCACCACCTTGGGCGTTGCGCCCGGCCCGGCCGCCGCGCCGGTTCAACTTGCTCAGCCGTCGTCGTTCTTTGCGGTTCATCGGCCATCCAGCCATCGGTCGGACCCGACCCGGACCGCGCGAATCATAGTCTTCCCGGGCCGTTCAATCGAGGCCGGCGTCGTCTCGGCTCGAACGCGGGCGATGGCCGAGTTCGAGCACCGGCATGACCCTTGGGCGAGCCGGTCCCGAAGCCGGCTTAACATTTGCCCGTGAAACCGCTATGACTGGTTCCAACGCTACCCCGCAACGACCCCGCACGCCCGCGCCAAAGGCGCAGGGCCGGCGGCTCGGGGCGGCGGCGGCAACGGTCGCGGAGGCGTCGCAGACGATGAAGGATCAGGAATCGCTGCCGCTCGGCATCGTGCTGGAGCGGCGCCGCATCGACAATCCCTGGCAGGAATTCGACTGGCGGCCGGTTGCGGTGATCCCGGGCGCGCCCGCCTGCGATCCGGAAGGCGACTGGCGCGTGCTCGGCGAGGGCGAGGACTGGATCCGTTATCACGGCGGCACGCTCAGCCTCGAGCTGTTCCGGGGCGAAACCGAGGGTTACAAGGTCAACCTCTCGAACGATCCGCCGCGCGTGTTCGTGATCCTGCGCGGCGGCGAGGACGCGGAAGGGCCCCACGACGTGGTGCCCTTCCTGGTCACCGCCTGTCCCTACGAGGCGCAGGACTACCTCGACAGCGGCGAGGATATCGTCGAAGGCGTGCCGATGCCGGGCGTCGTTCTCGCCTGGGTCCAAGACTTCATCGACAAGCATCATGTCGCTGTACCGTTCAAAAAGCGCAAGCGCGAGCGCCACGATCCCGACAAGGTGCATTTCAGCCGGCCGGGGCCCGTCGGATCGCGTGGGGGTCGCCGTGGCTGACCCGAAGGACGGCTTCATCAAACGCTGGTCGCTCCGCAAGCGAACGGTGCGCCGGCCGCGTGCAGAGGAAGGGCATGCGGACCCTACTGCGCAAGCTCCCATCGCGGCCGTGCCGGAGGTCGAGCCGCCGGCCGGGCCGCCCTCGGAGGCGGCCGGCGATCCGGAGGTCGTCGCCCAGCTCCCGGATCTCGACAGCCTGGACGACACGACGGACTTCACCGTGTTCCTGAAGGAGGGCGTGCCGGATGTGATCCGGCGCACGGCGCTGCGCAAGCTCTGGCGGGTCAACCCGGTGCTGGCCTGCCTGGACGGCCTGAACGACTACGACGAGGATTATACCGTCTCCGAGGCGCTCGTTAAGGGTCTGAAGACCGTTTACGAGGCCGGCAAGGGTTACCTGGACGAGGACGAGACCGCGGCGCCGGAAGGCGAGGCGGCCGAGGGCGAGACCGCGGCACAGGAAGGCGAGGCGGCCGAGGGCGAGCCGCGCGGGGTGACGGCAGCCGCCGAGGCGTCCCAAGACCGCGAGCGCGACTCCGAGCGTGTTGCGGAGGTTGACCGCCCCGCGCAACCGCCACCGAGCACCGAGTCGCCCGCGCCGGGACCGGCGGCGGCGGCCGAAAAGGATTTTTCGAAACCCGTCCGGGGCTCGGCCCGGAAGCGGCGCTGGGGGGCTTTGGATAGCTGAATCGACGGTCTGAAGTCTAGACCACTCGACCTATGTCCTTGAGTTATCGAGATACTATATTGTAGGCACACACACGTTGAACTTTATGTGATTGCCCGTGATTATTTTGTGAGCATTTACCGAGAATGATTGCGTTCGCACCCGCAGCAACGCTTTGTCTTGACAGGTCTCGGCAAACGTTTTCTAATTCCAAGGTAAGGGACGGAAAGCCCTTGAAATAAAAAGAATAACGACTTCCATGAAGTCGCCCTGTCGATGACAGTCAATTGCCCGAAATGGGTGATACATTGGTGGGTTGTGCGGCTTCGTTAAAGGAAGCTCTTAGGGAGTGCGGTTTGACCGAGACGGTCACCGAGTTCGAAATCGCTGAGGAAGATCAGCTCCGCGCGCAATGGTACGCGCTGCTTGGGCGCTTCCTGTCGGGGCCGCCCGATGCGGCGACGCGCGAGGTTGCGCGCGCCCTGGTCGGTGACGAGTCCGACCTGGGTCAGGGTGTCAAGGCCCTCGCGGCCGCCGCCCAAGGGATGACCGTGGAAGCGGTGGACGAGGAGTATTTCGACCTCTTTATCGGTGTCGGGCGAGGGGAGTTGTTGCCCTATGCGTCCTATTACCTCACAGGGTTCCTGAACGAGAAGCCCTTGGCCGCCTTGCGCCGGGACATGGCCGAGTTGGGCATCGCCCGGCTCGAGGACGTCAAGGAGCCGGAGGATCACATCGCGAGCCTGTGCGAGATGATGGCCGGAATGATCACCGGCGCCTTCGGCGCCCCGGTCGCTCTCGATAGGCAGCGGCGGTTTTTTGATAAGCACATCGGTTGCTGGGCGCCGCGGTTCTTCGAGGACCTGCAGGCCGCCCAGACGGCGGTGTTCTACATGCCGATCGGGACGATCGGCAGCGTTTTCATGTCGGTCGAGAGCCTGGCCTTCGAAATAGCGGCCTGATCGACATGAAGCGGGGCTCGGGCGGGCGCCCTCCACGCGAATCAAAGACCCGTCCAAGGTGGTTCGCCAGATAGGGAAGGGTGAGCGATATGAGCAAGAAAGAAACGACGGCAGTTAACCGTCGGGACTTCTTTCGCAAGGCCAGCCTCGGGGTCGGTGCAGCCGGCGCGGCGATGGCCGGGCTATCCGCCTCGAAAACGAAGGCGGCGGAGCCGGCCAAGGGCGCGTCAACGGGTGCCGGGTACCGCGAGACCGCGCATGTAAAGAAGTACTACGAGCTAGCCAAGTTCTAACCGACTCGGCTCTGGATAGTAAGAAGAACAGGAGAGTTCCATGCTTACGAGAAGGACCAACGGGGTAGCGAGAGGCCCCCGTTTGTCAAAGGCGTTGGCGAGTATTACGGGCAGCGCCATTGACCGTCGAACCTTCCTAAAGCGATCGGGCCTGGCGACGGGGGGCCTTGCTGCCGCATCGACCCTGCCGTTCGGCATGACCAAGAAAGCCGAGGGCGCGATACCTTCCGGGACTTACCTGGACACGTTGGAGACGATTAAGACCGTCTGCACCCATTGCGCCGTCGGTTGTACGGTCCTGGCCGAGGTGCAGAATGGCGTGTGGATCGGCCAGGAGCCTGCATTTGACAGCCCGCTAAACAACGGGACCCACTGCGCCAAGGGGTCATCCGTCCGCGAGGACGCCCATGGTGACCGGCGGCTGAAGTATCCGGTGAAACTGGTGGGCGGCAAGTGGAAGCGGATAACCTGGGACGAGGCCATCAACGAGGTCGGCGACAAGATGCTCGAAGTCCGCGAGCAGTCTGGCCCCGACTCGGTGTATTGGCTTGGCTCGGCCAAGGTGAACAACGAACAGGCGTACCTATTCCGCAAGTTCGCGGCCTTCTGGGGTAGCAACAACGTCGATCACCAGGCGCGCATCTGCCACTCGACCACGGTCGCGGGCGTTGCCAACACCTGGGGCTACGGCGCGATGACCAACAGCATGCCGGACATCCGCAACTCCAGGTGCATGCTCATCATCGGAAGCAACGCCGCGGAAGGGCACCCGGTGGCGATGCAACACATCCTCAGGGCGAAGGAGCGGAACAACGCGCCGTTGATCGTCATCGACCCGCGGTTCACCCGCACGGCGGCCCATGCCGATGAGTTTGTGCGGATGCGCTCCGGGAGCGACATGGCGGTGATCTGGGGCATCCTCTGGCACATCTTCGAGAACGGCTGGGAGGACAAGGGATTCATCCGCCAGCGCGTCTGGGGCATGGACCAGATCAAGCCAGAGGTCAAGAAGTGGACGCCGGAGGAGGTTGAGCGTGTCAGCGGCGTGCCGGGCACGCAGCTCAAGCGCGTCGCGCGGACCATGGCCAACAACCGTCCGGGGACCGTGATCTGGGCCATGGGCATCACCCAGCACAGCCATGGTAACAACCAGACCCGGGCGCTCTGCATCTTGCAGCTGGCGCTCGGCAACATGGGCGTTGCCGGCGGCGGGACCAACATCTTCCGCGGCCACGACAACGTCCAGGGCGCGACCGACATGTGCGTGCTGTCGCACAGCCTGCCCGGCTACTACGGCCTGAAGACCGGGTCGTGGAAGCATTGGGCGCGGGTGTGGGAAGTCGACTACGACTACCTGCTCAAGCGCTTCGCCAGCAAGAAGCTCATGGAGAGCGCGGGCATTCCGGTGTCCCGCTGGATCGACGGCGTGCTGATTCCGAAGGACCAGCTGGATCAGCCGGACAACACCCGGGTGATGGTGTTCTGGGGCCATTCGCCGAACTCTCAGACCCGTTTGCCGGAGATGAGGGAGGCGATGAAGAAGCTGGACCTCATGGTCGTCATCGATCCGGTCGCGGGCCTGCAATCGGCGATGCACGGCCGCACGGACGGCGTCTATCTGCTGCCGGCGGCGACCCAGTTCGAGACCTATGGTTCGGTGACGTGTTCGAACCGGAACCTGCAGTGGCGTGACAAGGTGGTCGAGCCGGCTTTCGAGTCGGTGCCGGATCACGTCACAATGTACAGGTTCGCCAAGAAGTTCGGCTTCGCCGATGAGATGTTCAAGAACATCAAGGTCAACGGCGACGAACCCTTGATCGAGGACATCACCCGCGAGTTCAACCGCGGCATGTGGACCATCGGCTACACCGGCCAGTCGCCGGAGCGGCTGAAGGAGCACATGAAGTACCAGCACACCTTCGACAAGACGACGCTCCGGGCCGTGGGCGGTCCGCTCGACGGCGAAACCTACGGGCTGCCGTGGCCGTGCTGGGGCACGCCCGAGATGAAGCATCCGGGCACCCATATCCTCTACGATACCTCCAAGCCGGTGGCGGAAGGCGGTCTGTGCTTCCGGGCGCGGTTCGGGGTCGAGAGGGACGGCGAGAACCTGCTCGCCGACGGCTCGTACCCGGTGGGCTCGGAGATCAAGGACGGTTATCCCGAGTTCACCATGGCCATGCTCAAGAAGCTCGGTTGGGACAACGACCTGACCGGGGAAGAGCGCGGCGTCATCGAGAAGATCGCCGGTGACAAGACCAACTGGAAGACCGACCTTTCCGGCGGTATCCAGCGGGTGGCGATCAAGCATGGCTGCGCGCCCTTCGGCAACGCCAAGGCTCGGTGTGTGGTCTGGAACTTCCCGGATCCGGTGCCGATCCATCGTGAGCCGTTGTACACGCCGCGGCGGGATCTGGTGGCCGACTATCCGACCTATCAGGATACCCGACGCTATCGCACGCCGACCTATTACAAGTCGATCCAGGACAAGGATTTCTCGAAAGAGTTTCCGATAATCATGACGTCCGGGCGGATAACAGAGTACGAGGGCGGCGGCGACTTGACCCGGGCCAACCCGTGGCTTGCCGAGCTCCAGCAGGAGATGTACGCGGAAATCAACACCTTTGACGCCAACAATGCCGGCATCAGGCAAGGCGGTGACATGTGGGTCGAGGGTCCGGAAGGCGGCCGCATCAAGGTCAAGGCCATGGTCACCGAGCGTGTGGGCCGCGGTGTCCTCTGGATGACGTTGAGCTTCGGCGGAGTCTGGGAGGGCGAGAGCCTTAGGGACAATTACCCGAAGGGCGCGGATCCGTATGTCTTGGGTGAGTCGGCCAACGCCGTGTTCACCTACGGCTATGACTCGGTCACCCAGATGCAGGAGACCAAATGCAGTCTCTGTCGCATCAGCGCAGCGTAAGGAGAAATAACCATGGCACGAATGAAATTCCTCTGCGATGCCGAGCGCTGCATCGAGTGCAACGCCTGTGTGGTTGCATGTAAGAACGAGAACGAGGTGCCCTGGGGCATCAACCGGCGGCGGGTCGTTACCATCCATGACGGCCTTCCCGGGGAGCGGTCGATCTCGGTGGCCTGCATGCACTGCTCCGACGCCCCGTGCATCGCGGTCTGTCCGGTCGACTGCATCTACACGACCGAAGAAGGCGTGGTGCTCCATTCCAAGGACCTGTGCATCGGCTGCGGCTATTGCTTCTACGCGTGCCCCTTCGGCGCGCCGCAGTACCCGCAGGCGGGCAACTACGGCAGCCGCGGCAAGATGGACAAGTGCACGTTCTGTGCGGGCGGTCCGGAGGAGGATATGTCCGAGGCGGAGTTCCGGAAGTACGGGCGCAACCGTCTTGCCGAGGGCAAGCTGCCGGCGTGTGCCGAGCAATGCTCGACCAGGGCGCTGCTCGCCGGCGACGGCAGCATCGTGGCCGACATTTACCGCGAACGCGTCGTCGCCCGCGGTTTCGGCTCGGGCGCCTGGGGCTGGGGCACCGCCTATCAGTTGAAGTCGGGCTCCTAAACGCCCCATGGCGGTTAACTGGCTTGGGGGCGGCGTCTCGCCGCCCCCAGTCATGCCGAGGGCGATAATCGGTTGACGCTTTCTCGCTTCATTTGACACTCTCTGGTGTTAAGATGGGCCCGCTTGACGAAGGGTTCACCTAATCTTAACTGAGGCTCCGGAGAGCGGGGCCCTTGCGCGACACACCGGTGGGGAGTGGTTTTGATCGGTAACAGGAAAATCGCAGTGACGCTTGGCGGTCTGCTGGCCGCCACCCTGCTCCTCGTCTCCGCCTGCAGGGAGGAGGAGCAGGATCGTGTCCCATGGCACGAAGAAGGCGTCTATCTGGGCAAGCCCGACACGGCCATCTCCGATGACACGCTGCAAGATCTGCGGGATCGTGCTGCCAAGCAAAGATATTGATGCGCCTGGAGGGGGGTGGAATCATGATTACTTGGTTACGTCTGCGTCTTTGGCTTGGTGCCGCCTTGCTCGTTGCCGCCGTACTCTACGGTGGCGAGGTCGCTCTTCCGGCCTCGCTGAGCCTGGTGACCGAAGCCGCCGCCCAGGATGTCCGCCCGCCCGAGGGCGCCACGCTTTCCGTCGTCATCACCCCTCAGCCGAGCGATTCTGATTCCTGGCGCGAGATGCGCCGCGGCCGGAACCTCTTCGTGACGATTCCAGGCCCAAATGTCGGCGTGGCGATTCAATCCGAAGGCGAGGACTGGCGTTCGATCCGCAATGGCCCGCTTTCCTTTTATGGCGGGTGGCTGCTGTTCGTCATAATTTTGCTGCTCGCCGTGTTCTTCGTCCTACGCGGGCGCATCCCGGTTGATGCTGGGTTCAGCGGCAAGACCGTCGAGCGGTTCAACGGTATCGAGCGCTTCGCCCATTGGCTGACTGCGACCACTTTCGTCGTGCTGGCACTGACCGGTTTGAACATTCTCTACGGCCGTTACTTTCTAATACCACTGCTCGGTGCGGACCTGTTTTCGACACTGACCGTGGCTGGCAAATACGCTCATAACTTTTTAGCCTTTGGCTTTATGCTGGGGGTTGTCCTGGTATTCGTCCTATGGGTTCGCCAAAACCTTCCGAACAAGTACGATTTCATCTGGATGATCAAGGGCGGTGGGATGTTTTCGAAGGGGGTGCACCCCCCGGCCAAAAAATTCAACGCCGGACAGAAGATCCTTTTCTGGATTGTCGTCCTTGGCGGCGTGTCGATAAGCGTTTCCGGCGTTGCCTTATTGTTCCCCTTCCAATTCGCATTGTTCTCGGAAACCAACGCTTTGGTAAATATCTTCGGGTTTGACCTGCCTACGGACCTGACCCCGCTGCAGGAAGTGCAGTTGACGCAGGTGTGGCACGCGATTGTCGGGTTGCTGTTTATTGTTGTCATTATTGCGCACATCTATATCGGCACGGTCGGCATGGAAGGCGCGTTCGACGCCATGGGCACGGGTCGGGTCGACGAGAACTGGGCGCGCGAGCACCACAATCTTTGGATGGCCGAGGTCGAAGGCGGGCCGGCGCCGGGAGCCGACGGCAAGGCCCAGCCGGCGGAATAGGAGAGGATCATGCATTCCTGGGACAATCGATGTTGGGCAAGTTAAAGATCGCGGGGCTTGCTTTGTTGGGCTTTTTGTTCGTGGCCGGCTTGGTCGTTACGAATAGCGCGCGGGCCGGTCCTAAGTTAAGCCCAGACGAGCTCAAGCAGCAGGTCGAGCAGACCTACCCGGTGCAGGTTTTAGGCATTCGCGCCGTCAAGGCCGACGGGAAAGCTGCCTACGCCGTCACGGTGATGACTCGCGGCGGCGATTTCAACGATGCCTTCCAGGTCAATACCTTTATCGTCGATGCGGACACTGGAGTGCCAATCTCCGTGTTTCGGCATCTGGCCAGCGGCTACGTTCTGTCCGGCGGTGGCGACCGCGGCACTAACCTCCAATGACCGGACGCGGCGCAGGCAGGTTCTACCTGGCGCTGAACGCGCCGCCAGTGCGGCGCAATCCGCGCGAATGGAGGGCGCGGACGGGCGGCCGCTCAGTCCGCTCATTTTACACGGTTCGGCGATGGGGAGAGGTCGGGTGATGGTTGTGATAGGGGTGTGGCCGGGCGGATGGTCGCGGTCTTGACGCGGCTCGGGAAAGCCCAGTTTCATTGTTGAAAGTACTACGTTGACGAACCCAATGCGGGACGGGAAAGCGTTTTGCGGGCCTAGCCGTCGACTCCTGGCCGGCATGATCGTAGCGCTATTGGGCACGGTCGGCCCGCCGGCGAACGCGGAGCTCGCCGGGCATGGCGGTTACGTCAAGGGGGTCGCGGTCTCCGCCGACGGCCGCTTCGCCGCCTCGGCCAGCTTCGACTATCGCCTGATCCTCTGGGACTTGGGCGCCCAGTCGGAAATCCGCGATTTCAACGAGCACGAGGGCGCGGTCAACGACGTGGCCTTCCTGCCCGACGGGCGCCGGATCGTCTCCAGCAGCGACGACGGCACGGTGCGGCTGTGGGACGCGCAAAGCGGCGCCTTGCTGCACACCTTCGAGGGTCATCAGGGCAAGGTCGCCGCGGTCGCCGTCTCGCCGAACGGGCGGCTTGCGGCCTCGGCGGGCTGGGACCGCACGGTCCGGCTCTGGGACCTGGAGGCCCTCGCCCCGGCCGGCGTGCTCGAAGGCCACAAGAACAACGTCAACGCGGTCGCCTTCTCGCCCGACGGGACCCGCCTGCTCAGCGGGAGCTACGATTCGACGTTGAAGCTTTGGCGCTTGCCGGACGGAGAGATGCTGCGCACCCTGACCGGTCACGACTTCGGGGTGAACTCGTTGACCTTCACCCCGGACGGCAGGCGGGCGGTGTCCGCCTCGGTCGACGAGACGGTTCGGATCTGGGACCTGGAAAACGGCGAAGAGATGGCCTCCCTCGTCGGCCACGAGGGACCGGTCTTCGGCGTCGCCGTGTCCAGGGACGGGCGTCTGGCCGCCTCGGGCGGCGTCGACCACACGGTCATGCTCTGGGATCTCCAGACGGCCACCTTCATCCGGGCGTTCTACGGCCACCAGCGCCCGGTCTGGTCACTCGCCTTCACCCCCGACGGCGAGCGACTGTTGTCGGCCGGGTCGGACGAGGTCGTGCGCATCTGGGATCTCAAGACCGGCACGGAGATCGGTGGCAGCGGCCGGACCCAAGACCGGATCTTGGCCGCCGGCGTCTCGCCCGAGGCGGTCGCCGAGGATCCACGGGGCGCGGAGCTGTTCCGCAAATGCGCGGCCTGTCACACGGTCATGGCCAATGGCGCCAGACGCGCCGGGCCGACGCTCTACGGCCTGTTCGGCAGGCGGGCCGGGGCGGTCGGCGACTACAAGTACTCGGAGGCCTTGCGCGGCACGGGCCTGGTCTGGACCGAGCAAACCGTCGACGCCCTCTTCGCCGAGGGGCCCCATAGCTTCACGCCGGGCAGCAAGATGCCCTTGCAGCAGATGCCCAGTGCCGAGGACCGGGCGAACTTGATTGCGTTCCTGAAACGCATCACGGCGCCGCGCAACGAATGAAACGACGAACGTTCGACGCTGACGAGGACGGAGTGAGGACATGAAGGCGTTTATCGCCGCGGCGGCCGCAGCCATCGTGATCGCCATCGTGGCCGGGGTCATCCTGGATACGATGCAGAGCGGTACCGCGGCCAGCTACACGACCCAGAACATACGCCTGCCCGAAGCGCAGTAGGCCGGGCGCCCCGCCCGGACTCGGGCCGCGCGCTACTCGCGTGCGTCTGCGGCGCGCAGGAGCGCCGCGGCGTCCTCGTCCCCGACCATCTCGGCCGCCTCGAGCGCGGTCCAGCCGTCGGCGGCCTTGGCGTGAACGTTCGCGCCGGCCTCGATCAGCGATCGCAGGACCTCCAAATAACCCCGGTTGGCGGCCAGCATGAGCGCCGTGTTCCCGGTCTCTGCTTCGCGGGCGTCGACCCGCGCGCCGGCCCCGATCAGCAGGCGCAGGACTTCGGGCCGGTCGCCGAGCGCGGCCAGGATCAAGGGCGTTCGGCCGCCCGCTTCGGGTCGGTCGACCCGGGCACCGGCGTCGAGCAGCACGGCGACCGTCGCGGCGTGGCCGCCGACCGCGGCGCGGCCGAGCGCGGTTTTTCCGTCCCGGCTCGCGGTCTCGGGCGAGGCCCCGGCGCGGGTCAGGTCGCGGACCACCTCTGCGTGTCCGTTTCCGGCGGCCAGGAACAGCGCCGTGCGGCCCTCGCCCTCGACGGCGCCGACCTCGGCGCCTTCCGAGAGCAGGAGCTGCACCGAGTCG
>JACZWN010000004.1 GCA_022572105.1 Pseudomonadota bacterium | reverse complement strand
TCATGGGCCGTTGCTTCGACGGCAAGCCGCTCGACGTCGACCTCGCGGACTGGTTGGGCGTGGCGATCGACGGGTATCTCACGCGGCAGTTTCGCACCCTCGAAGAAGGCCTCGGCCTGATCTTCCCCCGTGGCGGCATCCCCTGGTGGCGCGAGGAGGCGATTCGCAAGCGCAACGCGGCCTTGTGCTATCTTGCCGAGACCTTCCTCGATGAGCTTGCTCTCGGCATGCAGGCCCAGGAGATCTGGACCACGGCCAGGCGATATGCCGCGTCGGCCTGGCGCTTTGACCAGGGCAAAAACGACATGCCGGCTCACTACGCGGGCACTCCCAAGGAGTGTCTGTGGCAGGCCTTCAAATCGAGCGCCCCCATGCCGATCGGAGAGCGTCAGTTGCGAAACATCCTCGCCCATTGATCACGGCGCATAGACGCCGGCGAACGACGATACCGAAACGCACTCTTTGCCGTGCCTGCAATCCGGCACACTTGAAGCTGCGGTCTCCTTGACGTCGAAATGGTCCACATCAGAGTGGATTTTGGTGCACACAGATTTCGAAATGTTTGGCCTTCTCGTACGCCTCCCGATTTCCGGTTATGGCTGAGGGTGTTGTTCGCGACGACCGCTTTACCCCCGACAGGAGACATTCGGCATCGATATCCGCTTATAGAAGCCGAGACGGCACGAGAACCTTCGCGTGCCAGGAAGCAGGGATCGTAAATTCCCTGTTCCGGGCCAAAAATTCCCTGTTCGGCTCAAAAAATTCGCTGTTATGTTGTTTAGGGAATTGGGAAAAAAAGCCAGAGAACTCAGCCACTAGAACCGCCCCGGAAGTACGTCCCCGGAAGTACGTCACGGACTCGAGGCTCTCCAACGCCGACCTCGATGTCGGCGGCCGGGGCCAACTGTGCTATCCTGGCCTGGCAAGCCGGGCGGCAAGCGCGGTCCCACGATCCAGTCGACAAGGGAGCACGACCACCATGACCACGGCCCAACCCAAGGCGGAGTTCTCCGTTTCTCATCTCAAGGATGCGGAATTCGAGAGCCAGGGACTCAGGTCCTTCTTCGAGTACCGCGACCTCGGCATCAAGGCCGCGACCGGCGGGCGCGTCGGCGCCCACGTGATCCGCGCCAAGCCGGGCAAGCACGGCAGCACCGGCTGGCACAGTCACGACCTGGAGGTGCAACTGGTCTACGTGCTCCAGGGCTGGGTCGAGTTCGACTACGAAGGCGTCGGCGCGGTCCGGCTCGAGGCCGGCGCCTGCGTGCACCAGCCGCCCGGCATCCGCCACGTCGAGATCGCCCATTCGGACGACGTGGAATTCCTGGAGATCACCCTGCCCGCCGATTTCACGACCGAAAAAGCGGAACCCGCGACCGCCGCGGCGACCGGCTGACCGGAAAGGCCGGGTCGCCCCCCTGCGGCGCTATCCGATCGGCGCCTAGACCGGATCAGGGTCGATCGAACCCACAACGCGGGTTCGATCGATCCAGTGTATCCGGTCTATATCTATAAAGTAGACCAGATCGCCCAAGGAAAACGGGGCGGCCGAAGCCGCCCCGCCCCGCCCCCCGTGGCGAATTCTCGAAAGAGCTTGGTTCAGCTCTTGATCTGCCAGGCGCCGTCCGGCTGACGGCAGGCGCGGCCGTAGACGGTCTCGGCCTTGCCGCTGACCGTCGCCGTGGTGGTGTACTCGCGGCAATAGCGGCCGTCGGCCATCGCGATCGTCTTGGTCGGCACGACCTGATACCGGGTGCCGCTGTCCGGGTTGTTCCAGGCGATCCGCTGGCCGTCCTCGGCGTGCTCCAGGCTCTGCTCCAGACACGACTGGTCGGCCTGGTCCATGGACCGGCCGATGCCGCCGCCGATCAGGAAGCCGAGCAACGCGCCGCCGGCGACCGCGGCCAGCTTGCCGTCGCCCTTGCCGAACCGCGAGCCGATCAGGCCGCCCGCGGCGCCGCCCAACAGGCCGCCGATGAGATCGCGGTTGCAGCGGCCCAGGCCGATGTCGTAGGGCGGGGTGTAGGCCTGCTGGACCCTGTGCTTGTTCTTGCCTTTGCCCATGTGCTTGGCCTTGTAGCCCCAGGCCGGCGCCTTGTGGCCCCAGGCCGGCGCCCAGGGCGGGGGGTCGGCGCTCACCGGCGCGCTCCACACGGCGGCGCAGACCGCAATCAACGCGGCCACGGCCGCCCGCTTCGACCGGCAAAGGACCTTGGTCCCACGAAACTCGAATCGCATGTCTCTACTCCTCGTTTGTCGGGCGGGATTCTCCCCCTGCCCCCGTATTACGTGACTTCTTCGCCTGGTATCCCCGCCGCTGGGTCAACCGTACCCGGCCCCGCCCTTGCCTTCGCGCTCCAGAACCTCTTTATCGAAATGGTCGACCGCCTGGGGGATGGTCCACGGCGCATAACCGGCCGCGCCGGCCTGCTCGGCGAACCACTTGCGGCGCAGGCGGCGCAGGCGCGCCCGAGCGTACTGGCGAACCCCGGTCACGGTGCCCAGAATCGCGCAGCCGAGCAGGGTGAGGACCAGGCTGAGCGGCCAGTTCATGAACCATTCCATGATCGGACCGGCGATCGGCCAACTCAGGTCCGGGCGCCCGAACGACGCCCTCCAGGCAGCCATGACCGGATAGGGGTTCCACTCGCCGTCGGCAAACCAGCCGTACAGCTGGTAACCCCAGAGCGCCACGCCATAGTAGATGAGGCAAAGCCCGACCGTGATCATGCAGCGCTTCTCCAGTTCATCGCATGAATATTATAGTGTACCGGGTAAATTATTCAACAAAAATCAAACAATGACGCAAAGTTATTACAATTGTATTTATCGAAAATTTAATACTCTCTCAATGTTTTCTACACTCTTGACCGGCGTTGAGGATGACGGACGAATTATACTACTGTGTTTTGGCGCCAAGAGCCCGCGGCCACCCGACCGCGCGCCTCGGGCCGCATCACCAGCGCAGGATCAGCCCCTCGTCGCGCACCTCGAAGCTTTCCAGGCGGCTCAGGAAGGTCATGCCGAGCAGCGAGGTGGACAGGGGCGCCCGGATCACCGAGGAGCGCACGTCCTCGATCTCCAGATCGCCGATGCGCAGCTCCGGCAGGACCACCGGCGCACCCAGGATCTCGCCATTGGCGGTCTGGAAACGTTCGCTGTATTCCAACCCGTCCAGCCGGTATCCCAGGCGCTCGGCGTCTTGGGCGGTGAGCACCACGCTGGTTGCGCCGGTGTCGACCAGGAAGCGGATCTCGACCCCGTCGACCACGGCGTCGACCATGAACTGACCGTTGGGACCGGCCCGAACGATCATCTCGTCACCCGTGGCGCTGGGCCGCGCCGCCTGCTGCACCAATGGCTCCGGGGCCGGGCGCGCCTGCGCCGCGGGCGCCGGCTCGGCGTCGCCGGCTCCGCCTAGGCGGCTCAAGGCGCCGGCGATCAGCAGGCAACCGGCCAGCAGTATCCCGATATTCCGCGTGGTCTGGCCGAGCAGACCGGTTCCCTGGGTATCGTCGGGCAGACCGGTTCCCCGGGTATCGTCGGGCATGTCCGGGTCCCAGCGATATCTCGGGTCGTGCATCGTCGAACGCGCTCCGGGTGTATTTTTGCCGGCCTTGGCGGCGGGAACCGATCGTTCCGCGCCGCGAGTATGCGCGCCCGATCGATAAGAGACCGATAAGAGATCGCTAAGACCGCGCCGGATCCGGGAGGCGGTAAGCTTTCGTTAACCACCGGCGGTCTATCACGGGAGGCGCGGGCACGGCAGGCGCAGGCACGGCAGGCGCAGGCACGGCAGGCGCAAAGGGGCCGGCCGGACCCGGGCGAGGAGAACCGTCATGAGCACCATGCGAGACGCGGAGGCCGTGGAGCGGGACGACCGGCGCCAGTGGCCGCGCTATGGGCTCGCCGGGCGCGGGCCTTTCACCGTCACGGCCGATGGGCGCATCTGCGCCTGCACGATCGAGGACATCTCACTCGGCGGGGCCAGGTTGCGGCTCGACGGCGAGATGCCGCGCAACCTGGAGATCCGGATCGAACATCCGCTGGTCGGCTACGCCTACGCCAGGCACTGCTGGACCGGCCCGCACGAAATCGGCGTGGAGTTCGATCACTCCCAACAATCCCTCGACTTCATCAGCCACTGCCTCATGGACCGCGCCGAGGTCGCCGCCGCCGAGCGGGTCGCCTAAGGGGAACCCCCGCCAAGGGCCAGTGGGAAACCCGCCAGGGGCCCCAGGAGCCAATGGGCTGGCCCGGCTAGGCTGGCCCGGCTAGGCTGTCTCGGCCACCTGACTGCCGAGAGGGCGCGATGAACGATCTGGATTTCCAAGGCCGCAGCGCCATCGTCACCGGCGGCGCCAAGGGCATCGGCTACGCCACCGCCGAGCGTTTGCTCGGTTCCGGCGCGGCGGTCTGTCTCTGGGACATCGACGAGCCGCGCCTGACCGCGGCCGCCGCGACGCTCTCGGCCAAGGGCGAGGTGCACAGCGTCACCGTCGACGTGGCCGATGCCGGGGCCGTGACCTCGGCCATGGAGGCGACCTTGGACTTCTGTCCCGTGGTCGACGTCTTGATCGCGAACGCCGGCATCTCGGGGATCATCAAGGACGCCTGGGACTACACCCTCGAGGAGTGGAACCGGCTGCTCCGCGCCGATCTGACCAGCGTCTTCCTGTGCTGCCGGGCGGTCGTGCCGCACATGATCGAGCGCGGCTACGGCCGCATCGTCGTGGTCGCCTCGATCGCCGGCATGGAGGGCGCCCAGACCAACGCCGCCTATTCCGCCGCCAAGGCCGGCGCCATCGGCTACACCAAGGCGCTGGGCAAGGAACTCGCCAAGACCGGGGTCATCGCGAACTGCATCGCGCCCTCGGCCATCGACACCGAGATGCTCGGCGACGTGACCCAGGAGTACCTCGAACAAGTGGTGCTTGCGCGGATGCCGATCGGGCGCCCGGGCCGGCCCGAGGAGGCGGCCGCGCTCATCGCCTGGCTGGCCTCGGAGGACTGCAGCTTCTGCACCGGCGCCGTCTTCGACCTCTCCGGCGGTCGCGCGGTCTATTAGGCGCGCGCCTCGGCGCGGCTCCGCTGGGGCCAGGGTCACGGCCGGCTCCGGTGCGCTTCCGGTCCGGGAACGATGTTGAAGTTCATTCCGAGGTTTTATAGCTTACATTTTGAAATAATTACATTTTTGCCGACTGGCCGCCGTCAACCGGGAGCACCGTGCCGGTCATGTAGCGCCCCGCCTTGGAGGCCAGCAGCAGGAGCGCGCCGTCGAGGTCCTCGGGCCGGCCGAAGCGCCGTTGCGGCACCCGCTGCTGGGCCAGCGCGCGCCCGGCCTCGCTGCCGAGAAAATCCCGGTTCATCTCGGTCTCGATGTAGCCGGGCGCCAGCGCGTTGACCCGGATGTCGTGGCGCGCCAGCTCGACCGCGAGCGCCCGGGTCAGGTTGACCAGCCCGCCCTTGGAGGCGCAGTAGGGCGCCAGCTGGCTGGTCCCGCCAAGCCCCATGATCGAGGCGACGTTGACGATCGAGCCGCCGTGGCCGAGCCGGGCCATGTGGCGCGCCACCTCCTGGGCCATCATCCAGGCGCCCTTCAGGTTGGTGTCGAGGACCCGGTCCCAGTCCGCCTCGTCCTGGTCGAAGACCGGCTTGTCGACGGCGACGCCGGCGTTGTTGACCAGGATCGAAATAGGACCCAGTTCGGTCTCGGCGACGCCGACGCAGGCGCGCACCGATGCCGGGTCGGTCACGTCGAGGGGCACCGGGATGGCGCGCCCGTCGAAGGCCTCGATCCGGCGCGCCAGCTCGTCGAGCGGGTCGGTCCGGCGCGCCGCCAGCGCGACCTTGGCGCCGGCGCGCGCCAGCGTCAGGGCGAAATGCCGGCCCAGGCCGCTCGAGGCCCCGGTCACGATGGCCACCTGGCCGTCCAGGCCGAACAGGGACCCGGCCCCGGTCATGCCTCGAGCGCCCCGGTCATGCCTTGGAGGCCTGCGGCGCGCTCGCGCAGCACGAACTTCTGGATCTTGCCGGTCGAGGTCTTGGGCAAGGGGCCGAAGACCACGGTCCTGGGCACCTTGTAATGGGCGATCATGTCCCGGCAGAAGGCGATGATCTCCGCCGCGCTGGCGTTCTGGCCGTCCTTTAGGGTCACGAAGGCGCACGGGCTCTCGCCCCATTTCTCGTCCGGCTTGGCCACGACCGCGGCCTCGAGCACCTTGGGATGGCGGTAGAGCGCCTCCTCGACCTCCAGGCTCGAAATGGTCTCGCCGCCGGAGATGATCACGTCCTTGGAGCGGTCCTTGATCTCGATGTAGCCGTCGGGATGGCGCACGGCGAGATCGCCGGTGCGGAACCAGCCGCCGGCGAAGGCCGCCGCGGTGGCCGAGGGGTTCTTGAGGTAGCCCTTCATCACCGTGTTGCCGCGCAACATGATCTCGCCCATGGAGGCGCCGTCCCAGGGCAGCTCCGCCGCGCTCTCCGGGTCGGCGACCATGATCTCCTCCAGGGTCAGGTAGCGCACCCCCTGGCGGGCCAGCTTGCCGGCGCGTGCCTTCGGTTCGAGGTCCTCCCAGCCCGGCTGCCAGTCGCAGACCGCGGCCGGGCCGTAGCATTCGGTCAGGCCGTAGAGATGGGTGACCCGGAAGCCGTCGTTCTCCATGGCCTCGATGACCGCGCTCGGCGGCGCCGCGCCGCCGGTTGCGATCTCGACCCGGTGGTCGAAGCGGACTTTCGCCTCCTGCGGTGCGTTGGCCAGCATGTTGAGCACGATGGGCGCGCCGCACATATGGGTTACCCGGTGCTCCTCGATGAGTGCGAACACGGGCGCCGGTTCGACCTTGCGCAGGCAGACGTGGGTCGCGCAGGCCGCGGTCACCGCCCAGGTGAAGGTCCAGCCGTTGCAGTGGAACATGGGCAGGGTCCAGAGGTAGACCGCGTCGCGGCCCAGGCCGAAGGTGATCATGTTGCCGAAGGCGTTCAGATAGGCGCCGCGGTGGTGGTAGACCACGCCCTTCGGGCTGCCCGTGGTGCCCGAGGTGTAGAGCAGTGAGATCGACTGCCACTCGTCCCCGGGTTCGCCGGAATCGGCGAGAGGGTCGCCCTCGGCGAGCAGGGCCTCGTACTCGAGTTCGCCGATGAGCGCGCCGCTCTCGGCCAGCGGGTCGTCGATATCGACGATCAGCGGCGCGTTCTCCACCCGGTTGAGGGCGGCGCGCACCACTTCCGAGAACTCGCGGTCGGTGAGCAGCACCTTGGCGCCGCCGTGCTCCAGGATGAAGGCGATGGCCGCCGGGTCGAGGCGGATGTTGAGCGGGTTCAAGACCGCGCCGGCCATGGGCACGCCGTAGTGCGCCTCGAGCATGGCCGGCGTATTGGGCGCCATGATCGCCACGGTATCGCCGCGCCCGATGCCGCGCCGCGCCAGCGCCGAGGCCAGCCGGCAGGAGCGCGCGTGGAGGTCCCGGTAGGTGAAGCGCCGGGGCCCGTGGATTACCGCGGTCTTGTCGGGATAGACGGCCGCCGCGCGGCGCAGGAAGGTGATCGGCGTGAGCGGCGCCGAATTCGCCTGGTTGCGCTCCAGGTTCTGCTCGAACAGCGACACCCCTGCGGCCTCCCTTGCCAAAATGCGCGGGCCGATTCCCTGCCCTCTTCCGGCCTCACCAGTCAAGCGCTGGGGCGCTCGGGAGGTGGCGCGTCCGCGGATTTGCGCTATGGTTGGGCGCGGCCCCGTAAAGGTCAAGTCCGGGGCGCCCCACGATCGCGATTGGACTTGCGATGGACATCGACATCTTCTCCGACACGATCTGCCCCTGGTGCTTCATCGGCAAGCGCCGGCTGGAGCGCGCCCTCGCCGAGCGGCCGCAGCCGGACCTGACGATCCACTGGCGCGCCTTCCAGCTCAACCCGGACATGCCGGCCGGCGGCATGGACCGGAGCCAATATCTCGAGCTCAAGTTCGGCGGCGCCAGCAACGCCGAGGCGATCTACGACCAGGTCCGCGCGGCCGGCGAGTCCGAGGGCATCGACTTCGCCTTCGAGCGCATGAAACGCACGCCCAACACCATCGACTCGCACCGCCTGATCCGCCACGCCGCCAACGCGGCGCCCCAGGGCCAGGGGCGCCAGGACGCGGTCGTGCAGGCGCTGTTCGACGCCTATTTCCTGCGCGCCGAGGACATCGGCGATCCCGAGGTCCTGGCCGCCGCCGCCGCCGAGGCCGGCCTGGATGCCGAGGAAACCCGCGCCTTCCTGGCCAGCGACGCCGAGGCCGAGGCGGTCCGCGCCGAGGACAAGAGCGCGCGCCAAGCCGGCATCAGCGGCGTGCCCTGCTTCATCTTCAACGGCCAGCATGCCCTGGCCGGCGCCCACGCGCCCGAGGTCCTGTTCCAGCTCTTCGACCTGGCCAACCAGGAGGATGCGGAGGAGGCCTGAGCCTCAAGTCATGGTATGGCCGCGCGCGCAGACGACCACGCGCCCGTGGTGGTCCGAGTTAGCTTGCTGTTGCCAAGCAAATTCGACCCGCGCGCCCGGCGCGGCGTCTATTGATTCATTTGCTCTATGACGTCGTCGAGGATTCGGATCGACTGCCCCATTTTGCTCATGTCGCCCTGTTGATGCGCCTGCTCGTGCATCGCCGCGCCTTGGGTGAGCTGATCCAGCAGCGCGTCGAGGCGCTCCGGCGCCAGGGTCGAGGACTGGAGCTGCTGGTTCACCTGGGGAAATTCCGCGGTGCCCCGGCAGGCGAGCGCGGTGCTCGAAATCAGCACCAGGCAAACGCCGGTCAGCAAGAGTAATCTCATGGCCCGTTCTCCTTGTCTTGGCGGTCGGCGCGCGGCGGCGGCCGTCCGCGAGACCGCCAGAGGGCTTGATCGCGTGCCCACAAGTATACCACAATACGTGATGCGCCTAGGCCCGGGCTTCACCCCGCCACCTTCGCCAGCTCGTCGACCAATCGGCGCACGCCGCGCAGGCGGGCTCCCGGGTCGTCCCACTGGCGGCGGTAGACCAGCTTGTGGTCCGGGCGCAGCTTGACCGTGCCGGGCTGGCGCTGGATGAAGGCGACCAGCTCGGCGGGCTTGGCGAAGCGGTCCTTGTAGAACGACACGACCGCGCCCTTGGGGCCGGCCTCGACCTTGTCGATACCGGCGTCGCGGCACAGGCGCTTGATCGCCACCACCTGGAGCAGGTTTTCGACCTCCTCGGGCAGCGGCCCGAAGCGGTCGATGAGCTCGGCGGCGAAGCCCTCGATCTCGGCCTTGTCGACCAACCTCGAGAGGCGCCGGTAGAGGCCCAGGCGCACGCCCAAATCGGCGACGTAAGCCTCCGGGATCATGATCGAGGTGCCGATGCTGATCTGCGGCGTGAAGGCCTCGGCCGCCGCTTCTCCCTCGCCCGCCGCGGTTCCGCCGGCGCGCGCCGCCGTCACCGCCTCCTCCAGCATCTGCTGATAGAGCTCGACGCCGACTTCGCGGATGTGGCCCGACTGCTCCTCGCCGATCAGGTTGCCGGCGCCGCGGATGTCCATGTCGTGGCTGGCCAGGGTAAAGCCGGCGCCGAGCGTATCGAGCGTCTGCATGATGCCCAGGCGCTTCTCGGCGGCCGGCTTGAGCAGGCGCCCGGGCGGCAGCGTCAGGTAGGCGTAGCCGCGCACCTTGGAGCGCCCGATGCGGCCGCGCAGCTGGTAGAGCTGGGACAGCCCGAACATGTCCGAGCGGTGCACGACGATGGTATTGGCGTTCGGAATGTCGAGCCCGGACTCGATGATGTTGGTCGAGAGCAGCAGGTCGAAGCGGCGGTCGTAGAAGGCGCTCATCACGTTCTCCAGGTCGCGCGCCGCCATCTGGCCGTGGGCGACGCCGAGCTTGACCTCGGGCACCAGCTTGGCCAGGCGCGCCTCCAGGCCCGCCAGGTCCTCGACGCGCGGGCAGACGTAGAAGATCTGGCCGCCGCGAAAGTGCTCGCGCAGAATCGCCTCGCGCACCACCACCGGGTCGTAGGGCAGCACGAAGGTGCGCACCGCCAGGCGGTCCACCGGCGGCGTCGCGATCAGGCTCATCTCCTTGACCCCGGACATGGCGAGCTGGAGGGTGCGCGGGATCGGCGTCGCGCTCAGCGTCAGCACGTGGACGCTTTCGCGCAGCTCCTTGAGGCGCTCCTTCTGGCGGACGCCGAAGTGCTGCTCCTCGTCGACCACCAGGAGCGCCAGGTCGCGGAACTCGATCGTCTTGCCGAGGAGCGCGTGAGTGCCGATGACGATGTCGACCTGGCCATCCTTGAGGCCGGCCTTGGCCGCGGCGACCTTCTTGGCGCCGACCAGGCGCGAAATCGCCTCGATGCGCACCGGCAGACCGGCGAAGCGCTCGCGGAAGGTCTGGTGGTGCTGGCGGCACAACAGCGTGGTCGGCACCACGACCGCGACCTGCTTGCCCTCCATGACCGTGACGAAGGCGGCGCGCAGCGCCACCTCGGTCTTGCCGAAGCCGACGTCGCCGCAGATCAGCCGGTCCATGGGCCGGCCCGCGGCCAGGTCCGCCAGGGTATCGTCGATGGCGCGGTCCTGGTCCTCGGTCTCGGGGTAGGGAAAGCGCGCGGCGAACTCGTCGTAGAGGCCGGCCGGCGGCTCGAGGGGCTCGGTCGCTTTCATGGCGCGCGCGGCGGCGACCTTGATCAGCCGGTCGGCGATGTTCCTCAGGCGCCGCTTGACGCGCGCCTTGCGCGCCTGCCAGTTGGCCCCGCCCAGGCGATCGAGGTCGACCTCGGCGTCCTCGGACCCGAAGCGCGACAGCACCTCGATATTCTCGACCGGCACGAACAGCCGGTCGCCGCCGTGGTAGACCACCTTCAGGCAGTCGTGCGGCGCGCCGTGCACGTCGAGCGCGACCAGGCCCTGGTATTGCCCGATGCCGTGCTCCAGGTGGACCACGAAGTCGCCCTCGTGGAGCGCCGTGACCTCGGTCAGGAAGTCCTCCGAGCGGCGCCGCTTGCGCGGCGGCCGGGCGATGCGCTCGCCGAGGATGTCCTGCTCGGTGATGAAGCTGGCCTCGGGCGCGGCGAAACCGGTCTCGATCTCAAGCGTGGTCAGGCCCGCGGTCGCGGTCGGAAGCGCCCGCGCCTCGGCCCAGGTCTCGACCGGAACCAGCGCGGATAAGCCGTGCTCGTGCAACAGCACGCCCAGGCGGTCGCGCGTGCCGGCGCTGTAGCCGACCACCAGGACCCGGCGCCCGGCCGCCTGCTCGGCGGCGATATGGGCGTCGACCGCGTCGAACAGGTTGGTCTCGGCGCTCGCCCGCGCCTCGGCGAAATCGCGGCCGCGCCGGCCCTGGGCATCGAAGACCTCGGGCCTGTGCTCGGGCGCGGCGAAGGGGGAGAATTGGCCGACCGCGCGCTCGGCGAGCCGCGCGTCCCAGTCCGCCGCGCTCAAGTAAAGCAGCTCAGGGTCCAGCGGCTTGTAGGTCGACCCGTCGATCGCCCCGCCGCCCTCCAGGTTCTTGCGCGCGCCGAAGTAGTCGGCGATCGTCTCGATCCGGGCGCCGCGCGCCTCCTCGGCCTGATGGTCGAGGGTGACCGCGGCGGCGGGCAGATAGTCGAAAAGGGTCACCAACTCCTCATGGAACAGCGGCAGCCAGTGCTCCATGCCCGGATGCCGGCGCCCGGCGCTGACCGCCTCGTAGAGCGGATCCGCGCCGCGCACGGCGCCGAAGGCGCGCAGGTATCCGGCGCGGAAGCGCGCGATCGCCTCGGGCTCGAGGATCACTTCGTTGACCGGCTTCAGGCGGAAGGCCGCCGCCGTGCCCGTGGTGCGCTGGCTCAGCGGGTCGAAGCGGCGGATGCTCTCCAGCTCGTCGCCGAAGAAGTCGAGGCGCAGGGGCTGCTCCTCGCCGGGCGGGAAGACGTCGACGATGCCGCCACGCAGGGCGAATTCGCCGGGCTCGCCCACGGTCTCGGCGCGCAGGTAGCCGTTGCGCGCGAAGTAGCCGGTCAGCGCCTCGAGTTCGAGGCGCGTGCCGGGCGCCCCCTCGAGCACCCGCCCGGCGAAAGCCGTGCCCGGCGGCACCCGCTGCAAGAGCGCGTTGACCGTGGTGATCACCACCCGCCCGCCGGGCGCCGGCGCGGCCTCGATCAGGCGGGTGAGCGTATCGATGCGCCGGGCCAGGATGTCGCGGTGCGGGCCGACCCGGTCGTAGGGCAGGCAGTCCCAGGCCGGGAAGGTGAGCACCTCGGCCTCGGGCGCGAAGAAACCCAGCGTCGCCGCGAGGCGCGCCATGCGCACGTCGTCGCGCGCCACGTGCAGGACCGGATCGGGCCCCCGCGCCGTCGCCAGCTCGGCGAGCAGCAGGGCGTCCAGGCCTTCGGGCGCATTCGCGATCAGCGTCCGGCCGGAGCCGGACAGCCGACCCGCCAAGTCCGCGATCCGCGGTGCCGGTGCCGAGACCGTCATCAATGCGCGCGCCGGCTCAACCGCCGCCCGGCTCGAAGCGGTAATCGAGCAGCGCCCGGGTCACCTCGTTGTCGTGCTCGGCCGGCGGATCGCCGTGGCCCACGAGCCAGGCGTAGAGCACGGGCGAGGGCACCCGGAGCAGCGCCTCGTAGCGGTCGAGCTCGGCCTCGGTCATGGCCGCGAGCGCCCGCTCCGCGAAACCGCCCAGCAGAAGATCCAGCTCCTTGGTGCCTCGGTGCCGGCTGCGGAACCTCAGGCGCTTGCGTCGGATGTCCAGGCTTTCGGTCATATCCGGTTTTTATCGCAGGCTCTTGCCTCCCGCATACGATATAAAGCTTTAACCACTACCTGTCAGCGGCCGAACGCCGGAAAAAGCCCTTGCGACCCGAGATCCTGTTTCCCCTCTTCGCCCCGGTCACCGCCCTGCCCGGCGTCGGGCCGCGCACCGCCAAGTTGATCGAGAGCCTGGCCGGCCCGCACGTGGTCGACCTCTGTTGGCACCTGCCGAGCGGCCTGATCGACCGCCGCTACGCGCCCAAGATCGCCGACGCCGAGCCCGACCGGGTGGCGACCCTGACCCTTCGGGTCGGCCAGCATCTGGCGCCGCGCAACCCGCGCCAACCCTACCGGATCGCGTGCCATGACGACACCGGCGAGGTGACGCTGGTGTTCTTCCACGCCAAGGCGGACTACCTAAGCAAGATCCTGCCCGAGGGTGAGGTCCGGGTGGTCAGCGGCCGGCTCGAGGTGTTCGGCGGCCGGCTGCAGATGTCGCACCCGGACCACATCGGCCGGCTCGAGGAGCTGCGCAGCCTGAAGCGCGTCGAGCCGGTCTATCCCCTGACCGCCGGGCTCACCCTCAAGCCCCTGGGCAAGGCGGTGCGCGGCGCCCTCGAACGCGCGCCCGCGCCGGCCGAGTGGCTCGATCCCGCCTTTTGCGCGCGCGAGGGCTGGCCGGACTGGCGTACCGCGCTCGGCGCCGCCCACGCGCCGCGCGGGCCGGAGGACCTGGACCCGCTGACCCCCACGCGCCGGCGCCTGGCCTACGACGAGTTGCTCGCCAACCAATTGGCGCTCGGCCTGATCCGTCACCACCAGCGCGGACAGCGCGGCCGGGCGATCCGCGGCGACGGGCGTTTGTGCGACCGGGCGATGGCCGCCCTGCCCTTCCAGTTGACGGCCTCGCAGCGCCAGGCCGGGGCCGAGATTTCCGCCGACATGGCGAGCCAGTCGCGCATGCTGCGCCTGCTCCAGGGCGACGTCGGCAGCGGCAAGACGGTGGTCGCGCTCATGGCCATGCTGAGCGCGGTCGAGGCCGGGTTCCAGGCCGCGCTCATGGCGCCGACCGAGATCCTGGCGCGCCAGCACCTGCACACCATCGCGCCGCTCGCCGAGGCCGCGGGCGTCGGTCTCGAGCTTTTGACCGGGCGCGACAAGGGCAAGGCGCGCGAGGCCGCGCTGGCGCGCCTGGAAAGCGGCGAATCCGGCCTCGCGGTCGGCACCCACGCGCTGTTCCAGAAGGAGGTGGCGTTCCGCGACCTGGCGCTCGCGGTCATCGACGAGCAGCACCGCTTCGGCGTGCACCAGCGCCTGACCCTGGCCGCCAAGGGCCCCCAGGGGGCCAAGGGCCGGGGGGCGGTGGACGTGCTGGTCATGACCGCGACCCCGATCCCGCGCACCCTGGTGCTGACCTCCTACGGCGACATGGAGGTTTCGCGCCTGACCGAGAAGCCGGCCGGACGCCAGCCCATCGATACCCGCGCCTTGCCGCTGGATCGCCTGGACGAGGTCATCGACGGCATCGCCCGGGCGCTCGATGCGGGCGCCCAAGGGGGCGTCCCCGGAAGCGCTCCCAGAGGCGCTAAGGTCTACTGGGTCTGTCCGCTGGTGGAGGAATCCGAGGCCAGCGACCTGGCCGCCGCCGAGGCGCGCCACAAGTCCCTGAGCCAGCGCTTCGGCGCCCGGGTCGGCCTGGTGCACGGGCGCATGAGGGGCAAGGACAAGGATGCGGTCATGGCCGCCTTCGCCGAAGGGCCGATCGATCTCCTGGTCGCGACCACGGTGATCGAGGTCGGCGTCGACGTCGCCGCCGCCACGGTCATGGTGATCGAGCACGCCGAGCGCTTTGGGCTGGCGCAACTGCATCAACTACGCGGGCGCGTCGGGCGCGGCGCCGGGAAATCCACCTGCCTGCTGCTCTATCAGGGGCCGCTCGGCGAGGCCGCGCGCGCGCGAATCCATATCCTGCGCGAGACCGACGACGGCTTCCGCATCGCCGAGGAGGACCTGCGCCTGCGCGGCGCCGGCGAGTTGCTGGGCACGCGCCAGAGCGGCTTTCCCGAGTTCCGCCTCGCCGACCTGGCGGTCCACGACGAGCTTTTGGCCACGGCGCGCGACGACGCGCGCCTGATTATCGCGAAGGACCCGGACTTGGCGGGGCCACGCGGGGCGGCGCTCAGGGTCCTGCTCTACCTCTTCGAACGCGACGCCGCGGTGAAGTACCTGGGCTCAGGCTAGACGAGCCCGCTTACGCGCTCTCGGCGATCTTGGGCTCGTCCCCCTCGCCTTCGTCCGCCGCCTCGCGCCGGTCCGGCGGCGTCACGATGCCGCCCGAGACCACCATCTTGATGCCCTCCTCTATGGTCATGCCGAGCGCCTGAATATCCTCGCGTGGCACGAACAGCAGGAACCCCGAGGTCGGGTTGGGCGTGGTCGGCAGGAAGACGTTGACCACGTTCCTGGCGGTTTCGTGTTGGACGTGGGTCTCGGTTTCCCCGGTGACGAAGCCGATCGCCCAGCTCTCTTTACGCGGATACTGAATGAGCACCACCTCGCGAAACGCCTTGCTCTGTTCCTTGAACACGGTCTCGATGAGCTGCTTGATCGCGGCGTAGATGCTGCGGATGACCGGCATGCGGTCGAGCAGCCGTTCGCCGATGCCGACCAGGTTGCGCCCGACCACGCCGGCGGCGAAGAAGCCGATCACGACGAGCCCCACGATGATGACCAGGACCCCCAGGCCCGGCAGGCTGAACGGCAAGTAGCTCTCCGGGTTCCACTGGTCCGGGATGAGCGGCATGACCTGGTCGTCGACGAAGCCGACCAGGCTCCAGGCGATCCAAATGGTGATGCCGATGGGCGCGGTCACCAGGACCCCGGCGAAGAAGTAGTTGCGCAGCCGCTTCAAGAGGTCGAGCTTGCCACCGTCGCCGTGCTGCTCGCCCGCCCTTTCGGCGTCGATCCGGCGCGCCCGGGCCGAGGCCGCCTCGGCGATTTTGGCGGCCTCCTCGGCGCTACGCTGTGGCGGCACCACGATGCCGCCGGAGATCACCAGCTTGATGCCCTCCTCGACCGTCATGTCCAGGTGGTGGATGTCGCGCGCGGGGATGAACAACAGGAAGCCGGTGGTCGGATTGGGCGTCGCCGGGATGAAGACGTTGAACACCGTCTCCTCGGTCAGGCCCTGGACCTCGCCGACCGTCTGGCCGGTGATGAAGCCGACCGCCCAAATCCCGCGGCAGGGGTATTCCACCACGACGACCTCGTTGAACGCGGCCGACTGCTGGGACAGCACGGTCTCGAAGACCTGCTTGGTCCAACTGTAGACGCTGCGCGCCACCGGCACGCGCGCGACCAGGCGCTCGCCCAGGCGCACCAGCGCGCGCCCCGCGTAGCCGGCGGCGACGAAACCGATCACGATCAGAACCACGATCGAGATGATCAGGCCCAGGCCCGGAATGCTGAACGGCAGGTAGGTCTCCGGGTTCCACTGCGGCGGAACCAGCGGGGTCACCTGATTGTCGATGAAGCCGATGACCTTCCAGGCCAGCCAGAAGGTGATGCCGACCGGCGCCGTGACCAGGATGCCGGCGAAGAAATAAGTGCGCAGGCGGCTGAGCACGCCCGAGCGCCCCGGCCCGCGCTTGCCGTCCAACTCGTCCTTGCCCTTCGCGCCGTCCACGCCGCTCACGTCCTCCCTCGTCGCCCCCCACTATAGGGGAGCGCGGGCCATCGGGGCCAGCGTGTCATTAATGCATTAAGGAATCCGGTCAGCTACAGAAAAGCCACAAGCTCGGCCAGCGTCTCCTCCGGCGCCTCCTCGGGCAGGAAATGGCCGCAGGGCAGCGCCCGGCCGCTCGCGTCCTCGGCGCGCGCGCGCCAGACCGCCAGGGTGTCGTAGGTCCGCTCGATCACCCCCCCGGCGCCCCAAAGCACGAGCAAGGGGCAGGCGATCTTGCGCTCCAGGTCGGCGCGGTCGTGTTCCAGGTCGATGCCGGCCGCGGCGCGGTAGTCCTCGCAGGTGGCGTGGATGGTCGCCGGATCGCGAAAGCAGCGCTTGTACTCGGCCAGCGCCTCGGCGCTGAAGCAGCCCTCGGTCTTGCTCCACTTGCCGATCTTCCTGTCGACGTAGAAGTCCGGGTCGCCGCCGATCAGGCGCTCCGGCAGGTCGAAGGGCTGGATCAGGAAGAACCAGTGGTAGTAGGCGGTCGCAAAGGCTATGTCCGCGTGCTCGTACATGTGCAGCGTCGGCGCGATGTCGAGCACCGCCGCCTTCGACACCCGCTCGGGGTGGTCGAGGGCCATGCGGTGGGTGACCCGCGCGCCCCGGTCGTGGCCGACCACGGCGAAGCGCTCGAAGCCGAGGGCGGCCATGACCTCGACCTGGTCCTGGGCCATGGCGCGCTTGGAATAGGCCGCGTGGTCGTCGCCGCCCGGCGGCTTGGCGCTGTCGCCGTAGCCGCGCAGGTCGGTCAGCACCACGGTGAAGCGCTCGGCCAGGCGCGGCGCAATCTTGTGCCACATGACGTGGGTCTGGGGGTAGCCGTGGAGCAGCAACAGCGGTGGCCCGGCGCCCGCCTTCCTGACGTTGATCTCGGCGCCGCTGGTGGCGATGCGGGTCCGGTCGAAGCCGTCGAGCACGGGAACGTGATCCTCCGGTTCGGGCATTGACGCTAAACTAGACTAGCGTAGTCTCGCGCGAACCGAAAACATCCGCCATGCCCAGTCCAGCCCACCTCATATCCCTCGCCACCGCGGTGCCGACCTTCGTTCTGCGCCAGGACGAGGTCATGGCCCAGGCGCGGCTCCTGTTCCAGGCGCGCGGCGAGGAGATCGAGCGCCTGCTGCCGGTCTACCACAACGCCGGCATCGAGACGCGCTATTCCTGCGTGCCGCTCGAATGGTACCAGGCGCCCGGCGGCTGGAAGGAGAAGAACGCGCTTTTCATCAGCCACGCGGTAGAGCTCCTGCGCCGCGCCGCGCAGGACTGCCTGGCCCGCGCCGGGGTGCTGGCGGAGCGCGTCGACACCATCGTCGCGGTCTCGACCTCGGGCATCGCGACGCCGAGCCTGGACGCGCGCCTGATGGAAGAGCTGCCGTTCCGGCGCGACGTCGAGCGCCTGCCGATTTTCGGCCTGGGCTGTGCCGGCGGCGTGCTCGGCCTGGCCCGCGCGGCGGCCATGGCGCGCGCCGCGCCCGGCAGCCTGGTGCTGTTCCTGGTGGTCGAGCTCTGCGGCCTGACTTTCCGTAACAGCGACGTCTCCAAGAGCAACATCATCGCCACCGCGCTATTTGGCGACGGCGCCGCGGCGGCGCTGGTGACCTGCGAGCGCGGCGCCGCGGGCCCCGAGATCACCGGTTGGGGCGAGTACACTTGGCCGAACACGCTCGAGGTCATGGGCTGGCGGGTCGAGGAAGACGGCTTCGGGGTACAGTTCTCGCGCGACATCCCGAGCATCGTGCGCGCCCGCTACGGCAAGGCGGTTGACGCCTTCCTGGCCCGCCAGGGCCTGACTCGAAATGACCTCGCCGGCACCCTGTGCCACCCGGGCGGCGCCAAGGTGCTGGATGCGCTGGAGGAGGTCTTCGGCCTGGCGCCGGGCGCCATGACCCACGCCCGCGCGGTGCTGCGCGACTACGGCAACATGTCGGGCGCGACGGTCCTGTTCGTGCTCGATCGCGGGCTTCAAGGCGGCCTGCACGGGCGCCACCTGGTCTCTTCGCTGGGGCCCGGGTTCAGCGCCGGGTTCCTGCTGCTCGAGGCTTGAGCCGCGGTGGGCCTGGCCCAGATCGTGACCCTGCTGGTCGCGCTGCAACGCCTGGCTGAACTCGGGTACGCGCGGCGCAACGCCCGGCGCCTGCTGGCCGCCGGCGGCGTGGAACACGGCGCCGGCCACTATCCGCTCTTCGTGGCATTGCACGGCGCCTGGCTCGCGGCGCTGTTCGTCCTGGTGCCGGCCGAGGCGCCGGCCGACTGGGGACTGCTCGGCCTCTACGGCCTGCTGCAACTGGGCCGCCTCTGGGTCATCGCCAGCCTGGGCGGGCGCTGGACCACGCGGGTGATCGTGGTGCCCGGGGCGCCGCTCGTCACGCGCGGGCCGTACCGCTTCCTGCGCCACCCGAATTACCTGGTGGTGGCCCTCGAGATCCCGGTCCTGCCGCTCGCCTTCGGCGCCTGGCAGATCGCGCTCGGCTTCGGGCTCGCCAACCTGGCCCTCCTCGCCCAGCGCATTCGCATCGAGGAACGCGCGCTCGCGGGTTAGTCCTTGGATGTCCCGCCTTTCGCCGCGATGCCCGGGTGCATGGCCGGGCCCCAGGTGTCGGAGAGCGTGAAGCCCTGGGGGAAGGGATCGCTCGGGTCCCAGCCGAACTCGTGGGTGGCGAAGATCCAGCCGCGGCCGGTCAGGCGCGGCACCACGGCCGGGATGCCGCCGACTTCGGTATGACCGACGGCCTCGGCGGTGAAGCGGGTGCCGATCACCGATTCGTGGATCAGCGTCTCGCCGGGTCCGAGCTCGCCCTTGGCGATCAGGGTCGCCAGGCGCGCCGAGGTGCCGGTGCCGCAGGGGCTGCGGTCGAGGCGGCCCGGGGAGACCACGACCGCGACCTTGCGCGCGCCCTCGGCACCCTCGGGCGGCCCGCCGAACAGGGTGAAGGTCACGCCCTTGATCTCGGGGTTGTCCGGATGCACCGCGGTGACCGCGTCGTTGGCCGCCGCCTTGATGGCCTCGCCCAGGTCGACCATGCGCCGCGCCTCCTCCGGCGTCATGGCCAAGCCGAGGTCGCGCGCCTCGACGAGAACGAAGAAGGCGCCGCCGTAGGCGATATCGGCGGCGATCTTGCCGACGCCGGGTACCTCGAGCGCCACGTTCCGGTGCAGCAGGAAGCTCGGGACGTTGTCCAGGCTGACGCGTTCGCACTTGCCGTCGCGGCAGCGGGCGCTGACCGGCACCAGCCCGGCCGGGGTGTCGAGCACCAGCTTGGTCTCGGGCTCGGTCATGGGCACGATGCCGGTCTCGAGGGCGACGGTGACCACGCAGATGGCGTTGGAACCGGACATCGCGGGATAGTCGGTCGATTCCATGACGATCATGCCGAGATCGGCCGCCGGATCGGCCGGCGGCAACAGCAGGTTGACCGACATGGCGGCGCCGCCGCGCGGCTCGAACAGGATGAAGCGGCGCAGCCAATCGTCCTCGGTCTCGAGATATCGCTTCTTGTCGAACATGGTGTCGCCCGGCACGTCCAGGACGCCGCCGGTGATGACCCGCCCGACCTCGCCCTCGGCGTGGGCGTCGACCACGGAGATCCGTCGCTGCCAACGCATGGCGTCGCCTTACAGGTAGAACCGCGACAGCAGCAGGACCGCGAGCGCGTCGCCCAGCCCGATCGCGGCGATCATGAAGAACAGGATGATGTAACCGTGGAGCGTGCCTTCGCGCGCCGCGTTGCGGCCGCCGAGCTCGGTGAAGATGTTCGAGAAGCGGTCGCCGATGGTCTGCATGCGGCGCAGCTCGGCGTTCTGCCAGACCTGGTAGACGACGAGCACGTAGATCGCCGAAGCGCCGATCAGGATGCTGGCGAGCACCAGGCCCTTGGCCGCGAACGTGCTGACCTCCACCAGTTCGGGGATCGCCACGATGGCGGTGAACAGAAGCAGCGCGGCCCCGGCCAGCTTCCACTGCCGCTCGCGGGCGAAGCGCACCGAGACGGCCGAGTCCTGATAGAGCATCAGAAGCTCGGCGTGGGTCCGTTCATCCAGCTCCGAGGCGCTGATGTCGCCACTCGATCCCTCCCGGTCGTTTGCCATGGCCACCCCCGATGCATCGCGGTCCGCCGAGTCGTTCGACCGCGAATCATGCCGTATCGCACCGGCGCGCACAACCGTGGCCCCCGGGTCCGGATCACGAACCCGTTGGATCGCCGGCGAGGTTGCGGAAAAGCCGGCGGATCAGGCCGGAGAATTAAGCTGGTGCGGCTGAGAGGACTCGAACCTCCACTCCCTTGCGAGAACTAGCACCTGAAGCTAGCGCGTCTACCAATTCCGCCACAGCCGCGTGGCTTGTTATCCTGGTCTGTCCAGCCCGTTTGCCCAGCCCGTTCGCCCAGCCCGTTCGCCCGGCCCGTTCGCAGGCGTGGTGCGGCTGAGAGGACTTGAACCTCCACGGGGTCTCCCCCACAGCGACCTCAACGCTGCGCGTCTACCGATTCCGCCACAGCCGCCCAGGCGAACGGGTCTCGGATCCGTCGGCACGGCAGCCGGTTTTATAGCGCGCGCGGGCGCCAGGGCAATTGAAATTTGCCTTTGCGGCCGATTCGGCGCCGCAAGCCGCTTGCCGCCGGCCGGAGCGCCGTTATGCTGTTCCCGGGTACGCATGGCGAAACTACGGCCACCCGACCCGTTGGCGCACCCGGCCGGATGGCGCGATGGGATGCTGGTCCGACATGAACGATACGCCCGAGATCGACGCCGCGGACGCCAAGGCGCGCCTGCTCGCCCGGCGGCAGGAGCTGGTGCACCTGACCGAGGCGAGCGTGGAGGCGCGCCGGCCGGTCGAGCTGGACCAAGCCCGCGTCGGCCGTCTCTCGCGCATGGACGCCATGCAATCCCAGGCCATGTCGATCGAGACCGACCGGCGCCGACAAGTCGAGGTGCGGCGCATCGACGCGGCGCTCACCCGGCTCGACGACGGCGAGTACGGCTTCTGCGCCAGTTGCGGCGAGGCGATCGCGCTCAAGCGCCTGGAGTTCGATCCCACGACCCCGGTGTGCATCGACTGCGCCCGGGACCCCGGCGCCTGAGCCGCGCACCCGGGCCGCGCGTCATACCAAAGGATCTTTGGTATCAGCCCTGACGCCAGACCTGGCCGCTCTTGCACCGTTTGCAGATACGGTTGTGCGGCCCGTCGGAGGAAAAATTCTCGCCGCACAGCAGGCAACGGCGCAGGCGCGCCGAATCTGTAGAGGTTTCCGATTTGGTTTTGCTCTTGTTGCTCACGCCACGCTCTCCCCGGTCTGGCAATATGGCGTGCGAAGCGGCCCAAAGCGTGACCGAAATTAGGCGATCGTGAGGTGGCCCCGGCCGCCGTCATCGGGCGCGCCGATTTGCTCCCATGAAACGGGTCATTATCAACGCTCCTTGGTATTAGGGAGTCTTGGGCCGCCATTCGCGCGCCAGACGCTGGGCCTTGGCGATCTGGCCCGCGGTCATCCCCCTGGCCACGCGGTCGCGCCGCGCGGCCGCGTTCGCCCGGTCCTCGCCCGGCGGGAAATGCGCCGCGGCCAGGTTGAACCACTTGTGCGCCTGGACCCGGTTGCCCGGCACGCCCCGGCCATTCCGATACAGGATGCCGAGCGCCAATTGCGACTCGGCGCGGCCAAATTCGGCGGCAAGCCGGTACCATTTGGCCGCCTCGGCGTGGCTCTGGGGCACGCCCTGACCCTTCGAGTGCATGACCGCAAGGTAGTGCTGGGCGATGGGCAGGTTCCCCTGCGCGGCCAGGCGCCACCATTTGACCGCCTCGCCATAGTCCTTGGGCACGCCTTGGCCGTTGGCGTACATGTAGGCGAGGTTGTGCTGCGCGTCCGGGTAGTCCTGCGTCGCCGCCAGCTCCCACCAGCGGATGGCCTCGGCGTAGCTTTGGCGCACGCCGCGGCCCTGCTCGAACAGCACCCCCAGGTTCGACTGCGCGGCCGGCAGGCCCTGGAACGCCGCTTTGCGCCACCAGTCGGCCGCCGCGCCGTAGTCCCGCTTGACGCCGAGGCCCCGGGAGTAGAGGTAGCCGAGGTTGGTCTGCGCCTCGGCGTGGCCCTGCTCGGCGGCCTGGCGCCACCAGGCGGCCGCCTCGGTGTAGTTTTGCGGCACGCCCAGGCCCTTCTCGTAGAGCGCGCCCAGGGTGGCCTGTGCCTCGGCGTGGCCTTGCGCCGCCGCCTTGCGCCACCAAATCGAGGCCTCGGCGTAGCTCTGCTCGACGCCCAGACCCTTTTCGTACAAGGCGCCGAGCCGGATCTGCGCTTCGGCGTGGCCCTGGGTGCCGGCGCGGCGATACCATTCCACCGCCGCGGCATAGCCCGCCTCGACGCCCTCGCCCTTGGCGCGGGCCTCGCCGAGGTCGTATTGGGCATCGGCGTGGCCCTGTTCGGCGGCCAGCAGGTACCACTTGGCCGCCTCGGCCGCGTCCGTATCGACGCCCTCGCCCTCGGCGTAGAGCCCGCCGAGGGCGTACTGCGCTTCGGCGTAGCCCTGTTCGGCCGCCAGCCGATACCACTTGGCCGCTTCCTTGCTGTCGAGGGATACCCCGTTGCCCTGGGCGTAGAGCGCGCCCAGGCGGTATTGCGAGGGCGCATCGCCGCGTTCGGCGAGCGGCCGCCACACCCGGACCGCCGCGGCGTAGTCGCCGCGCCCGGCCGCCTCGACGCCGGTTTCGAAACGCGGCATCTGGCAGCCCGCCAGTCCGGCCAGCGCAATCGCCAAAAGGGTAACAAGAACGACCCGTCTCATGGATTCTCGATTCCTCGGTATAATTGAGGTGTCCAGGCGCCGCGGCGCGTCCGGCCGTTATAGGCCGGGTACGGTGATTCGGGCAACCGGAAGGACCCGCGCCGCGCGAACGGGCGAGTACCCCTGGGCGCCGGGCGGAAGGCGGCTTCGGCTCGTGACCGGATCGGACCGAACTGCCTTCGCAGGTGAAGGAGTTCCGGGTGACCCCGGAAAACATCCAGGACATCATCGCCTTCGTCGAGACCCTATAGGCGGAAGTGATCGGACGCCGGGCGCGCGGGCACCCTAGGGAAATTCGGACCGCTGCCCCCGGAAGAGCTATTGCGGCCAGCCGGCCCAATAGAAGTTGTTCACCAACAGCAAGAGGTACGCCGCGCTCACCAGCGACCCGGTGGCCAGCATACGTTTGGAGGGGATCCAAAGGATCAGGTAGGCCAGGAGCAGGTGGAAGGCCATCTTGGGCAGTGACCACCAGGAGCCCATGTCGGCCTGGAGCGAGCGAACCAGCGGATTGCCCTCGAAATGACCGGCGGCGAGCGCCGCGTTGGTCGAGACTAGGTCCAACCCGCCGATGACCACGAAGACCGCGGCCAGCACGCGGCCCCAGTACCTGAGCCGCAAATCATTCCGCGAGCGACGCGAGATGCGCTTCGCTAGATCCAAGAACATGGTGACCTCCCGCCGATTCCGCACCGTCACGATAGCGACTAACTGGGTGATTTCCCACATAAAAAACGCGAGTCAGCCGATTATTGGTGGGCGCATTGAAGACGCGCGGGGCTCAAAGTCCCACGGTGAAGACTAGAATCCTTCGGGGTTGCGCCCGCCTTCGGATTTTTCCGCTCCTATGGGCGCGATTCACATGACCTTCCGCGAGGCTGACAGGCCCGTGAGGCTGACATGGGGGCGCGCGCAAGGGGTCGGGCGATCTCGCCAAGCCCCGGTCGCTCCGGCGATCCGTGCCGCATCCGCCGCCAAGGCAGGAATACCGACCGGCCCGGGTACACCGCCGGCGCCCGCTTCAGCCGAAAATGGCAGGCGATCGATGACCAGGAACCGCGGCACGCCGGACCATGCCGGCCGGGCGATCGAACGCGGCGTGGAGAGGCTCAAGGACTTCTTCGTGGCCGAAATGAAGGCGACACACAGGCAGGCCGGGGACCGGCCGTACGCGGGTTGCAATCCTTGCCGGGCCTCGACGCCGGTCGGGTCGATGACGCCCCGTTGCAACCCAGCCGCCAGGCGCCGGCACGGCTCATAATTGGCGAAAGTAATATAAAAATCCGTGGGCCTCCATTTACAATATCGACTTATTATTTCAGACATACGTATTTATACGTACGCGTTTATACTTAGATTAATTGAGTGAATTATTTACCATTACTCAACTCTTTCCCCACATGATGTCATCGTGTCCTCTGGATGCACAGCCTCTCTTCCACTCCGGGGAAGCCCCGCTACGTAAGCGGGGCTTCCCTTTTTTGACGACCGCTCGGTCGCCATGGCCGGGTGCGCCGCGCCTTCTTACGCACGGTCCAGCCCGTCCACTCAACAGCATTGCCGCGGCCCGAGTCGCAGCCCGGGGGACGGCCAGACAGATCCCACAACACCCGAGCGGCGTACTCGGGATTGTGGGGAGCGATGCGCCTCCGCACCGCGGCGATCGGTCCGCCCGGCCTCGGTGGGCCAACGTAGCGTGGCGGCAGCGGACAGCGTAAGACCCGGCCGCCCCGGGAACGACAAGTTCGATTTCCTAGTACCAGTCATGTCAAATCATTCGTATTTATGCGTAAGTAGTATTACGTATTACTTACAGTCGATATCCTTTACTTCGCCTTTACCAATTTTCGCTAATTATAGCGCACCCTATGAATGCTCATAATCTTTCCAGTAAACTCGGGCCCAGCCCACGCGGCTGGGCCCTTTATTTGCGGGCGATGCGATGACCTATGCCACCGACGTTCATCGATACGCCAACGACCTCGTGATGGAGCACGGCGAGGATGCTCCGATCCAGGCCGCCCTGCGCGCGCACACGCTACTCGACCAAGGCGACCGCGCTGGATACGCCCTGTGGAGGCGCATCGGAAGCATGAGCAACGTGATTCTCTCCAAGACGGCCGTGCGCGACGGTCGAGTCTCGTGAACCGAAATCCCGTCCGCGCGGTGTGGACGGCGGACGGCGCGGCAAAATCGAGCGGGCGCGATCGGGTCGTGATCTTGGTCATCGACGTTTTCTGCAACGCTCACCACCATCGCTCTTTACGACAGCAGCTTGCAGTGGTTTGAAGCCCGCACCTGACTGCCGGCTCCGAGGGGCCTGCCCTCATCTCTCGTACAGAATCGCACCTCCTTTCATCGTTGGTGCGTTCGTGACACACGACCCAACTCGGACGTGCCGCGCCAGTGGCTGAGATCGGCCGGGAGCATTCGTTCATTGATCAACGGTCGTGCACGCTCGCACCATGCACCGACAGGAGTGTAGCCGCAGCGGCGGCAGCAGCCTCCGCGTAGGCTGCATCCCGGTGAATCAGCATCTCGGTAATCGCCCCGTCGAGAAGCACCATGATCTGGCGAGCGAGAAGCGGGGAATCGTCCAATCCGTCCGCAGCGAAGCGTTCACGAAGCCATGCCTCGAACGCGGCCTTGTGATTGGCGGCGATCTCAAGCGCCGGATGGTCGAGCTCGGCGGGGAGTTCCGCGACAGCACGTGCAAAAGGGCAACCTTTCCAGGCGGGGGACTTTACCTGCTCCGCCAACATGGCGAACAAAGCCTTCGTCTGCTCGATCGCACTCCCCTCGACACTTGTCATGGCCCGCTGAAGGCCGGCCAGAACCGGGGCATTTCGAGCTTCGAGGTAAGCCGCGACTAAGGCATCCTTGCCCTCGAAATGGTAGTAGATCGTCCGCTTGGTGACCTCCGCCTCCTCGGCCACAGCATCGACACTGACGTTACGTATGCCGCGGTCGTAGAAGAGCTTTCCCGCGGCCTTTAAGATGCGTCGGCGTGTTTCCTCCGCTGTCCCCCGCATGATCAGCCCTAACCTGCGCCGGAAACGAGACGGTAGAACGCCCCCGGTCGCAGCTTCTCCCCAAGGAGGTACAGCCCGGACAGCAAGGGATCGAGCTCGAAGCCTGTCACCACCTGATCCTTGAGTGAGTTGCGCAGCAATTCGGCGCGCTCATTCTGACCAAGTTCCTTGGCAAGACAAAACGCCCAGGCCGTCGCTAAGGGAACCGAAGAGAACTCGATTTCCAAATCCTTGGGAGTTACTTCGACATAGGCCCGATCATCTGCATAGGTGATGTTCGACTGCCAACGTTCGAACCAGTCCGATACCCGGTCGGGGATCACCCCACTCATGAGGAACAGCGCCCATATATCTGCCCCGACGGATTTCTTCTTCTCTTCCGGTGCAACTTCATTGGATTTCGTACCGTAATAGAACAACGGACCGTCGGGCTCGTTCCGCGCCAGATGATCATTGAGCGTTCGCATCCAGGCCTCGTTTGCCGAGGCATAGGACGTGCCAAAGAGCCGATCGTGTAGAACGTTGTTGATGAGCATATGAGCATTGCACATGACCATCGATTGATGGTGGTAGCAGCTCACACCGCAGCTCGGCGACTCTGTCATCTGCCGATGCAAGCTCTCGGAAAGGCCGCGGTAAGTCGTTGAGCGCCCTTCGAGATCGATTGTGTCGACAGGTGGTTCGCCAAAGGCGTCGATGTAGAGTCCGACGAAAGTTGCCAACCGGCCCGCGTAGGTTAGGTTGCGCTCCTGCAGCGGCCAGGTCGTCTCGTCCAGTTCCCTGTGCCAGTAGCTCCACACCCTTTCATCGAGAAGGCCCCGATACATCGTATCGAGCTTCGGACGGACGGTATCTGCGAGCTCTGATCGCTCCTTCAAGGTAATAAAGTAAGCCAACGCCGGATAGACGAGATGGTACCGCGTGGCGAAATTCGCCATCTCGCGTCGTGGCCGGAAAAAGCGATCCCAGTCACACTCTGGGCCAGCATAGCAGGCATCGAGCCGTTGCGTGGCGGCAGCTACAGCCTCATTCGGAGAAACGCTCATTGCGGCTGCCCTCCTTACGTATATACACCGGTAGGTATACTAAAACGGTGCAGATCAAATTGCAACACCCGGCGGGCTGGTCTGTGCGTGAGGAGGGTTCGAGCCAGCGGAGGGCTGCTTTTCGTCGAACGATCGATTCGCGTCGATTCCCGTCGTTCAGGTGCTCTCAGCATGCCGCCGCGAATGCCTGGTTTTGTTAAGGGTTGTCGGACGCCTGCCGGAGCGCGTAATGGATGACCCGGCTCGCCTCCGAAATAACCTGCGCAAGCTCCTGGATCTCGACTTCGACATCCTCCTTGTCGGCGACGGCGAGTCCATACTGCGGGATGCCAAGGCCCGGCTCAAAGAGCTGGTTGAGACGTTTCCGGATTAAATCCGCTGTCCCCTGCTTGCCAGCATGGTCGTCGCTGTGCCGCAACCCGAGGCCTAGGTCCAAGAACGGACACCTGCTACTATTATCCACATGGCCGACTCCACCCTGCCTCGCTCGCCGTTCGCGGGGGGCATCGATTTCCATGATGGCGCCCCGATGCGCTCGATTGCACCCGAGGCGCTGGCACGGACTCTCCAAGCCCACGAGCTCTATGTGGAATCCAAGCAGCGGTCTGGTAAACGGGCCAATCTGGACTCGACCGATCTCGTGGGGAAATCCTTCGCCGGTATGAAGCTATGGCACATCCGCATGCAACGTGCGGATCTCGCCGGCGCGGACTTCGCGGGCGCCGATCTCAGGCGAGCGATCCTGATCGGAGCCACGATGCAACGCGGCCGTCTCGCCGCCGCCGACTTGACCCGTGGGCGGCTCAGCGGGATCAATTTGACCGACGCCGACTGCGAAGGAGTTTGCATGGCCGAAGCCGATATGGAGTTTGCCATCATGGCAAACTCAGACTTCCGCAATGCGAACTTTCGCGACGCCGATATGAGTGGCGCGATTCTCGATGGGGCGGATCTGAGCGGTGCGGATTTACGCCGGGCGAACCTGCGTGGCGCGTCGTTCCAGGATACGTGTCTACACGGTGCGGACCTGCGGGGTGCCCGAATGGGCGGCGTAATCCTAAAGCACGCGTCATTCAACGGCGCCGATCTCCGCGGTGCTTATCTGCGGGTGGCGACGTTTCACCGCACCGATTTGTCGGGCGCCGATCTGCGGGATGTGGGGGGACTGACCATAGAGCAAATCATGCACACGATCCGCGATGCCCATACGCGCCTGCCTCTTGACTTGATCCCGGAGCCGGAAGATGGCGAATAACGAACAGATGGATGTACTGAAGCAGGGGGCCCAGGCATGGAACGCTTGGCGGGCGGAACAAACCGAGGCGACCATAGATCTTTCAGGCGGCGCCCTGCGCGGCCTGGGTCTTGAGGGAGCCGATCTTTCCGGCGCCGACCTTCGGGACGCCGATCTTCGCGGCGCCAATCTCAGCGGCGCCAAGCTCACCGGTGCACGCCTCGAGGGCGCCAATCTTTTCAAGGCCGTGATCGATGGCGCCGATCTCGACGCGGCCGATCTGCGCGGGGTCCGGTTTCTTCAGTGCCCGCAGCTCGAATCCGCGCACAACTGGCAATCGGCCTACCGCGACCAAGACCTGGCATGCGGCGCGGCGATCCCGAGCCGCTAGATTCGCGCGGCGTGCCGAGGCGGGAGCTTGCCCGCTGGCCGGGCCTTCGCCGACGTCGGCTTGCACATATTCGGCGCTTGCGTAGGGACAGCTTTCTGAAGAGAGGGGCTCAAGATGCTGGAACTCCGTAATCAGGGCTGATGTAGGTGGACAGGATCTCTTCCACGGAGACCGGGCTAATCCCGAGGTCTTCCAGTGTCAATTCGTTCCCCTCGATCACGTTGTCCTGTTTCATCAGCTTCACTTGATCACGGGTCAATGGCGGGTTGGGGAAGAGCGCCATACCGGCCGCTAACGTGTCCCACAAGAAGAACGGCACCGGGACCAAAACCCTTCTCCTGTCGACTTGCTTGAGCACCAATTGTAAGAGTGCTTTGTAGGTGTAGACCCGGGGCCCGCCCAATTCGTAGGCCTTGCCCTGCGTCGAGGGATCGGCCAGGACCCTCACGCAGGCTTCCGCAACGTCTCCCACGAATACGGGCTGCAGGTTCGTGCGGCCCATGCCGAACAGGGGCAGGACCGGAGTCCGTCGTGCCATGCCGGCGAGGGTGTTGAAGAAGGAATCATCGGGGCCGAAGATCACGCTGGGGCGGAGGATGGTCACGCCCTCAAATGCGCCTTTAACCAGGTCTTCGCCGATGCCCCGGGCTTGAACGTAAGGGGATTCAGACCTGGGATCGGCGCCCAGACCCGAGATATGGATCAGCCGCTCGACGCCAGCATCTCCGGCTTGCCGGGCGACGTTGTGGGCGCCCTGCCCATGGATGGCGTCGAACGTCGCGCCGCTTTTCTCCACATAGTGGCCGACGGTATTGATGACGGAAGCCGACTGCTTCACCGCCCGGGCAACCGTCGATTCGTCCCATACGTCGGCGCGCACCAGTTCGATTTGGCCGTCCCGGCCGAGCCGTTCGATGAAGGATGCGCGCTCGGGGTGCCGGACGGCGACCCGTATGCTGACCCCCTCGGCGGCCAGGCACTTCACGATTTGGCGACCGAGGAATCCCGATCCTCCGAATACGGTTACACGTTTGGATGCCATCGGTTCTCGCTCCTGAAGACCGAAGCATAACCCGAATCCACCTATATTCGTGGCACCACTGGATATGCTAGAATTTTGAACGGGCAAATGGCATTTGCCGAGTGCATGGTCCGGGCGAGCAAACTCGGAAGCAGGCATCGGCCCCGCCCAGGGACGGGAGGCCGCCGATCATGATAGATGTGAATAAGGCGATGCTGGATCCCACGATGGTGTTCGAGGATCCGATGGATGTCGTTGCCAACGACGAGCTTACCCGCGATCAGAAAATCGAGATTCTGCGCCGCTGGGAATACGACGCCCGTCAGCTCGAGGTGGCAGAAGAGGAGGCCGGGATGGCGGTTCGCCGCCCGGAAATGTTCGACCTGGTTCTTCAGGCATTGCACGCCCTCGATGTAGAACGCGACGTCGAACACACACCGCCGACGAAATAGCCCCATAGAGTCGCCGCACCCGCGGGGAAAAGTTAGGCCTTCCTCCCGGTCGGTCCTGGCCACATCATGCTGTCGACCGCGGCTTTGCCGGTGCGTGCGTCCGAGATGAGCGGAACCCTGAACCCATGGCCTCGAACCCTAACAGCCCGCCCCGTGACGTCCCTGGCGTTCCCGACGCGGTGGCGCGGGTGCGCACCTACCATCAACGCACCAAACATCTGCCCGGGCGATTCGCGCCAGGGCCGGGATACCTAGACTGGGCTAACCAGCCCGACCCGTTTCGCCGCTTCTCAGGCGCCCGAAACATCGAGTTGCCACTTGTACGCGATGACGGCACGCCGCCCTATGACTCGTTGTTCCAATCCAAGGAGACGCCGCCCCGGCCTCTGACCGCCGAGAGCCTGGGCCTATTCCTCGAACTCTCGCTTGGGCTCACCGCCTGGAAGGAGTTCCAGGGCACACGCTGGGCGTTGCGCAGCAACCCATCGAGCGGCAATTTACACCCGACAGAGGGCTATGTGGTATTGCCACCTCTTGCCTCACTGTCGGATTGCGGCGGGGTGTATCATTACGCGCCGCGCGAGCACGCTCTCGAGCAACGCTGCGTCCTTGGCCAAGCGGCGTGGGGCGCTCTCGCCGCCGGGCTGCCGGTAGGCGCTTTTCTCGTCGGCCTCACGTCGGTGCATTGGCGCGAGGCCTGGAAATACGGTGAACGCGCCTACCGCTACTGTCAGCATGACGTGGGCCACGCTCTCGGGGCGATGTGCTTCTCCGCTGCTGCTCTTGGTTGGCGTGTCGCGCTCGTGTCGGCGCTCTCCGACACCGAGGTCGCCGGGCTGCTCGGCGTCGACCGCACCACCGACTTCGATGACGTCGAAGCCGAGCACCCCGACTTGATTGCGACGGTGGTCACCGACCCAGGCGGTGCCATCGCGCCCAATTTGACGAAAAGTACGGTCGCCGGCGTGCGGGCATCCCCTTGGGCGGGTAAAGCGAACCGGCTGAGCCGTGATCACGTCGATTGGGCGGGAATCGCCGCCGTCGAGGACGCCACGGTCAAGCCGTCCACAGCACCGCTCCCATTCCCCGATCGGGGAGCCATCGGCACTCCTGCGTCGGGACCAAAGCGTGATGTTCCACGGGCGGCGGCGATCATCCGTCAGCGACGAAGTGCCGTCGACATGGACGCGCGGACCGGGCTGTCACTCGATGCCTTCTTCGGCATGCTTGCGCGCACACTCCCCGATCGCCCGTACCCGCCGTGGACGGCGCTCGATTTTCCCAGCCGAATCCATTTGTGTCTATTCGTGCATCGAATCGATGGGCTTTCACCGGGGCTATACGTTCTCGTGCGCGACGAGGCCCGGCTCGACGCTTTCCGTACCGCCTGTCACGATCGGTTTACATGGGGACACGTCGAGTCGAGCGGCATGCCGCTCTACGCCTTGGCCCTCGGGGATTGCCGCGAGGCCGCCGCCCATGCAAGCTGCTTTCAGGCGATCGCCGGCGACAGCGCCTTCAGTCTCGGTATGGTAGCCGACTTCGCGCGCACTCTCGAGGAGGACGGGGCATGGGCATACCGCCGCCTGTTCTGGGAAACCGGTCTGATTGGCCAAGTGCTTTATCTTGAGGCCGAGGCCGCCGGGGTGCGCTCGACCGGCATGGGCTGTTACTTCGACGACGTCGTGCATCAGCTGTTCGGCATCGATCTCTCGAATGATGCCTGGCAGAGCCTTTATCACTTTACCGTCGGCGGGGCCGTGGACGACGACCGGTTAACCACACTAGCGGCCTATGGCCACTTGCCCCGCGAGCGAACCTCGCCGGGTATGTCCGGGATATAACTAAGTCGGTGGTCCGCCTAACTTAGGTCCAATATACCTCTGTCTCCGTGCTTCCCAGACAGCAAGGCATACTTTCACGGGTCCTAACCGGGCTCGATTGTAAATTCAAGTTCGTTGTGTGCCACCCGCAAGGCCGCCTCGACTGCCTCCGGCGTATCGCCGCTGGCGAAGATAAAGCCCAGGTATCTGTTGCCTTCGGGCACCGGAACCAACGTTTCGCCGATGGGAATGCTGATGGTCACGTCGTCGATGTTCGCCAGCGCACGTGCAGCCTCTATCCCGACGACGTGGCGCAGCACACCGGCCGCTGGAATGGGAATCATCATGACACCGGTTGCCGGACGGTCCAACCCGATGGGTGGCGCGGGCAGGCCCAGGGCGTGCCGCAGGATCAAGTCCTCCAGGCGACCGCCGGCGCCGAAATGCAAGGCACGGGAACAAAGCCCGCCAATTGAACGGGCCGCGACCTCAATCAGCCAGACGCCCTCGTCGTTGATGCGCAATTCCGCGTGGATGGGCCCCTCGCGCAAGCCTAGCGTGGCGACGGCGCGGTTCACCGTGGCGGCGATGGCATTCTGCACATGAACCGGCAAACGCGACGGCGTTACGTATATGGTCTCTTCGAAATAGGGCCCTTCCAACGGGTCGGGCTTGTCGAACAGCGCCAGCACCGTGAGTAGGCCGTCTTCGAGCAACCCTTCCAGGGCGACCTCGTCACCGGGTACGTATTCCTCGACGAGAATATGACTCGCCGCTTCGCCGCGGATGTCTGCGTCGTCCAGGATCGCACTGATGCGTCGGGCCGCGGTGGCGAATTGGGCTGGGTCGTCGGCGCGGATGACGCCCCGGCTGGCCGAGAGCGCCAATGGCTTCAGCACTGCCGGATAAAAGGAGTCCCGCGCGGCCCGCACCGGATCGTCGTCAACAGAAATTAGGCGGAATCGCGGCGCCGGCAGGCCGGAATTGGCAAGGCGCGTACGAAAGCTGTGCTTGTTTCCGGTCGCCTCTACCGCCTCGGGGGCGTTGTGGGGCAAGCCCAATGCCTTCGATGCCTTTGCCGCGATCAGGGTGGTTTCATCGTCGACACCGACAATAGCGGCCAAGGGAAAATCGCGGCTGTAGAATTCGATCTGGGCAATGCCCCGTTCCACATCGTTGAAATCCAAGGTCACGGTGCGGCCTTTGGAATATCGTTCGAGCACCTGACGTCGGTTGGAACCCACCGCCACGTCGACGTCAAGCCGTTCAGCTGCATGCAGGAAATCGCCGATGCGGTACGACGTGGTTGGCACCAACAACAAAAGGCGCCCACTGACCGGACCATCATTCACGGGCGTGTACCGAACGACGCCGCCACGGGCAACTCATGCCAAGGAGCGTTGATAATGACCCATAGAGACGGCTTCCCGGCGCTATAACGCGCTCGCGCCGCCCTTGCCCGGCTGGTAATAGGGGTTGGTGCCGCCGGCGTGGTCGGTGACGTCGAGGACGTTCTTGATCGTCGGGGCGACGGCCTGGATCTCCGTCACCACGCCCTGCTTCAGGGTGACGTCGGCCATGCCGCAGCCCTGGCACCCCCCTTCCAGGCGGATATAAACGGTATCGTCCTGCACGTCGACCAGGGCGATGTGGCCGCCGTGTGCGGCCACGGCCGGGTTGA
>JACZWN010000163.1 GCA_022572105.1 Pseudomonadota bacterium | reverse complement strand
GCTGCTGAGCACCGCGCTCGCCTATGTGATCTATTTCCGCATCTTGGCCGCCGCGGGGGCGACCAACCTGCTGCTGGTCACCTTCCTGATCCCGGTCAGCGCGCTCACGCTTGGCACGCTCGTGCTCGGCGAGCGCCCGGACGCCGCCGCCTTCGCCGGCATGGCCCTGATCTTCGCCGGCCTGGCCGCGGTCGACGGGCGGCTGGGGCGGCTCCTCGGGCAGCGTGGCGACGACAGGTGCGGCATCAAACCTTGTACCAGGGCGATGAGCGGGGCCCGGCGCTTGCCGCCGATCAGGCCAGATCGACCGCCGCGCGGGCGTTAAGTCGCCCGTATCCGTACCAGGAGCTATGGCCCTGGGCGTCATAGTTCCCGTTCGCCTGATCGATCTGGTCGCAGCTTTGCCGAAGCAGCTCCTTTACGTCTTGCCAGCTCAAGCTCGGATTGCGGGCCAGGACCAGCGCGGCCACTCCCGCGGCCCCGGGACAGGCGCTGGAGGTGCCGCCGAAAGCGTTCGTGTAGTTGCCCTCGACGTCGCCCTGTTCGGAATCGCCTGGATTGTAGCCGAACGATCCCGATAGGTCGGTCGTCCATATTCCCGGCGTGAATGGCGCCGGGTGCCCGTTGTGACCGAAATCGCTGCTTGGGAAAGCGCACCAGTTCGCATCGCCGAAATCGCTATAGACACTCCGGGTCTCGTGGTCGTTGCAGGCTGCAACCGCGATCACCCGATCGTAGCCGGCGTAGCCATCGTTATCGACGGACTCGTTGCCGTTGCCGGCAGCCCAGGTGATGACGCAGCCTCGACCGTTGCGGCCGTGATCGGTCGCGGCATCGATTGCCAGGCGCGTCGAATCCGGCAAGACGACCACGCTGTTGTGTTGCGGGTCGGCGGGATCCCACCATTTACCGTCCCGCGGTCCCCAACTGCAGGAGATGACGTCGGCGCCGAACTTGGCCGCCCAGTAGAAGGCTTCCGCCTCATCGATGGAGCCCAGGGCCGAGCGCAAGCGAATAGGCAACAGCCGCGCTTTCGGCGCCACCCCCGATGCTCCGAAATTTCCATCCGCACAGGCCACGCCGGCGCAAGCGGTGCCGTGCTCGTCGCCCGCGAAGAAGGGACTGGCGTTATGCCTGTCGCGCGTCACGTCGCGTGGCGAGACGATCTTGTTGGGGCTCGCAAATTCCTCGTGGTCCATGTCGACGCCATCGTCGATGACGGCGATCACCACGCCCTCGCCTTCGCTGTCCGGCCAGGCATCGACAACATGGGCGTGCGCGTCGATGTCGTTGCCGTCCAAGGTGGTTGACTGCAGGTGCCACTGGGGCGGGAAGGCCTGCTTGTAACTTCGCTCGCGGACCACTTCGGGATGGGCGAATTCGACCTCCTCCATCTCGAGCAGCTCCAAGGCTATGTCGAAGACCGCGCGGCCGGAGCCCTCGGGGGTGCGAAAGAAGAAGCTCTTGGGTGCAAAATCCAGCTTTCGCACCGGCTCAAGATCATACCTAAGCTTGCCGAAGAACTCGAACGCCAATGAGCTGGGAACATCGTCGCGAAGTTTGACGAAGAGATTCTCCGTGTACACCACCGGTTCCCCCGAGCGAGGGTCGCACAGCGCCCGGCCGGCGAAGCGCAGTTCCGACTCATCCTTCAGCACCATTCGGGCATCGCGGGCTTCTCCCGGGTCCAGATCGCGCCGGTGCAGCACTTCCACGCCGGTGCCGGGGAAACTAGCAACGCGCTCCATGCGTTGGGTCAGTGATAGTGCGCGGCTGGACAATCTAGCCGTAGCAAGCGCGCCTCGACGGCGCGTCCGTACTACCAGGAAATCCTCTGAGTCAGCGAATTCGAGGGGCTTGCCGTCCCTGCCGCCGTATTTGACTATAACCATGCTCGCCTCCCGTGTCTGTCGGTCCGATCGAAACTCTTTTCTTGAGCGGCAAAAGCCCCGATATTGTTGATGATGGCGAATTCCTTTTCTGCCTATCCGACCGAGATAAAAGCCAGCACCGAACATCCGGAGCTGAGATACGTCCGCGTGCCACATTATTGCACGGTGTACGGGCGTTTTCCAAGCGGCATTACAACTGTGATGGCGCTTTCCGGATCGGAGGGCGAGATCGCGATTTGCCGTGGCGATGCCGCAGAAATGGCCCGTGCGGCAGAGATGTCGGAGATCGCGCCCGCCTATGCCTTGCACCCAGCGGGGCCGCTGTCGGCGCCATCCGGTCTCGTATTCATCCGTTTCGAGGACGGTGTCAACGTCGCCGCCCGGAAGGAGGAGATCGCCCGGGCCGACTACATCGTCGTCAAGCGCGTGCCGCAGGCGCCAAACGCGGCCTGGTTGGCGGCGTCGTCGCGGCGGGTCGCCGATGCGCTCGAAGGGATCGGGCGGCTGGAGCGGATCCCCAACGTGGTCAACGTCGAACCGCAGATGCTGTCCGAGCGCGTGCATCGCCAAGGCGGTGGCGGGGGTCCCGTGGCGCCGCCGGCCCGCCGGCCCTAGGCGAGCGGGGCTGGGGTGGGGCGCCTTCTCAGATCGCGCCCGCGTCGCGCAAGGCCGCGATCTCGGCCGGGCTGAGGCCCAGCAGCTCCTCGAGCACCTGCTCCGTATGCTCGCCCATCTTCGGCGGGGGGCGGTCGTAGGCGACCGGGGTCTTGGAGTACTTGATCGGGTTGCCGATCAGCTCGATCTTGCCGCCCGCGGCCTCGGCGTAGGGCACGGTGATGTGCATGCCCCGGTGCCGCACCTGCGGGTCGGCGAATACCTTGTCGAGGGTGTTGACCGGCCCGCAGGGCACGCCGAGGGCGGTCAGGCCGTCGAGCCACGCCGCTTGCGGCTTCTCGACCGTCAAGGCCGGCAGGATGGCGTAGAGCGCGTCGCGGTTGCGCACCCGATCGGCGTTGGTCTTGAAGCGCGCGTCCTCGGCCAGCTCGGGGGCGCCGGCGAAGGCGCAGAAGCGGGCGAACTGGGCGTCGTTGCCGACCGCCAATATGAAATCCCCGTCGGCGCAGGGCAGGACGTTGTAGGGCACCACGTTGGGATGCTGGTTGCCGAGCCGCTTGGGCGGCCGGCCCGAGGTCAGGTAGTTGACGCCCTCGTAGGTCAGCCAGGCGACCTGGGTGTCGAGCAGCCCGAGGTCGATGTGCTGCCCGCCGCCGCCCTGGTCGCGGTGGCGCAGCGCGGCCAGGACCGCGGCGGTCGCGTACATGCCGCACATGATGTCGGCGATGCCCATGCCGACCTTGATGGGCCGGCCGTCGGGCTCGCCGGTTAGGCTCATGATGCCGCCCATGCCCTGGGCCAGGTAGTCGTAGCCGGCGCGCGGCGCGTAGGGCCCGGTCTGGCCGAAGCCGGTGATCGAGCAATAGACGAGCTCCGGGAACTCGGCCTCGAGGTCGTCGTAGGCCAGGCCGTAGCGGGCCAGGGTACCGACCTTGAAGTTCTCGACCAGGATGTCGCACTTCGCGATCAGGCGCCTGGCGAGCGCCTGGCCGCCGGGCTTGGAGATGTCGAGGGTGAGCGAGCGCTTGTTGCGGTTGGACGCCAGGTAATAGGCGCTCGCCGTGGTCTCGGCGCCGGATTCGTCCTTGACGAAGGGCGGGCCCCACTTGCGCGTGTCGTCGCCCTGGCCCGGGCGCTCGATCTTGACCACCTCGGCCCCCATGTCGCCGAGCAGTTGGGTGCAGGTCGGCCCAGCCAGGATGCGCGTGAGATCGAAGACCCGCAGGCCGTGAAGAGGTCCGGTCATGGCGGAGAATCCTGGAAAATTTTCGTGACGAATTCGAAGCCCCGGGTTTTGGCGCGCCCGGGCGCGCGCGTCAAGGGTGCAAGAACCTGACAGGAATGTGAACGGCACGGCGCGCTTCGTGAGGACTCGGCCCGGCTTTTTATTGCTAGATTGGGTTGTCTGGGAAATAGAACCATGCCGCGTGGAGATATACCAAAGGTCGTTGATATTGACTTCGGGCGGCAAATAAATACGAGAGGAACGAATGACAGGAATTCGGAGGGTTCTGTTGGCCGGCCTCGTCGGCGTTGCGCTGGGGGCCGGGGCACTGGGGGCCGGGGCGCCGGCGCAAGCGGCCGCGGGGCAGCGGGTCAAGGTCACCGGCGAGGTGATCGACTCCTGGTGCTATCTGACCGAGATCATGTATCCGGAGGGGACCGCCCATCACCAGTGCGCGCTGTGGTGCGCGGCCGGCGGCATCCCGGTCGGCATCCTGGCCGACGACGGCACGGTCTACACGGTGCTCAAGATCGAGGGCGATTCGACCAGCAACGCCAACCCCAAGGTGCTCGAGATCCAGAGCCGCCGGGTCACCGTCGAGGGCGATCTCTACGCGCGCGACGGCATCAACTACCTGCTGATCGACCGCGTCGTGGACGATCAGGGCATCGTCAAGCTGACCCACGACGACTACGGCATCCAGCCGTTCGGGGAGTGACGGCCATGAGACAGTTGACGTTAGCGGCGGTCGTCGCGGCCGCGCTCCTGAGCGCCGGCGCGGCGCGCGCGGCCGAGAGCTGGGGCCTGCCGGGCGAGGAGATCGTCCGCTTCGAGGCCAAGGTGGTCGACCTGCTGTGCGAGCTGACCGGCGACTGTCCGGCCCAGTGCGGCGCCGGCACGCGCCAGCTCGGCTTGCTCAAGGACGACGGCACCCTGGTCCTTCCGCTCAAGAATCAGACGTTCTTTTCGGGCGCGGTGGACGAGTTGATCGATTTCTGCGCCCAGCGGGTCGTCGCCGACGGGCTCATGGTCACCAACCGCGGCTATACCATCTTCGCGCTGCAGTTCGTCAAGGCGGCGCCCGACGGCAAGTGGCGCCGCGCCGACCGCTTCCCGTCCAAGTGGGCCAAGCGCAACGGCCTCGACCCCAAGGACAAGAAGGTCAAGCGCTGGTTCGAGAACGATCCGCGGGTCGAGGCGCTGATCGCGCGCGACGGCAAGCTCGGCCTCGGCCTCGAAGCGGACCGGAAGTTTCTCGAGGCCCAGTAGGGAGGCCCAGTAGGGAGGCGCAGTAGGCGGGTCCGCGATGCGGCTTGGACGATCCAAAGGCAAGCTTGCCGCGCTCGCCGGGGCGTTAGTGCTCCTGTGGAGCGCGGGCGCGGCGGCGGCGGCGCGGCCGGCCGCCTTTCCCGTCGACCTCGGCGGGCCGTTCGCGCTCATGGATCACACCGGCCGGGCGGTCAGCGACGAAGACTTCCGCGGTCGCTTCATGCTGGTCTTCTTCGGCTACGCCAACTGCCCGGGCATCTGCCCCATTGGCCTGCGCACCATGGTCGAGGCGGTCGATCTGCTGGGCGAGCGGAGCGAACAGGTGGTGCCGCTGCTGATCTCCGTCGACCCCGCGAACGATACGCCGGCGAACCTGGCGCCGGCGGTCGCCAAAATCCACCCGCGTCTCGTGGGTTTGACCGGGACGGCGGCGCAGTTGGCGGCCGCGCGTGCGGCTTACAAGGTGAGCGCCAATCTGGCCGGGCGATCCTGGCAGGGCGTGGACCTGTTCGACCACGGCTCCTTCATCTACCTCATGGGTCCCGACGGCAAATTCCTGACCCTGTTCCCGCCGGTCATGCCTCCCGAGGCCATGGCCGCCGCGATCGGGCGCTATCTCGGCTGACCGGTCGCATCTTATACCAAGGAGCGCTGGTGTTGGCCGGCGCGGGCGGGATTCGACGCGCGCCGCAATCCCGAGCGGATCGGCAGACGGGAACGGCCCGCGCAGACCGCCTGCTCTGCAAGCCCTTAAGAGGCTGGCAGGTTTCGTGAAGCCCGCCCACGCGGCCGTGTCGCGCGGAGTTTCGAAAACCCGCTTAGGCCTAGTGTGATGGCGCCGAATTTCGGCAGCCGAATCACACTAGATTCAAATAGTTAGTGGCCCGCTTATCTCTGAAGTTCATTTTAAGAACTTCAGAGGCAGGACACTAGGAGCCGCCGGCGGCGCGCTTGACCGTGGCGCCGGCTTCGCCGGGCGCGCCGGTCTTGAGCGCCGAGACGCCGGGCTTCTCGTCCGCCTTCTTGGTGTCGAGACGGCGGCACTGGCCCTCGATGAACGCGCCGGCCTCGACCGCGAGACTCTCGTGGACGATATCGCCCAGGATTTTCGCCGTCTTGGCGACGGTGACCGTGGGCGCCTCGATATAGCCCTTGACCGAGCCCGAGACGTGCACCGAGTCGCCATAGATCGAGCCCTGGACGTGCGCGCCCTCGCCGACCGTGACCGAGCGGCTCTTGATGTCGCCCTCGACCGTTCCCTTGATCTGAATGTCGCCGGCGCAATGCAGATCGCCGATCACCTTGAGTTCGGCGCTGATGACCGACGGTTCGCCGCCGCGGCGGCCGGCGCCGGCCGGGTCCGTTTGCGCCTCGGTGCCCGGCGGCTTGCTTCCCTGTGTGAACATTCTTGTCTCCTTAAGTGTCCGCGTTGATTGCTGCTCGAAGTTGATTGCCGGCCAAAGTCGATTATTGCCCGAAGATCGGCTTGCGCTCGATCTGCGGCCGCCACGGCCGGCGCCCCTCGTGATAGGCGCCGGGCTCGATCGTCAACTCGTTGTGGAAGATGTTGCCGATCACCCTGGCGGATTTTCCGAGCCTCACTTGGTTCGCCTGTACCGGGCCGGCCACCGTCCCGTGGATGGTGATGGATTGGGCCAGGATGGACCCTTCCACCTGTCCGTTTTCCCCAACCGTCACGGTTCGGCCGTTGACGTTTCCGATGACCCGGCCGTCGACCTCGATATGGCCGTCGGTCAAGAGATCGCCGATGATCGTGAGGTCGTCCCGAATGACCGTGTGGCGGGCGCGGCCGGGCCAGGGGTCCGATCCGCTTCGCCCGGCCCCGATGTCCAAGGCCGCATTCGTGTTTCGGAACATCGTCTCAAGACCTCGATCGAAGTGTCTTCCGACTCACGCGTCCTCGGCTCCCCTGTGAACCCCCGATGCACCGGCGTCCCATGACGTTTGCGTGGGGAGACGCCCCTTGGGCGCGGCTCCCGTCCCATCGGCTCGCCCGGCTCGAGAATCGTATCATACCACATTCCCCGCGCCGCCACCCTTCGGTGAAGCGGCGGAGTCGGTTCCCGGAGTTTCCCTCATATGCCGGAAAAATCAAGACCTTGCCGACGCCGCGGCGAACCCGGGCGCCGACGCGGCGCGCAATTCCAGGCCGATCCCGTCGTTTCGCCCGAAATTTGACACAGGCTCCGCAACCGAATCTTCACCAGACTCGGCTTTCCTAGGGGGTAACGGATCAAGGCGATTCCCGACCCGTCGGAGGCAGTTCGTTATGGCTACTCTCGCAAGCAGGTTTTCGTGGTGGCACGCGCCGAGCGGCGTGGAGCGGATCGATCGAAGGGAGCTTCGCGCCGGCGCGACCTTCGCGCGCATGACCAAGACGCGGGTCACCGAGACGGCGCGGATTCTGGGCGTCGCCGAGGACGAGGGCGGAATCGCGCACGTGCGATACGATTCCCGGCTGCACAGCGCGGACAGGACCCTCGAACAGGGTCAGCGGACCCTGGCGTTGCCCTGTTTCCTGGAGCGCTTCGAAAGCGCGCCCCAGCGCCACGCCGCCGGCCGCGCCGGGTTCGAGCGGCGCGCGCTCCGCCTGCCCTAAGAGTCCGCCCGCCCTTAAGGGCATGGCACGGGCTCCGGCGCGCGAGGACGGCGGGTCTTACGCGCCGTTCGTCACCGCCCGGCGCCCGGCCGCGGTGAGCTTGCAGACCAGCCAGTCCGGCTTGAGTGGGTTGCCGATCCAGGGTTCGGCCCAGCCCTGGTCGACGCAGCTTCGGATCGTGCGCGGGTTGTAGTGCTGCCCCAGGTCGTCGAACAGCGGCAGCTTGTCGCCGGGCTGCCCCAGCCCTCGTTTCAGCCAAGCCGACTGTACCGGCGTCGGCCGGGCCTGCCGGTTCCGTCCCAGTCCCCTGACGGGCTTGTCCC
>JACZWN010000162.1 GCA_022572105.1 Pseudomonadota bacterium | reverse complement strand
CGGGATCGCCGCCGCGCCGGCGCGCTGGCTGGCGACCGCCGCCGCCCCCAAGGCAAGCACCGCCGGTCCCAGGAACGACGTCGCCTTGCCCGAAAGCGCGTAAAGCCCGAACATCTCGGTCGTCATCTCCGGCGGCGCCAGGCGCGCCATCAATGACCGGCTGGCCGCCTGCGCCGGGCCGACGAAGATGCCGAGGGGAAGTGCTACGGCCCAGAACAGCGCCTTTCCCTCGACCAATACCAGCGCCGTTCCCAAAATCAATAGCCCGCCAACGGCGATCATGATCGTGCGTTTCGGACCGATCCAGTCATCGATCCAGGCAAACGCCGCCGCGCCCAGGCCGGCGGTGAGGTTGATGGCGATGCCGAACAGGATCAGTTCCGAGAAATCCATGCCGAAGGTGCCGGCGGCATAGATACCGCCGAAGGCGAAAAGCGTGTTCAGCCCCTCGGCGTACATCATGTGGGCGATCAGAAAGCGGACGATATGGGCGTAGTCGCGGACCCGGCGTAGCGTGTCGATGAGCGTTTCACGGCCGCGCCGGAAGGCTTCCTTGAGCCCTAGCCCGCGCGAAGGCGTGTCGGGAGTCCACAGGAACATCGGCACCGCGAACACCGCCATCCACACCGCCACCAAGGGCCCCGTGGCGCGCAGGTGTTCGGCGCTGTCCTTATCCAGTCCGAACAAGGGTGTCTCGGTCTGAACGAACGCCACCAGGGTCAGGGCCAAACACACAAGGCCGCCGGCGTATCCCAGCCCCCAGCCCCAGCCCGAAAGCCGCCCGATGCGGTCCTTGCCGACCAAGTCCGGCAGCATGGCGTTATAAAAAACCATCCCCATCTCGAAGGCGAAATTGGCCAGCGCCACCAGCATCAACGCCATGATGACGAAGCCGGCGTCCGGCCGGGCCAGCCACAACAGCGCCGAGGCGCCGATACAAAGAAGGGTAAAGACGAACAGCCAGGGCTTGCGCCGGCCGCCCTGATCGGCGACCGCGCCGAGGATGGGCGCGAGCAGCGCCACGCTCAGACCCGAGAGCGCGATCGCCGTGCCCCACGCGGCGGTGCCCGCTTCCGGGCTCTCCGCCAGGGTCGTGGTGTAGTAGGCCGCGAAGATGAAGGTCACGACCACCGTCGGATAGGCGGAGTTGGCCCAGTCGTAGAAGCACCAGGCGAGCAGCGCCCGGCGCCGCCGGCCCGCGTCTCCGCCCCCTGCCTCCTGCCTCGCGGTCATGTACCGCCCTTGGCCCCGCGGGTTAAGAACCGGTCCACCGCAGTGCGGGGCGCCCGCCGTCGCGACCGGGGCGGAAGTATATACCACCGGCGGCCCGTTTCGCTCGCTTCAAGGGGCCGAGGCCGCGAGGCGGCCAAGTATGAGTTCTACAGCCATCTCGGCGCGCGCCCGAAGAGACGGCGGGCGCCGGGGGGGCCGGCTCCCGGCCGGCTCGACCTCTGTGCGGCCCCCGTGCGGCCGGCCTCCCCCTTGTCTTGCGTGGGAATCTTGTCTCGGAATTATCCCGCGGTGACGGCGCTGCCGACCACGGCGAAGGCGATCCAGAAAATTTCCGAATACAGGAGCGCAGCCATGGCGCCGACGATGGCCAGGCATCCGGCGGCGACCGCCTCGAAGCAGCGGCTTCGAAGCCCGAGCACCACACCCAGGACGCTGATCGGGATGCTGGCGGTCGCGAACAGCGGCGCGAAGGCGTTGAGCGCGATGGCCGCGCCGAGCGCCCCGATGATCGCGGGCAAAACCCCGGTCCGCGCGCTGGCCGCGCTTTCGGTCATGATCGCCGTGGGCGCAATCGCAAGTCCGGTCATGTCTCGTCTCCCTCTGCCTGGTCGGCGCCCGGGCGCCGCCCCGGCGAACGCGTCCGCAACTCTCATATCTGGTTATACTCGGGAGCTTCTAATGATACGTGAATATACGTACTTTACAGATCATGTCATTCCGACGTGTTACCTGTCTAATTTGTTGCAATCAGCCTCTTAAATCAGGGTTTATTGCCCTATTATCAGTTTATTAGGGCGTGGTAACCTAGGAAAATTCGGGTATGGCGCTCTAAACGGGCGGCGTCCCGCGTCCTGTCCGGGCATTTTGTCCGCCCCGGAGCATGGCGGCCGGTTCGCGACCCGTTCGGCTCAACAAGGCGGCATGCCCCGGACCCGGCGCGTTCTCCTCCCGGCCCCTCGAAGCGCCGGCGCGGCGATGTCCGACTTCGCGGCCCTGCGCTAATCGCTGACCATCGATCGCAGCTGCCGGTTGGCGACCGCGAGCATGGCCAGATCCGGCGTGCCGGAGGACTGCAGCTCGGCGAGCAGCTGCTTGGAACGCACAACCAGCGGCCGGCGCGGTTCGGCCCAGTTGTCGATCGCGCCGTCGCCGGCGCTCAGGTCTTTCAGCCCGGTCACCACGCGCGAGGTCAGCTCGCACTGATTGCCGTAGAGGTCGTCGACGATGGCGGTGACCGCGAGCTTGTCCCAGGCGCCGTCGCTCGGCAGGTGCCCGGCCGCGCGGCGCAGCCAATCGAAGCCGAAGCGGGCGCCGATCGCGAAGTAGGCGCGGCCGACCTCCAGGGCATCGAGCCCGGCCACCCGGGCGATGCGCACGATGTCGCAGGCCGGCACCAGGAACGCGAGTTTGGCCACGGCGAGGGCCAGCGCCTCCGGAGTGCCCTGCTCGCGGTAGGCGGCCGTGTGCTCGCCGAGCAGCTTGCGGTCCGCCTCCGCAAGCAGGTCCTGAAGGTTTTCGGTCAAGCTCGCCACGTCTGCGCCGTAGGCCTCGACCTGGGCCCGGACGTCGAGCGGAAGCGGTCCCAGGCGCAGGAACCAGGCCGTGCCACGATCGATCAGGCGGCCGCACTCGATCAGCATCGCCGCCTGCAGCGCCGCCGGCGCCTGGTTGTCGAGCGCCTCGATCCGGGCGAAGAGATCGTCCATGGCGAAGATCTCGCGGTTGATGGTGTAGGCGCGCGCGATATCGGCCGAGGTCATGCCGCTATTTTCCTTGACCTCGTGGACGAAGGTGACCCCGACCCGGTTGACCAGCTCGTTGGTCACCACCGTGGCGATGATTTCCCGATGCAGGCGATGGCGCCTGATCTGCTCGGCGTAGCCGTCCCGCAGCGGCCGCGGGAAATAACGCAGCAGTTCCTGGCCCATGTAGGGATCGTCCGGAAGGTCGGAGGCCAGCAGCTCTTCGTAGAGCGTGATCTTGGCATAGGACGTGAGCACCGAAAGCTCCGGCCGGGTCATGCCCATGCCCTTGGCTAAGCGCTCGGCGACGGTCTCGTCGTCGGGCAGGAACTCGATCGCGCGGTCCAGATGTCCGGCCTTTTCCAGCGCGCGCATGTAGCGCGCCATGCGGTCCAAGAGATGCGCGCCGAGGGTGTGCGACACCGTGATCGACTGGGTCTGCAGGTAGTTGTCGCGCAACACCAGCTCGGCGACCTCGTCGGTCATGCTCTCCAAAAGCTCGTTGCGCTGCTTGCGGGTCATGTCGCCCGCGGCCTCGACATCGTTCAGGAGAATCTTGATGTTGACCTCGTGGTCCGAGCAATCGACGCCGGCCGAGTTGTCGATGGAATCGGTGTTCAAGCGGCCGCCGTTCCAGGCGAATTCGATGCGCGCGAGCTGGGTCATGCCGAGGTTCGCCCCCTCGCCGACAACCTGGCAGCGCAGCGCCTCGGCATCCACGCGCAGCGCGTCGTTGGCGCGGTCGCCCGCGTCCAGGTGGCTCTCGTCGCTCGATTTGACGTAGGTGCCGATGCCACCGAACCAGAGCATGTCCACCTCGGCCTTCAGCATCGCGGCGATCAGCGCGTTCGGCGTGACCCGATCCTCGGTCAAGTCGAACAGCTTTTTCATCTGCGCCGAGACGCCGATCGACTTGGCCTTGCGGTCGAAGATGCCGCCGCCCGTGGAGATCAGTTTCTTGCCGTAATCGCTCCACGCCGAGCGTGGCAGCTCGAACAGGCGCTTGCGCTCGGCCCAGCTCTTCTTGGGATTGGGATCGGGATCGACGAAGATGTGCAGGTGATTGAACGCGCCGATCAATTTGATGTGCTTGGACAGCAGCATGGCGTTGCCGAAGACATCGCCCGACATGTCGCCGACGCCCAGTACGGTGAAGTCCTCGGACTGGATGTCCTTGCCGACCTCCCGGAAGTGGCGCTTGACCGACTCCCAGACGCCGCGCGCGGTGATGCCCATCTCCTTGTGGTCGTAGCCGGCCGAGCCGCCCGAGGCGAAGGCGTCGTCGAGCCAGAAGCCGTAGCTCTCCGAGACCTGGTTGGCGATGTCGGAGAAGGTCGCCGTGCCCTTGTCGGCCGCGACCACCAGATAGGGATCGTCGCCGTCCCGGCGGATCACCGCCGCCGGCGGAACCACCTCCTCGCCCTGCAGGTTGTCGGTCAGGTCGAGCAGGCCCGAGATGAGCGTCTTGTAGCAGGCGATGCCTTCGTCCAGGAACGCTTGGCGCCCGGCCTCGGGCGGCGGCGGACGCTTGACCACGAAGCCGCCCTTCGAGCCGACCGGCACGATGACCGCGTTCTTGACCTGCTGCGCCTTCGCCAGGCCGAGGATCTCGGTGCGGAAATCCTCGCGCCGGTCCGACCAGCGCAAGCCCCCGCGCGCGACCATGCCGAAGCGCAGATGCACGCCCTCGACGCGCGGGCTGTAGACGAAGATCTCGCGGAACGGGCGCGGCAACGGCAGTTCGTCGAGGTTGCGGGAATCGAGCTTGATGGAGAGGTACGGCTTCGGGCCGCCGTCGGCGCCCTGCTGCATGAAGTTGGTCCTGAGCGTCGATTCGATGCAGTTCAGGAAGCGCCGGATGATCCGGTCCTCGTCCAGGTTGGCGACCTCCTCGAGGGCTTCCTCGATCTCGGCCACGAGCCCTTGGGCCCGCTCTTGCGCAACGGCGGCGTCCGACCCTTCGGGGGCGAAGCGCGCCAGGAACAGATCGACCAGGCGCCGGGCGATGCGCGGGTTGCGGGCCAGCGTCTGTTGCATGTACTCCTGGCTGAAGGGGATGCGCGCCTGGAGCAGGTATTTGCAGTAGGCCCTCAGGATCTGAACCTCGCGCGCGCGCAGGCCGGCGCGCAGGACCAGCTTGTTGAAGCCGTCGCTCTCCATCTCGGCGTGCCAGACATAGGCGAAGGTCTCGTGGAAGGCCTCCTTGACCCGTCGGAGATCGATCCCCAGGCCGTCCTCGGTGCGCATGGCGAAGTCGTGAATCCAGATCGGCCGCTCGGTCTCGGCCGGGCGCACGTCGTAGGGGATCTCGCTGATCACCTTGGCTCCCATGTCCTCGAGCATGGGCAGGACGTCGGATAGCGGTACCGGCTCGCCGGCGACGAAGATCTTGAAGCGCACCTCGTCCTCGCCGGCCTCGATCGGGCGGTACAGGTTCATCGCGATCTGGCCGTCGCGTAGCGCCGCCTCGATGCAGGCGATGTCGAAGACCGCGGCCTGCGCGTTGAAGTGCTCCTGATAGCTCGCCGGGAAGGCCTTGGCGTAGCGGCGCAGAAGGCGCAGGCCCCGCTCCTCGCCGCGGTCCTCGATCAGCGCCTGCTCCAGGCGGTCGGCCCAGGAGCGCCCCGCCTCGACCAGCTTGCGCTCGAGCTCGTCCAGGTCGATGTCCGGAATCTCGCCGCGCGTGGTCCTGATGTTGAGATGCAGGCGCGCGAGCGCGGCATCGCCCAGATAGGTGGCGTAGGCGTCGACCGAGCCGTGATAGGCCGCGGCGAGGATGTCCTGGAACCTGAGCCTGAGCGCGGTGTCGTAACGGTCGCGCGGCACGTAGACGAGACACGACACGAAGCGCTCGAAGGGATCGCGGCGGGTGAACAGCGCGATGCGCTGGCGCTCCTGCAGGTGCAGGATACCCATCGAGGTATCCAGCAACTCGTCCTCGGCGATCTGGAACAGCTCGTCGCGCGGATAGGTCTCCAGGATGTGCATGAGCGCCTTGCCGTCGTGGCTGTTCGCCTCGAAGCCGGCCCGCTTGGCGACGTTCTCGATCTTCTGACGCAGGAGCGGGATGAAGCGCGGCGAGCGCGAATAGGCGGCCGAGGTGAACAGGCCGAGGAACAGGCGCTCGCCCGTGACCCGGCCCTTGTCGTCGAAACGCTTGACCGCGACCGTGTCCATGTGGACCGGACGGTGCACCGTCGCGTGGCGGTGCGACTTGGTGCAGCGCAGGAACTCGGGCTGCTTCACGAAGTCGCGCACGTCCGCCGGCAGGCTTCCCAGGTTGCGCAGGCCGTCGAAGACCGAGATCCGCTCGTCGCGCAGCACGCCGAGGCCGCTCTCGGGCAGGACCCGCGCGAGCGCCGCTTCGCCCTCGCCTTCGAAGTTGTACTCCCGGTAGCCGAGATAGGTGAATTGGTCGTCGTCCATCCACTTGAGGAAGGCGACGCCCTCGGCGATCTCCTCCGCCGGCAAGGGGGGCGGCGATTTTTTCAGCCGCGCGACGATCCTGCGCAGGCGCTTGCGCATTTCCGGCCAGTCATCGACCGCGGCGCGCACGTCGGCCAGCACTATCTCCAGGCCTTGCCGGATGTCCTCGTGGCGTTCGGTGGGTTGTTCGCTGATCTGGATGTGCATGAACGACTCGCCGGCCCCGGCGTCGCCGGAATCGCCGGTCTCGCGCAGGGCGACGAGCGCGGCGCGATCGTCACGCTCGATCTGGATGATCGGGTGGATGACCAGATAGACCTCGACGCCCAGCCGGTTCAGCTCCGCCGTCACGGAATCGACGAGGAACGGCATGTCGTCGTTGATGATCTCGACGATGGTGTGCGAGGACTTCCAGCCCTGCTCTTGCGTGCGCGGGTTGTAGACCCGGATCTTGCACGTGCCGGGCCGCCGCTTCTGTCCGTGGTTCCAGATGGCGAGCGCGGCGCCGTAGAGGTTGTCCGGGCTCTCCTCGAGGATGTCGTCCGGCGGCACATGCGCGTAGAACTGGCGCAGGAAGCGCTCCGCCGGCTCGGCGCGCGCCGGCTCGAGGCGCTTGCGCAAGCGCCCGGCGACGCGATCGATGAGCTCGGCCTTGAGCTGGTCCGCCTTGATCGCCATGGCCTGGGCACCCCTGAACCTTGCAGCAATGGGGACGTAAAGATATCCAGTAAAGCCAATACCAATAGCCTATATCACGTGCAAGGGGGTAGGGCTCGATCGAGCCGGAAAGCGGCGCGGCGGCCGCGCAAGCCCCGCGACGCCCGGGATCCCTCGCCGCCTCATCCCCAGCCTCCCGTCGCCCGCGTCGCTTCGGCTACCGGGGCGATGCCGCCCGGCCCGTACTCGAAGGTCCGGCGGCGGTGGGGACATGCCCGGGCGCCGCCGGCAAGCCTCGGTCCGGGGCGTGGCCGGCGCCGGTTATCGTTGCGTGATCGCCGCGAGCAGGGCGAAGACGATCATCGGCAGGCCCCAGACGATCGCGCGCGCCTGGGCCGCCCGGCCCCAGAGATCCTGCGAAAGCTTTCGAAAGACGCTTTCGGCGGTCTGAACCGTCGATTGCTCCGGCGCGGCGAAGACCCCGCTGGCGAGCAGGCTCTGCACCAGGTCGGCCGCGAGCACGGCGGTCCACAGGACCATGAGGACAATCATAAGAAAATAGATCGCGCGGTGCATGGCCAGGGTCTCCATCACGGGGTGGGGGGTGGATCGGGCCGCTCGAGTCGGAACATCATAACGGCCCGGACCCCGCGGCCAACCCCCCCCCCGCGCTCGGCCGGTGGGGCTGGATTGCGCGCCGGACTAGTGGTCTGCATCATCTAATTTAAGTGGTTTTCCGCGCGATAGGTTGAAGTGGTAGCGGATCGATGATTCGATGGCCTCCTATTTCAACCAACGCGGTGGTGCATGATGTCACGGAAGATCTATGTGGTCGAGCTCTTGAGCGATGAGCGCGAACACCTCAAGTCAGTGATTTCCAAGGGCAAGGCAGCGGCCAAAACGATCTTGAAGG
>JACZWN010000161.1 GCA_022572105.1 Pseudomonadota bacterium | reverse complement strand
CGATCTCTATGGGTCATTATCAACGCTCCTTGGTATGAGCGGAATGCCAGAGATTTCTGGGCGCGATGGAACGTTTGGAATTGCCGCTGGTTGAAGTAGGTGCCTGCGCCATCGATGGCCGCCTAGGGTCGGGGGCGGAGCCTCGGCGATGCCGTCGCGGACTTCCGCTTCGGCATGAACAGCGGAAATCCGCGCAAACCGCGGCCATGATTGCGCGGACTGCCTCGAGCCAACAATGGACGTTCGAGCTTCATACGTCCATGGTTTCTAGGGCCGTTCACGGCGCCATGCCCACATGGTATTTATTGGCGCGCGGGATGAGCCGTGCGACCATGACCATCCGACGGCCGGCAGGAAATTCGCCCGGATCAGATTTGCAGGCAGACAATGGAAGAAGAAAAGAGTTGTACGTCGCTAGTGCTGTCCCTTGCGAAAGCCGCAATGGCGGTTTGGGCGGCCGTGGCGCTACCGCATATCGACGGCGCGCAGGCAAAAACTCCGGTATCGATTGAACTCGTTATCGCTGTCGATACCTCGATGAGCATCGACGGCTTTGAATACGGTCTTTTGATGAAAGGGATTGCCAAAGCCTTTCGAACGCCCGAAATCGTCAACCTTATTGGGCAGCAAAACGGCGTGGCCGTGTCACTCTTCCAATGGAGCTCGGAGGTCAACCAGCAATACATGATCCCTTGGCACCTGTTGAAGGATCCAGCCAGCGTCTCGGCATTTGCAGCCAATGTGGAAAAGGTCGAACGGGATCCCAACCGTGTCTTCACCGGGATTGGCGAGGCCATTGACTTTGGCGTTCGTTCGATTGCCGAAAACGAATTTGAGGGCCGCCGGTTGAAGATCGATGTATCGGGCGACGGCCGCAACAATATCGGCGTACCCCCATCCATACCTCGACAAGAGGCGAATGCCCTGGGGATCGTGATCAACGGTTTGCCAATCCTCACTCACATCGTTGCCTATTCCGGACGCGTACTAACTCATACCAACGTCGATTTCTACGACCTGGAGACATACTACCGCGAAAAAATAATCCACGGTCCGGGTGCTTTCGTCGAGGTCGCGGATGATTATGACGACTTCGCGCGCGCCTTCCTGCGCAAACTGCGGCGCGAATTGACCCCCCTGGTCAGCCAAGAAAATGCCGCGCCGCAAGCGCTGATTCAAGAAACGCACGCACGTCAGCCGAACCTCCGCTGAGGGCCAGGGGCCGACCCTCGGCGATGCACTCGCGTGGACGCGGCGCGGTCGTGGTTGCGTGGACCGCTTGCCGCCAATGGCCCTGGGGTGCGCGGAGATAGGAACCGCGATATACAGATATAAGCTGGGGACGCGGGAGGAGAGCGGGCGATGAGCGAGCTTACCTACGGACTGTTCGTGCGCGGCCAGTATCACGCGGGCGACGACATGGCCAAGCGCTTCGAGGAGGTCAAGGCGCAGGTGCGCCTCGCCGACAAGCTCGGCTTCTCCGACCTCGTGACCGGCATGCATTACGCCAGCGCCCCGCTCCAGCAATACCAGCAACTGACGCTGCTCGCCCGGCTGATGGCGGAAACCGAGACCATGCGCATCGTGGCGGGCATCGTGCTGCTGTCCTTGCACAAGCCGCTGGATATGGCCGAGCAACTGGCGACGCTCGACGTCATGTCCGGCGGGCGGCTGGTGTTCGGCGTCGGCCTCGGCTACCGCGAGGTCGAGTTCAAGGGCTTCGGCACGACCCAGAAGGACCGCGCGCCGCGCCTGGTCGAGAACTTAGCAGCGATCAAGCGGCTGTGGACCGAGGACAACGTCTCGATCGAGGGCTCGCACTTCGAGCTGGTGAACGCGACGCTCTCGCTCAAGCCGGTGCAGAAGCCGATGCCGCCGATTTGGATGGGCGCCAACGCCGACGCCGCGGTGCGCCGGGCCGCCGAGCTGGCCGACACCTGGTTCATCAACCCGCACCAGCGCATGGATACCATCGAGCGCCAGCTCTCGCTCTACAACCGGGCATTGGAGGAATTCGGCAAGCCGCGGCCCAAGGAGCTGCCGTTGATGCGCGAAATCTTCGTCGCCTCGTCGCGGCAAGAGGCGACCCGTCTCGCCCGGCCCTATCTGGAAGCGAAGTACAAGATCTATCACGAGTGGGGGCAGGACAAGGCCATGCCCGAGGGCGACGACGACCTGTCGCTGGATTTCGACGAGCTCACGCGCGACCGCTTCCTGTTCGGCTCGCCCGACGAGGTGGCGGAACAGATCATCGGCTACCACAAGCGCCTCGGCGTCAACCGCATGATCGTGGCGGTGCATTGGGCCGGCATGCCCCACAACCAGGTCGAGGACACCCTGCACCTGTTCGCCGAGGAGGTGATGCCGAGGGTGACGCAGGGGCTTTAGCCCAAGGAGCGTTGATAACGACTCATAGAGACGGTTTCCCAAGGCTTTCGGACGGCCCAATGCTTTTGAACGGGGCCCATGGCTTGCGATGCCCCGCATCGCGGCGCCAGTGCGCCGAGAACCGGCCGAGAACCGGCCGCTACGGCCCGTTCCTTAACGGCGCCATCCGGACTTCAGCGCGCGGCCCACCGCCTGAGCGCGGTTCTTCACGCCCAGCTTGCGGTAGACGCTGCGCAAATGGAGCTTCACCGTGACCTCTTGAATGTCGAGGGCCCGTCCGATCTCCTTGTTGGTCAGGCCGTCCAGGAGGCGCTCCAGCACGTCCGCCTCGCGCCCGCTCAGGGCCCGAAACGAGCCGTCCCGCGCGGCATCCGGGAGTTCGTGTCCGGGTCCGGGCAAGACCTCGGCCGACAGTAGGTCGGCCGGGACGAAGCGCTCGCCGGATAGGACCAACCCGAGCGCGCTGAGCAAGGCTTCAACCCCGAGGGTCCTGGGCACAAAGCCCATGGCGCCATAGCGGATCGCCTCCAAGACCTCGTGACGGCGCACCTGGTCGGCAAGAACCACGACCCGAGGCGCCGGAAAGTAGGCGCGGAAGACCTCCACTCCCGCGATGCCGTCCATGCCCGGCAGGTCTCGATCGAGCAGAACCAGATCGAAATCGTCCTCCTTGGCCGCCGCCAGGGCATCCGCGAACGCGCGGCAAGTCCGGATAGTGGTGTCCGCGCCCAGGCGCCGCAGGACCACCTTCAGGCCCTCCAGGACGAGTTCGTGATCCTCGGCGATCAGAATCCGCATGACCCGCCCTCCGCTATGGACCCGCCGCGGGTCCGGCCATCGATGGGCTATCCTATACCAAAGGGTTAGGCAACCCATACTTCCGATCATGGATTCAACACAATCATGTTTAACAGCAAATTCCCTCGAGCGGATTCTCACCCGTCATCCGGCCACATCCCTTGCATAAAGCGCCGTTTCAAGCCTGATTTTTGATTAATACGAAAGTGCAGAATCTGCCACAAGCGTATAGGGACCATCGCCCAAAGGTATAAGGTTAACGGCCTGTTAGCCTTGATGGACGACACTCCCGATCCATTGGAGTGGCCGCGCGCGACGGGATGACCGAATGGCGTGGCGGGGTCCGCAAGACCTCGGGCGACCCTCACCTCACCTTGGATTGGGAGAAGGCTATGAAAATTCCAAGCATGAAGTTCGCGGGCTTGAAGACCAAGCCCAAGATCCTGATCGGGATCTGTTCCCCGCTGGTCCTTTTAGTGGGCCTTGGCGCCGCCAGCGTCTACAGCATCGACACCATCGTCACGACCAACAAGCAGGTCGATCACACCCATGTGGTGCTGGGCGAGGCGGCGGCGATCGTCTCCTCGGCCGTGGACATGGAGACCGGCATGCGCGGCTATCTGCTGGCCGGCCAGGACGGGTTCCTGGCGCCTTACGAAGGCGGCCAGACGGCCTTCTTCGAGGGCATGCAGGCCCTGCAGAAGACGGTCGACGACAACCCGGCGCAGGTCACGCGGCTCCAGGAGGCCGAACAGACCATTCGCGAGTGGATCGAGCAGGTCACCGAGCCGACCATCCAGCTGCGCCGCGAGATCGGCGACGCCGAGACCATGAACGACATGGCCGACCTGGTCGGCGAGGCCCGGGGCAAGGTCTACTTCGACAAGTTCCGCGAGCAGATCGCCACCTTCATCGGCCGCGAAGCGGCCCTCTTGAACGAGCGCCGCGGTGAGTTCCAGACTGCCCAGGGCGCGGTCGGCGAGAACTTCGGGCTGGTTCAGGATACCACCGGCTGGGTCGAGCATACCAGCAAGGTCCTGGCCGCCGCGGCCCAAATCCTGGCCGACGCGGTCGACATGGAGACCGGCATGCGCGGCTATCTGCTGGCCGGCGAGGACAGTTTCCTCGACCCCTATAACGCCGGCAAGACGGCCTTCTTCGAGGGCATGCAGGCCCTGCAGGAGACGGTCAATGACAACCCGGCGCAGGTTGAGCGGCTCCAGGAGACGGAGACGATCATCAGCGACTGGGTCGAGCAGGTGACCGAGCCGGCGATCGCGCTACGGCGCGCGGTGAACGCCGGCGAGCGGCCGTTACAGGATATCGAGGCCCTGGTGAACCGAAAGGCCGGAAAGAAGTTCTTCGACGCCTTCCGGGTCCAGATCGCGGCCTTCAGCCAGATCGAAAAGAACCTGATGACCGAACGCCAGGAGACGGCGGCCGGCGCGGGAACCAAGGTTTCGGCGGATCTCAAGGTCATGAACGAGAACGAGGAGTGGGTCACCCACACCTACGGGGTGATCGGGCAGGCCAACGACATCCTCGCGGCCGCGGTCGACATGGAGACCGGCATGCGTGGCTATCTGCTGGCCGGCCAGGAGGGCTTCCTGGCGCCCTACACGGACGGCGCCAAGCGGTTCTATGAGCTCGTCGCGAGCCTGAGCGAGACCGTCAACGACAACCCGGCCCAGGTGAAGTTGCTGGCCGAGGTCGAGCAGACCATCCGCGATTGGCAGAGTAACGTCACCGAGCCGACCATCGTCTTGCGCCGGCAGATCGGCGACGCCAAGAACATGGACGACATGGCCGACCTGATCGGCGAGGCCCGGGGCAAGAAGTACTTCGACGCCTTCCGGGCGATCATGGTCGACTTCTCGGCCGAGGAAACCGGGCTCATGGTGCAACGCCAGGAGACGGCGGTCGGCGCGGGAGCCAAGGTCTCGACGGATCTCGAGATCATGAACAAGAACGAGGAGTGGGTCACCCACACCTACGGGGTGATCGGGCAGGCCAACGCCATCACCGCCTCCGCGGTCGACATGGAGACCGGCATGCGTGGCTATCTGCTGGCCGGCCAGGACGGCTTCCTGGCGCCCTACACGGCAGGCAACGAGCGGTTCCATGAGCTTGTCAAGAGCCTGAGCAAGACCGTCAACGACAATCCCGCCCAGGTGAAGTTGCTGAGCGAGATCCAGCAGACCATCGAAGAATGGCAGAGTAACGTCACCGAGCCGACCATCCAGCTGCGCCGGGACATCGGCGACGCCAAGAACATGGACGACATGGCCGACCTGATCGGCGAGGCCCGGGGCAAGCAGTACTTCGATGCCTTCCGCGCGGTCATGGTCGACTTCGCGGCCGAGGAAAACGGCTTGATGGAAGTACGCCAGGCGAGCAACGAGTCGACGGTCAACAACACCTATGTCATCATCGGGGTCGGCGTCGCAGCGGCTGTCTTTATCGGCCTCCTGCTGGCGTGGCTGATCGGAAACGGCATCGCCAACCCGATCAAGCTGATGACCGTGGTCATGCAGAAACTGGCCGGTGGGGACACCTCCGTGGAGATCCCAGGGACGGACCGCGGCGACGAGATCGGCGAGATGGCCGGCACCGTCCAGGTGTTCAAGGACAACGCCATCGAGAAGGTGCGCTTGGAGGAGGAACAGGAAGCAGCCACAAAGCGCGCCGAGGAAGAGAAGCGCCAGGCGCAGTTGAAAATGGCCGACGACCTCGAGTCGAGCGTCATGAGCGTCGTCGAGGGCGTGTCGTCTTCCGCCACCGAGATGCAATCCACCGCCGAATCCATGGCGGCGACGGCCGAGGAGACCAACAAGCAGTCGACCGCGGTCGCCTCGGCTTCCGAGCAGGCCACGGCCAACGTGCAGACGGTGGCCACCGCGGCCGAGGAGATGTCGGCCTCGATCGGCGAGATCGGCCGCCAGGTCGAGCAATCCGCTTCGATCGCCAAGCGCGCCGTGGCCGAGGCCGAGAAGACCAACGTCACGGTCCAGGGCCTGGCCGAGGCGGCCGAGAAGATCGGCGCCGTGGTCGAGATGATCACCGGCATCGCCGAGCAGACCAACCTGCTCGCGCTCAACGCCACCATCGAGGCGGCGCGTGCGGGCGATGCCGGCAAGGGCTTCGCCGTGGTCGCCTCCGAGGTCAAGTCCCTGGCCAACCAGACCGCCAAGGCGACCGATGAGATCAGCCTGCAGATCACCGGCATGCAGAGCGCCGCCGGCGAGGCCGTCGAGGCCATCACCGGCATCGGCAAGACCATCACCGAGGTCGACGAGATCGCCGCCACCATCGCCGCGGCGGTCGAGGAGCAGGGCACCGCCACCCAGGACATCGCGCGCAACGTCCAGGAGGCGGCCAAGGGCACCCAGGAGGTCAGCACCAACATCACCGGCGTGACCCAGGGCGCCGAGGAGACCGGCAAGGCCGCCGCCACGGTGCTCGAGGCCACCGGCCAGTTGGCGCAGCAGTCAGAAGACCTGCGCGCGGCTGTCGACAAGTTCCTGGTCGATATCAGAGCCGCCTAAACCGGCTCGACGGAACGCAAATTCGCCCAAAGACTCGGGGCCGGTCTCAGGACCGGCCCCGTTTTTTTGCGCCCAGAGGCCCCTTTTATACCAAAGGTCGTTGATATTAGTGCCGTCCTCGGCGCTCACCTTGACCGCCTTCGGGAACCGGCGGATGGCTTCGATGCGTGCGATCCTCATATATCAGATCAGGCCGCGGGCGCTCAGGCTGCGCATCAACTCGAGGGCGCCGAAGTTCCACGGCGGCACACGGTCGCTCCGGTCCACGCGGTTGATCAGGCAGCCCAAGGTCTCGGTCGAGATGCGCACGATGTCCCCGGTCTTGTGGGTGAAGCCCTCGCCCGGCCGGTCGCGGTCCTGGACCGGCACGAACATGGTGCCGGTGAACAGCAGCAGGCCGTCCGGGTACTGGTGGTTCTCGTTGATGGTGTGGGCGACCAGCTCGGTCACGTCGCGGCTGATCTCGGCCATGGAACTGCTGCCTTCGAGCCGGTAGCCGTCCGCGCCCTCGATGACCAGTCCGACCTCGGCCCGGCGCACGTCGTCGAGGCCGAAGCTCTCGTCGAACAGGCGGATGAAGGGTCCGATCGCGCAGGAGGCGTTGTTGTCCTTGGCCCGCCCCAGGAGCAGCGCGCTGCGCCCCTCGAAGTCCCGGAGATTGACGTCGTTGCCCAGCGTCGCCCCGACGATCCGCCCCCTGGGGTCGACCACCAGGACGATCTCGGGCTCCGGGTTGTTCCAGACCGAATCGGGATGCAGGCCGACGTCGGCGCCGGTCCCGACCGCGGACATGGGCGGCGCCTTGGAGAACACCTCGACGTAAGGGCCGATGCCGACCTCGAGATACTGCGACCACAGGCCGCGCTCGATCAGCGCCGCCTTCAGGCGCTCGGCCTCGGCGGAGCCCGGCTTGACCGCGGCGACGTCGGCGCCGGCGACCCGGGACAGGTCCCGGCGAATCTCCTCGGACTTGGACGGGTCGCCCTTGGCGCGTTCCTCGATGACCCGCTCGAGCAGGCTGGCCACGAAGGTGACCCCGCAGGCCTTCAGCGCCTGAAGATCGCAGGGCGCCAGGAGGCGCGGCCGGATCTCGTCGCGGCCCGCGCGCGGGCTGTTGGCGAGCAACCCATCCAGCGTCCCGAGCGGCTCCTCGCGCGGGGCGGCGCGCAGCAGGTCGACCGGCGCCTCGGCGTCGAGCAGGTGGGCGATGGTCGGAACCGTGCCGGAGACGTCGTGGACCTGGCCGCCTTCGATCACCACCACCGACGGCCCGGCATGTTTCCCGGGCACCCAGGCACGG
>JACZWN010000160.1 GCA_022572105.1 Pseudomonadota bacterium | reverse complement strand
CAAGATCCTGTTCTTCGGCAACGGCGGCAGCGCCGCCGACGCCCAGCACCTGGCGGCGGAGCTAACGGTGCGTTTCAAGCACGACCGGGCACCGATCGCGGCCGTCGCGCTCACCACCGACGGCTCGGTCTTGACCGCCGTCGGCAATGATCTGGGCTTTGAACAGCTGTTCGCCCGCCAGCTTCGCGCCCTGGGACTGAGAGGCGACGTGGCGATCGCCATCAGCACCTCGGGCAAGAGCCGCAATGTCGTGCTGGCCCTTGAGGCGGCGCGTGAGATGGGTCTCATCGCCACGGCTTTTACCGGCGACGGCGGCGGCGATCTCAAGGGCCTCGCCGATCCGCTCCTCGCGGTGCCCTCGACGAACGTGGCGCGGATCCAGGAAATGCACATCACCCTGGGCCAGATGTTGTGCGGCGCGCTCGAACAGGAGCTCGGGTTGGTGTGATGGAACGCGCCGAAATCGCGGGGCCGCCGCCTGGCGCGGCCGCGATCACCCGCTGAGATTCCAGCCATGACCGACAGGTCTGAACTCGCCGCTCATCTGCAGGCCTTGAACGGCGTCAACGTGCTGTGCATCGGGGATGTCATGCTCGACCGCTATATCTATGGCGAGGTCGAGCGCATTTCGCCCGAAGGACCGATCCCGGTCCTGCGCATCGAGCGCGAAGAGGCGATGTTGGGCGGCGCCGGCAATGTGGTGCGCAACCTGGTGGCGCTGGGGGCGCGAGTCACCTTCATTACGGTCGTCGGCGATGACGAGGCCGGCCGCGAGGTGACGGCGTTGATCGGCGACTCCGAGGCGGTCGAACCGTATCTGGTGGTGGAAAAGGGCCGCCAGACCACCATCAAGACCCGCTATATCGCCACCAGCCAGCAGTTGCTGCGCACCGATCGCGAGACCGTGGCGCCGATCGCCGCGGCGAGCCGCAACAAGACCATCCGCCTGGGTGTCGAGATCGTAGCCGACAACGCCGCCGTCGTCCTCTCGGACTACGGCAAGGGGGTGCTCGAGCCCGCGACGCTGGGCGCGCTCATCGAGGCGGCGGGTTCGGCCGGCTGCCCGGTGGTCGTCGACCCCAAGGGGCGCGATTTCGGAATCTACCGCGGCGCCACGTTGGTGACCCCGAACCGGCACGAACTCGAGCAAGCGAGCGGCCTGCCGACGGCGAGTGACGAGGACATCGCGCTTGCCGCGCGGGCGATCATCGACATCTGCGGCATCGAGGCGGTGCTGGCGACCCGGGGCCCCCAGGGCATGATGCTTTTGGGCACGGGCGGCAAAGGCAAGCATTTACGTCTGCCGGCCGAGGCGCGCGAGGTCTTCGACGTCTCGGGCGCCGGCGATACCGTGGCCGCGGTGGCCGCCGCCGCGCTCGCCGCCGGGCTCGCGCTCGAGGACGCCGCCCGGCTCGCCAACGTGGCCGCCGGCATCGTGGTCGGCAAGCTGGGCACCGCGGTCGCCACGCCCGCGGAGATGCTGCATGCGCTGCACGCCTCGGTCCTGCTGGCGGCCGAGGCCAAGGTGGTGGGTCTGGAGGCCACGGTCGAGCGCGCCCGGCGCTGGCGCGGCGCGGGCTTGCGCGTCGGCTTCACCAACGGCTGCTTCGACCTGCTCCATCCCGGCCACATCTCGCTGCTCGAGCAGGCGCGCGCGGCCTGCGACCGCCTCATCGTGGGCCTCAACAGCGATGCTTCCGTGCGCCGCCTCAAGGGCACGGGCCGGCCCGTGCAGTCGGAAGCCGCGCGCGCGGCCGTGCTCGCCTCCCTGGCGAGCGTCGATCTGGTGGTGATCTTCGGCGAGGACACCCCGCTCGCGCTCATCGAGGCGCTCGAGCCCGAGGTGCTGGTCAAGGGCGCCGACTATGCCCGCGACCAGGTGGTCGGCGCCGAGGTCGTAGAGCGCCACGGCGGCCGGGTCGTCCTGGCCGAGATCACGCCCGGCTACTCGACCACCCGGGTTATCGAGAAACTGTCCGGTTGAAGCCCGAGGCTCGCTCCCGGGCCCGGGCGAGGCCCGGAAAAGTGGCTTGGACGGTCGAGCCCCGGATTCTAAACTTGGCGAACGCGGCGGGTTCGGGCGACAGGACCCGCGCCGAAGAGACATTGCCGGTGGGAACCTTGACCAACCCCGTCTCCTTGCTGTTCGACGATGCCGTCTCGACGGTCACACGCATGAGGCCATACCGGTTCACCGGGCAAGAGGCGGCCTGCGATCTCTGTGGCAACCTGTCGCACGACCAGGTCGGCACCCGCGACCGCTACGGCCGGAAACTGCGAATCGTCCTTTGCGCCCACTGCGGCCTGGTCTACGCGAACCCGATGCCGACCGAGGGCGAGGTCGACGCCTTCTATGCCCGGCACTACCGCAAGCTCTACCACAACGCCTACGAGCCGAGGCCCAAGGCGATCTTCAGGGCCTTCAAGGGCGCCAAGGGCCGATACCGGTTTCTCGAACCGATCCTGGGCCGCGGCACGCGAATCCTGGACGTGGGCTCCGGCGGCGGCGAGGTGGTGCATCATTTCCGGGAACGCGGCATGGATGCGCACGGCGTCGAGCCGAACCGGGGCTTCGCCGAATACTCGATCGAGGCCTACGGCATCCCGGTTCAGGTCTCCGGCTGGCAGAACGCCCGAATCGAGCCGGAGAGTTTCGACATCGTGACCGCGAACCACGTCGTCGAGCACTTTCGCACCCCGTTCCCGGCCCTGGTCAGGTTCCGCGACTGGCTCAAGCCGGAAGGTTACCTCCATATCTCCGTGCCCGACGTTTACAGCCCACAGCGCACCCCCTACAGCCGCTTTCATTTCGCGCACCTGCATTATTTCGACCGCGAATCCCTGATCATGATGGGCCTGAAGGCGGGATTCGAGGTTTCGGAGCGGTTGCCGGGTCATTCGACCACGGTGGTGTTCAGGAAGGCCGCGACGCCCGCCGCCGATTGGTTCCGCTACCCGGAGAACTACGACAGGCTGGCGCGTTATTTCCGGGACTACACGAACCTGAGATACTTTCTCTCGCGCAAACCCTACAGCCGGTGGTTTCGGCGCATGGGGCGCCTGGGCGGCGAGATGTTTCAGGCGACCTTCGTTCCGGGCAATCTGGATCGGGGCAATCTGGATCGGGAAAAGAAATAGGCGGGCGGCCAGGGTGGCGCGCCGCGCGGTCTAGCTGCGCCGGGCGGCGCCCGCGGGGACGTTGGCGCTTTGCTCCAGGAAGACCTCGAGGTCACGCGGCGAAACGCGCCACTCCTTGCCGACCTTGAAGCCGCGCAGGTGGCCCTTGCGCAGCCACTGGGTCACCGTGCGCTCGTTCACCTGCAGGCGCCGGGCGACCTGCGGCGGGGTCATCAGCTTTTCCTCGGTCATACGAAGCCCATCCGTGCGAAATCAGCCAGGACTGTGCCGGAAAACGCTTAAATGGCCGTTAACGTGTCGAAAACGTCATCATTCGACCGAATCGCGGCGGTAAGGATCGGCAGGAATGGCTAGAGATCGGGCGGTGCCTTGATCTGAGGCGCGGGTTGGTCCACGTCCGCGTCGATGCCCAGTTCGAGCAGGTTGCCGGCCGAGGCCGAATCCAAGCTGACGCCGTTCTCGCGCGCCGCCTTGGTCGCGCGCCAGGCGATGTACTCGAAGCCGTCGATGGACGATTCCAGGGTCATGGTGGCGCCCGCGCCCTTGAGCGTGAGCTGCATGAACCCGCCGCTCGACTCGCGGCTGCGCCCGCGCCGGGTACCGTAATAGCGCAGCTTGAGTTGATCGAGCCGGCCCCAAGGCAGCGCGCGCGCGCCGAACCCGGCGCCGCGGATCTCCTCGTCGGTGACCGCCACCCGAAGCATTTGCCGCTTTACGGTGCGGAAACCGAAGGCCAGGAACAGCGCCGTCAGGGCGCCGAAGATGATGACGACCGTAACCGACGTAGGCGCGCTGGCGAGGACGCCGACGCCGACCGCCAGGCCCACGGCCGAACGGATATAGTCGCCGATCAGTGACTTGGCCGGATAGCGGAACGCGTTCATGCCGCGCCCTGTTGCCGAGGGGCGGTGGGGGTCCGCGGGGCGGAGGACTCCGCGGCGAAGACCTCGTCGGCCGCGACGAAGCGCGCCGCCGGATGCTCGGCGAGCCGGCCCAGCAGCTCATCGAGGAACGCCCAGCAGGCCTCGTCGTGGGCCGCATGATGGCTGAGCAGGCCGCTCGGCTCGGCCGCGTCGGCCTCGCCCAGGCGGCGCGCGCGCAGATGGCCGGCCAGCAGGTCGAGCGCCTCGGCCGCGCCGAGGAAGCCGCGCGGCGCGTCCCAGCGCATGATGTCCACGTGGCTGTTGATCTGCACCAGGCCGGGGACCGGCTCGGCCACGGCGCGCGCGCCGTAGGTCGAGAGGCCGCGGAAGCCGAGGCGCGCAATCTCCGGGACCAAGTCCTCGGCGATGCGGTTCCACGGCGGCACCAGGACCGGCGCCCAGCCTAATCCGAACGGGCCCGATCCGAACAGGCTTGGTCCGAACAGCGCGGTCATGCGCGCCTGGCCGCGCGCCAGCTCCTCCAGGACCGCGGCCGAGGGGCGATGGGCGCCCAGCTCCGCCTTCTTCTCCGCCGCCGGCGCGTGGTTGCGGTGGGCATAGCCGTGTTGCAGGAGCGTCACCCGCGCCCCTGCGGTCTCGATGCCACGGGCGAGCGCCTCCGAGGCGCGCGCCGGGATCGCGGCGAGCGCGATCGGGATATCCCGGGCGGCGGCCAGCCCCAGCAGCCGCTCGAGGTCCGCGCTCGGCTCGACCGCGTCGTCGTCGCGCCACCAGAGCGTCGCGGCGCGTCCGGCCGCGGCCCAGGCATCCAGCTCTTCGCTCAGGATTCGCCAAGTCATCGTGGCGCCACTATAGCAAGCCGCTCGCGCACGATCCGCGCCATTTTGTCCGCGCCCGAGGTATCCAGGCCGGCGAGCCCAGGTGCCCGGCCGCCGGTGTCCCGCGCCAACGCGGCACGCACCGCCGCGGCCAGGGTTTCCGGCCCGAGCGTCGCCTCTTCCACGACGGTGAGCGCGCCGCGCTCGGCCAGCAGGCCGGCGCGCAGGCTCTGCTCGGTCTCGGAGCCGGCGGCAAAGGGCGCCACCACGGCCGGGATGCCGGCCGCCAGGACCTCCAGGACCGTGTTGTAGCCGGCCTGGCTGATCGACAGGCGCGCGCGCGCCAGGAGCGCGCGGAAGTCCGGGCGCGCCCGCTCGACGACGAACCCGGCCGGCGCCCGGGCGGCAAGGTCTTGGAATTCGGCCTCGGGCGTGTTGGGGCCAACCAGCAGGCGCCAGGTCGCCGCGTCGAGCGGACTCAGCGCCCGGGCGCCCAAGGCCGCCTCGACGAGCGGCGCCGCGACCGCGCCGCCCTCGACCTTGGCCGGCGGCAGATCGGCCACAAAGGTGGGGTTGACGGCCGTGGGGTCGGACAGGGTTGCGCCGCTGCCCGCCGGCCGGGTCAGGGACCAGCTGAAGGTCAAGGGATCGCGGTCCACATCGGAGGACCTGCTGCCGTCCAGGGTCACCGTGTCGCCCACCAGAACTGTCTGGTCCGGCCCGGCGTCGGCCAGTGGTGGTGACTGAACCACCAGGAACAGGTAAGCGCTGACCTGCCCGAGGATGGGGCTGCTGCTAGCGCCGGCGTCTATGGAGGAAGCCACCTGGCCGTCGGTGGCAAAGGCGAACAGGAGGTGGACCCCAGGCAGCAGCGGAGGCGTGTCGCCGCTGGCGCTGGCGCCGTCGGGTGTGGCCCGCAGCCAGGGGCCGGTCTGGGTGTCCACCTGGTAATAGATCTGCTGCACCGGCGGTGCGATGGGAGTATAAGCGCTGGCGGCGGTGAAGCTGAAGGTGGTCACCGCTGTTGCGGCAGTATTGCCCGACAAGGGCGCGATGGTGGTTGTCAGCGGGCTGGACTGAACCCGGTTAGGTGTGATCACCGTCACGTCGGCGCTGCCATTGTTAACAACGTAGATCTTGTTGGTCACCGGGTTCACCCCCACGTCAACAGGGTCATCCCCGGCGGCCACTGTAATGGTGCTGTGGGCGCTGCCGTCGATCACGGTCACGGCGGCGCTACCAACGTTCGACACGTAGATTTTGTTGGTCACCGGGTTCACCGCCACGGCAAAGGGCCTAGTCCCGGCGGCCACGGTGGTGGTGCTGTGGTCGCTGCCGTCGATCACAGTTACGTTGTTGCTTTCAAAGTTCACCACGTAGGTTTTGTTGGTCACCGGGTTCACCGCTACGGCAATGGGGCGGGTCCCGGCGGCGATGGGCTAGAAGTCGGACAGATAACGTTGGGAGGCGTTGCCCCGATAGTCAGCGTCACTTTCTCTGATGGCGGCACGCCCCTTTCTGGATTGCAGACCCTGGAGTGGTCGGTGTCCGATGCCGACAGCACCGAGCACACCCTCTGGGTCCAGTATTCGGCGGATGGCGGGGCTACCTGGGCCATCCTGGGAACCGCCCTTGCCGGCACTACGCTGGTGGTAGACTTTGACGACCTGCCCGGCTCCGCGAACAATTCCCTGCTGCGGGTCCTGGCCTCCGACGGGGTAAATACCGGTGAGGCTACCTCCGGCCTGTTCACGGTTACCAAAACGCTGCCGGTAGCTGAGATTATCTTCCCTAGTGATGGCGATGAGTTCAAACTGGGAGACCTGGTCTGGCTGCAGGGCAGAGGGTTCGATGCGGATGATGGAACGCTGGCCGACGCCTCTATTCAATGGGAGTCCAACATCGACGGCATATTGGGAAATGGCGATGACCTGCCGCTCACGTCTCTGGTCAGGGGAACCCACACGATCTCGATGATTGTGACCGATGGGGACGGCAACCAGGCCACCGATACCATTAATATTATCGTAGGTGCTGAAATTGTCTTGGCGGCAGACGCTTCAGTGGACCTGCATCAGGATTCTGCCGACATGGCCACCGGAGTGAGGTTGAACTTAACACGGGCCTTCGACCTGGCCACCGGGGAGAACGTTTCGGCTCGGCTGGAAACCTTCCAGGCCCGGCTGACTTACAACAGCAGCTGCATCAACATCCTGGAAATACGGGGAGAGGACTTCACGATCGATTCCTTCACCATCGATGACACCACCGGCGTGGCCACCTTCAGCGGCTCATCCACCAGCGGCGTGGACACACTAGCGATTCTGGGATTTGCTGTGACCAGGCTGGCGGGCAGTAACACCCAAGCCTGCTCGTTATTAGTGGAAATAACCAACCTTACTGAGTTGGGCGGGACCAGTGTGGCGGTGAACCCGGTCACGCTGGAATTCAGGCGGGGCGACGCTCGGGCTGACGGAGCAATCAACATCGCCGACGCCCTGTTCATCGCCCAGAATCTGGTGGGGCTGCGGCCGGCATGTACCGATGTAGTCGACACCAACTGCCTGCACTCGGTGAACGCGGCTAGCGTGCGACATGACGGGAACTTCGACAAGAAGACCATCGCCGACGCGTTGTTCATCGCCCAGCACCTGGTGGGGCTAAGGAATGAGTTCTATAACATGGTACCTTAGTCAGGACGTATAGTCTTCTATTCCGATAGAGACAGCGGCAACCATGAGATATACATGATGAACGCCGATGGTACCAATCCGACCCACCTCACCAATAACTCAGCAGACGACATGAGCCTCAGCTGGTCTCCAGACGGCAGCAGGGTGGTTTTCGGCTCTGAGAGGGACGGCAACTGGGAGATATACGTGATGGACGCTGTTGACGCCGACGGCGATGGCAATGCCGATAACCAGATCCGCCTCACCAACAAAATGAGCAGAGAAGAATTGACTGCCTGGTCTCCTGACGGCAGAAAGATAGCCTTCGTCTCCGACAGGCATGGCGACCGTGAGATATATGTGATGGACACCGATGGGTTGAACCAGATCCGCCTCACCAACAGACCTGCATTCGATTTCTCGCCTACCTGGTCGCCTGGAAGTAGCAGAATCGCTTTCAACTCTGATGGCCAGATATATGCGATGGATGCCTTTGACACCGACGGCGACGGCAACGGGGACAACCAGATCCAACTCACCAACAATAAGTGGTTGACCGATGAATGGCCCGCTTGGGCCTCTGACGGTAGCAAGATCGCATTCATGTCCAGGAGGGATGGCAACTCCGAGAT
>JACZWN010000294.1 GCA_022572105.1 Pseudomonadota bacterium | reverse complement strand
CAGATTCCGTCGCAATGGCAGGCCCGAAACGAAAGAGCCACATGCCCGGGGTCTAACCGTCGCCCAGGTAGATGCCCAGGCCCCGGGCCGTGTGCGCCAGCGGCCCCGCCGGGTCGACCCTGTGGGAGGTCGCCACCGCATCGGCGAGCGCCACGTCGATCGCGCGCCGCGCGCTCCAGGCGACCATGCGGTCGAAGGCGCCGCGCGCGATGAGATCGACCGCGTGCACGCCGAAGACCGAAGCCATGAGGCGGTCGCGCGCGGTCGGCATGCCGCCGCGCTGCAGGTGGCCGAGCACGGTGACCCGGGTCTCGGCGCCGGTTGCCTCGGCGATGCGGTTGCCGATGTAGGCGCCGATGCCGCCGTAGGTGAGCGCGCCGCCGGCCTGGCGCTGGGTGGCCGGCTCGCCCGCCTCGGTCCTGACCGCCTCGGCGACCACGACGAGGGCGAAGTTGCGGCCCTGGCCCTTCAGCGCCTCGATCTTCTCGGCGACCCGGTCGATCCGATAGGGAATCTCGGGGATCAGGATCACGTCGGCGCCGCCGGCGATGCCGGCGTTGAGCGCGATGTGCCCGGCGTCCCGGCCCATGACCTCGAGCACCATCACGCGCGAATGGCTGGCCGCGGTCGGCTGCAGGTGATCGAGGGCGTCGGTCGCGACCTTGACCGCGGTCGCGTAGCCGAGCGAGACCTCGGTATGGCCGAGGTCGTTGTCGATGGTCTTGGGGATGCCGACCAGGTTGAGGCCGCCCTGCTGGGCCAGGCGGCGCAGGATCGCCAGGGACCCGTCGCCGCCGATGCCGATGAGCGCGTCCAAGCCGAGCATGCGGTAGCCCTCGATCATCTCGGCCGAGCGGTCCCGGCGGCTGCCGTCCGCCATGGGGTAATCGAAGGGGTCGCCCTTGTTGGTGGTGCCGAGGATGGTGCCGCCGATGCGCAGCAGCTGCCCGGTGAACAGGTTGAGATCGAGCGATTCCGCCTCGACCGGGCGCGCGAGCAGCCCATGGGTGCCCTGGCGGATGCCGATCACTTCCCAGCCGTAACCCTGGATGGCGCGGAAAACCACGGCGCGCAGCACCGCGTTGAGGCCCGCGCAGTCGCCGCCGCTGGTCAGGATTCCGATCCGCTTGACCTCGGTCATGGCCGCCGCCCCCCGCTCGGTCGTGAAAGCCTGGGCGGTCGCGAAGACCGCGCCGTCGGGCGCGAGTCTTGAGGCAAACGCGGGCACGGCGCAAGCGCGCAAGGGCCGGATCCAGCAACGGACTCCCCCGAACCCGGTTTAGGCGGTATAATGCCTGCAATCGCGAGTCCTTTTGTGGGCCGCGAATCGTTGCTGTGTGATTATTCGGAAAAGCATGGACGACGACGACGACATCAAGCGCCTGCGGCGGCAGCTTGCGGAGTTGAAGAGCGCGCACCGGGATCTCGACGACGTGATCGCGCATATCGGCGAGACGGCGCCCTTCGACCAGATTCAGGTCAAGCGCCTGAAGAAGCGCAAGCTGAAGTTAAAGGACCAGATCGCGCAGATCGAGAGCAGGCTTCTGCCCGACATCATCGCCTAAACACCGCGAGCGCGTGGTGCGCCGCGCCGGCCCGGGCATCACCGGGTGGCGTCGTTCGTGTTGCGCTTGCTCGCGTACATGGCGTGGTCGGCCGCATTCAGGGCCTCGTCGACCGCCTCGCCGCCGGCGAAGGTGTAAATGCCGTAGGAAACCCCCAGCTCGAGCGCCTCGTCGTGCCAGGGGACCGGCTCCGCCGCGATCGCCTCGGCCAGGGTGCGGGCCTTGGCGGCGGCGGCCTGGGCGTCGGCCTGGGCCAGGATGATGCCGAACTCGTCGCCGCCCAGGCGCCCGACGATGTCCGAGGCGCGCACATCGCGCAGCAACAACTCGGCGACGTGCTTGAGCGCCGCGTCGCCGGCGGCGTGGCCCCAGGTGTCGTTGATCCGCTTCATGCCGTCGATGTCGAAGTAGAGCACGCTGCCGGACACGCCGTAGCGCTCGGCAAAGGCGATCAT
>JACZWN010000159.1 GCA_022572105.1 Pseudomonadota bacterium | reverse complement strand
CGGACCCAAGGGCGCGCCCCCCGCAGCGCGCGCCGAGCCACGGCGATGACCGCCGGCCGGCGCTACCCTCTGCGCTTCGCCTTGCTCGGCGCCAGCTCCGGCGCCATCGCGACCGGGCTCCTCATGGTGCTTCCGCAGCGTTGGAAGATCGAGATCGCGGACGTTTTCTGGCTTTCATCGCTGTCGGTCGTGGCCGGGCTGGTGTTCGGCGTCATTTTCGGCGCGGTCTTGCGACACCTCGGCCTAGCCACGCCCAGGGCCGCCGCGCTTTACGCCTTGGCCGCGACCCTGTCCTACTTCCTGGCCTTTAACCTCGCCCTGCACCTGGTGGATAGGCTGGAGGCGATCTGGCAGGTCGGCCTGATCGCCGGCTTGGCGGGGGCCGCGAGCCTGACCGCGCTGGCCGCCTGGCTGCTGCCCTTCGTGCGCCGGATCGGCCCCTGGGCGCTCATGCTCGCGGCGGGCTGCGGGTTCGGGGCGCTGTTGGTGTTGCCGCTCCGCGACGGCAGCGGCTTCGCCGACTGGTTCGTGTTCTACGGCACCTGGCAAGCCGGCTATGCTGCGGCCTTCGCGACCGCGCTGCCGCGATCGGACGCGGGGGTGTAACCCGGCCATGGAACGCATCGGCATCATCGGCGCCGGCGCCTGGGGCACGGCCTTGGCGGCCACGGCCCGGCGCGCGGGACGGGACGTGGTCCTCTGGGCGCGGGACCCCGACTTGGCCGAGGGGATCAACCTGCGCAACGAGAACCGGCTGTACCTGCCGGGCGTGCCCCTCGACCCGGAGATCCGCGCGACCGCCGAGCCCGCCGCGCTGGCCGAGGCCGAGGTCCTGCTGATGGTCGCGCCCGCGCAGCACCTGCGCGCGGTGAGCGCGCGGCTCGCGGACCACATCCCCGAGGGCCGGCCCGTCGTCGTCTGCGCCAAGGGCATCGAGCAGGTGAGCGGCAAGCTCATGACCGAGGTCCTGGCCGAGACCCTGCCGGGGCGGCCGCTCGCCGTGCTCTCGGGGCCCAACCTCGCCACCGAGATCGCCTGCGGCCTGCCGGCGGCGACGACGCTGGCCGCCGAGGACAAGGCGCTGGCCGAGCGCCTGGCCGCGGCGCTGGGCAGCAAGACCTTCCGGCCTTACATATCGCCCGATACCGTCGGCGCGCAGGTCGGCGGCGCGGTCAAGAACGTGATCGCGATTGCCTGCGGCATCGTGGGCGGGCGCCGGCTGGGGAACAACGCGCGCGCGGCGCTCATCACCCGCGGGCTGGCCGAGGTGGTGCGCCTGGGCCGGGCCAAGGGCGCGCGCGCGGAAACGCTCATGGGCCTCTCGGGGCTGGGCGATCTCACGCTGACCTGCACCTCCATATCCTCGCGCAACCATTCGCTGGGCCGGGCGCTGGGCGAGGGGCGGGAATTGGACGAGATCATGGCCAAACGGCGTTCGGTCGCCGAGGGCGTCTTCTCGGCACAAGCCGTGGTGGCGCTCGCCGAAACGCTGAACGTGGAGATGCCGATCTCGGCCGCAGTCGATGCGATCCTGAACCACGGCGCCGGCATCGACGAGACCATCGAAGCCCTGCTCGCGCGCCCCTTCCGGGCCGAGTTTCCCTAGCGTTGCTCCCAAATAATTCAAATAATTCTGGGGGCACAATACGTAATTTGAGACCCGTAAGCTCACGAATGTAGTATTCGTGTCCCTTTAATAAACTGCGGCCCTAGCCCCCAGCCAAGTTATACCAAGGAGCGCTGATAACGACCTATAGAGATCGGGCGGGGGATGCGGCGGATCGCCCGCGCGATCTCTATAGGTCATTATCAAGGACCTTTGGTATAACACACGAACTCTATGCGGCGAACGCGGAGTCGAGAGGCGTGGCTAGGGGAGAATGCGCGAATGGCCTTCTGGTTGATGAAATCGGAGCCGGGCGCCTGGTCCTGGGACGATCAGGTTAGCGCGGGCAGCGCCGAGTGGGACGGGGTGCGCAATTATCAGGCGGCGAACAACATGAAGGCCATGAAGCCGGGCGACCGCGTGTTCTTCTACCACTCGGTCGACGAGAAGCGCATCGTCGGCATCGTCGAGGTGGTCAAGGAGTACTACCCCGACCCCAGCGATGCGAGCGGGCGCTTCGGCATGGTCGACGTAAAGGCGCTCAGGCCCTTCGAGAAGCCGGTGACGCTGGCCCGGATCAAGGCCGCGCCGCACCTGGCCGGGCTCGCGCTGGTGCGCCAGTCGCGGCTCTCGGTCCTGCCGGTGAGCGAGGACGAATGGAAGATCATCTGCAAGATGGGCGAAACCCGGCCGTGAGCGAGGCGGCCGCGCCCACCGGCCAGGCACCCGCCGGCCAGGCTGGCGCCGGCCGCGTGCTCTGCCGCCTCGACGACATCGAGGACGGCCAGGCCAAGGGCTTCACCCTCGGCCAGGGACCGGAGGCGCGCGAGATCTTCGTCGTGCGCGAGGGCGCGCGCGTGTTCGGCTACGTCAACTCATGCCCGCATCTGGGCACGCCGCTCGACTGGCAGGGCGACCGCTTCATCTCGCTGGACAGCGGCCTCATCATGTGCGCGACCCACGGCGCGCTGTTCGAGATCGCCGACGGTTTCTGCGTCGACGGTCCCTGCGTCGGGAAGAACCTGGAACCCGTGCCGGTGGTTATCGACGCCGACGGCCGGGTCCGGCTGGTCGCGGGCTAGCCGGCGTCGCGCCGGTGCCACGCGCGCGCCCATCGAGTGCGCCCGAACACCCCGGAAAGCCTGGCACAAGGCGCTTGCCGCCGATTGCGCCAATGTTTAAGAATCAGCGTTTAAGAATCCGCCCCCGTCCGCCCCTTTTCGGGTCTCTCGAGACCGCGGGCGGGTCGGCAACGAAAAAATGCCACCAGGTTTTGACGCCACCGGGTTTTGACAGGGAGGAGCGATCATGAGCGAGCAGAAGGCGGTCGAGGCTGACGAGGTCAGCGAAGCCCAGATTGCGGTTCACTGGAAGGAAGAAGAATTCATCTATCCCTCGCCGCGGTTCGTCTCGCAGGCGCTCATGACCGACCCAGGGATCTACGAGCGCTTCGCCATCGAGAACTTCCCGGAGTGCTTCAAGGAATATGCCGACCTGCTGAGCTGGTATAAGTACTGGCACACGACCTTCGACCCGAGCGACGCGCCGTGCTGGAAGTGGTTCGTCGGCGGCCGGATCAACGCCTGCTACAACTGCGTCGACCGGCACCTGGACCAATACAAGAACAAGGCGGCCATCATCTTCGTCCCCGAACCCGAGGATGAAGATCACCAGATTCTGACCTTCCAGGAGCTCTACGTGCGGGTCAACGAGTTCGCCGCGCTGCTCCGGGACTTCGCCGGCCTGAAAGCGGGCGACCGGGTGACGCTGCAAATGCCCATGACCCCGGAACTACCGATCACCATGCTCGCCTGCGCCCGGCTCGGGGTCATCCATTCCGAGGTGTTCGGCGGGTTCAGCGGCCGCTCCTGCGGCGAGCGGATCGCGGACTTGGGAAGCCGCGTGCTGATCACCATCGACGGCTACTACCGCTCGGGGTCGCTGCTCGACCACAAGAAGAAGGCCGACGAGGCCGTGGCGGTCGCCAAGGACGAGGGCCAGGTGGTCGACAAGGTCCTGGTCTGGCGCCGCCATCCCGGCCAGTACGCCTCCCAGACGCCGATGGTGGACGGGCGCGATCACTTCGTCAACGACCTGCTCGCGGACTACGCCGGCAAGCGGGTCGATCCGGTCCCCCTGCCGGCCGAGGACCCGCTGTTCATCATGTACACCAGCGGCACGACCGGCCGGCCCAAGGGCTGCCAGCACAGCATCGGCGGCTACTTGAGCTACGTCGCCGGCACCTCCAAGTTCGTCCAGGACATCCATCCGACCGACGTCTACTGGTGCCTGGCGGACATCGGCTGGATCACCGGCCACTCCTACATCGTTTACGGGCCCCTGGTGTTGGCCGCCTCCAGCGTCATGTACGAGGGCGTGCCGACCTATCCCGACGCCGGCCGGGTCTGGCGCATCGCCGAGCGCCTCGACGTCAACATCTTCCACACCGCGCCGACCACGATCCGCATGCTGCGCAAGGCCGGGCCCGACGAGCCGGCGAAGTACAATTTTCACTTCAAGCACATGACGACCGTCGGCGAGCCGATCGAGCCGGAGGTCTGGCGCTGGTACTACGACGTCGTCGGCAAGGGCGAGGCGGCCATCGTCGACACCTTTTGGCAGACCGAGAACGGCGGCTTCCTGTGCAGCACCCTGCCGGCGCTGCAGCCCATGAAGCCCGGCAGCACCGGCCCCGCCCTGCCCGGCATCCACCCGGTCATCTACGACGAGGACGGCAACGAAATCGCGCCGGGCGCGAATGCCGCGGGCAATATCTGCATCCGTGCCCCCTGGCCGGGCTCGTTCCAGACCATCTGGGGCGACCGCGCGCGCTACGTCGAGACCTATTACGCCAAGTACTGCCAGGACAAGGACAGCACGGACTGGCGCGACTGGCCCTACCTGACCGGCGACGGGGCCATGGAGGCGGAGGACGGCTACTTCCGCATCCTGGGGCGCATCGACGACGTCATCAACGTCGCCGGCCACCGCCTGGGCACCAAGGAGCTGGAGTCGGCCAGCCTGACCGTCGAGGAGGTGGCCGAGGCCGCCGTCGTGCCCGTGGCCGACGAGATCAAGGGCCGCGTGCCCGACGTCTACGTCTCGCTCAAGCCGGGCCACGACGCCAGCGACGAGATCGCGGCCAAGGTCAAGGCGGCGATCGACGACGCCATCGGCAAGATCGCCCGGCCGAAGAACGTCTATATCGTCCCGGACATGCCCAAGACCCGCTCGGGCAAGATCATGCGCCGGGTGCTCGCGGCCATCTCCAACACCATGGAGATCGGCGATCTCACCACGCTCGCCAACCCGGACGTGGTCGAGGAAATCCGCATCGTGGTCCAAGGCGTCGAGAAGCTCGCGACCAGGAAGGGCCCGGCGGACATCGCCCGCTTCGGCGACGAATAGGGGGCGCGAAAGGCGCTGGGCGCCATCCCACTGTCCCGGGTTTTCCGGCCTTGTCCCTAGGCGTCCTCCAGCGTCCGGGCGAGCGTCTCGATGCCTTTTTCGATCTCGGGTTCGGAAACCGCGGCTACTCGGCGCCGGCCGCGCGCGCGGTGATCTCGGCCTGGCGGCGGCGGATGGTCTCCGGCCAGCGCGACTTGATGTAGGCGAGCACCGCGCGGATTTCCGTGTCGCTCAGAACCTCGCCGAAGCCGATCATGGTGGTCTCGTAGCCGGCCCCGACGAGCGCCGCGGTGCCGTGCTTGGTCATGACGAAGAGCTGGCCGTCCGGATGGTGCCAGGTATGCCCGGTCTCGTCGTGCGGCGGCGCCGGCAGGAGCCCGTCGGCCCCGCGTTTGCGCCAGTTCTCTTGGCCCTCGAGATCGGCTCCGTGACAGGCGGCGCAGTGCGCCTGGTAAACCCCACGACCCAAGGCCAGATGCTCGGGCGTCACCGGCTCCGGCCGAGCGGCGATGAAACGCTCGTAGAGCAGAAAGCCGGCCCCGAGCGAAAGGCCGAGCCCGAGGAGCGTCCATACGAGCTTGGTGCGATCGGCTGGCACCGCCAGATCCCTCCCTCGTGAGACCGGGAGACTGCGGGTTCCAGCGGCGGGAAGGTCAAGCGCCGCCGGGAGCGCTGTCCGGCGTCCCGAGGCGCGCCGGCGAATATGTAAAATACTAGTCAAATAAAACGTTTAATCATTTCGAATAATTGATAAATTATAACAAAATAATACTCGAAGTATTGAAGAATTGCAGACGATAGTTCTTGACTTATTTTATGTCTTTCACTATATTCTTTCTATGCAAGTAACGAATCCTCTCGTTCCGGCCCAGTTGGGCTCCTCAGGCGCCGCTCCGGCGGTGGTCGCCAACGCACCTTACGTGCCCGACAGCACCCGGTACGAGACCTCGCGTCCGGTGACCGGGAGCCGCGGGAGCGACCGGTCGCGCTCCCAGGACGGGCGCGCGGATGGCGAGCGCCGGGCGAGCCAACGCGGCAGGAACGTCGACATCTCGGTCTGACCGAGGGTCGAAAAGCCATACTGAGTGCCTAGCGGGCGGGCCCCTCGCGCAAGTGCGGGGGGCCCGACCCGCCATTTTTGCTTGCCTGGGCGTGCCCGCGAGCGTCCCACCCGCGCAGGCTTTTCAGCCGATTTTAGAGAGTCACCCCGAAGACCGCGCCCCGGCCTCCTCGCACCAGGAGGCCCGCGCCCGGCCGGCGTAGGGTCGCGCCAGGCCGGCGGCCATCAGGCCCCGGCCCAGGTCCTCGCCGCCCGCGGTTTCGACCCGGGCGAGCACGCGGCCGGCGTACTTGCCATAGCGAATGTCGCGCAGCCGTACCCAGGCGCGGTCCTCGCCCCCCACCCTGGCGAGCAGGTAGGCGCGCGCCCGCTCGGCCAGCGCCCGTTCGCGCGCGCACTTGCCCCTGAGCTCCGGGGCGTCGATGCCGGCCAGGCGCACCCGGGTGCTCACCACCTGGCCGAGCCAGATAAGCGCGCGGACCTCGATCGTGTCGCCGTCGATGACGGAGATGACCTCGGCCGGCACCGGGCCGGCCAGACGGTCCTGGGCCCGGGCCTCGAACAGGGGCCAGGCGAGGACGCCGGCAGCCAGGGCCATGGCGCCCGCGGCGGTCCGCCACGGCAAGCGCCAGGCCGGCGCGGGGTACCCGTCGATCGAGGCCGGAATTCGCATTCGCCCGTTCATTGCCGCCTGGAGACTCGCAGAGACTAGCTCGGTATAGGAGAGATAATTATATATCACTCTCGCAACAATGGCGTATAACGATTCTATACCTATGAATCGGAAAATGCAAAGAGAATTAGGCGATTGTATACTTGAGAAAAGCCCATGACGGGACTATCTGAAAAGCGACAGGCCGGTGCTCTTGTTTCGCTTGAGGCGGACGTGGAGAGGATTTTAGGGTATTGGGAGAACAGCGACTTTTTGGCGTCAGATGCTGCGGAACAACTGCTGGCCTTTATACTCAGGGACGAGCGCTTGCAAAAGGCGCTTCGTGAAGTCGAGGCTGTCGGTGGCAATGGCCATAGCCTCGCCGCTGTCATCGAGAATTTTGGCAGCAGGGATGTATGATTCTTTGATGACTTGCATTGTCTGGGCTTTGTCTAGGCCCACACGAATAAAGAGAAATTCGTGATTGTCTGGCGAGTAGTCGGAGACGACCCCGTGCACTAGCATATTTCTAGTGTCCTTGATGTTTTCAATTCGGTCCAACAAGGTGCGCCCCTCGGGGGCGAACTGCTGGAGCGCGGCAATTGTATTGAAGCAGCGTCGCAAGAAAGTCATTTTTCGGCCAAGGAGGAGTGGAATGACTTTTTCATGCCGGCTGCCACCAGCGGTTTGGTATATGATGGCGACCCAGAAGCCTAGCGCAGCCTCGATCATCGACCAATTGACTACCGTTTCGCCGATCGCGGCATATAATGGCGGCAGAGCATCTTGAGGAACTTTGCGGTTCATGGGTACGACTCCTCCAAAGGGTTCTGAGGAAACATATTCCGAAGAGGAAACCGTGCGGCGACGTGATGCCGCGCTCAGGCGGATGCTATCAACGCCCCCGCGCCAGCACAAAGAGGATGTGGGGAAGGGGCGGTCGTCGAAGTCGCATAAGCCGTCAGGATCTGAACCACACAAATAATTGTGTTGATATTTGTAAGCGTTTTGCCCAAGAATCGCCATTATTAACTATTATTTAATGTTTCTACCGGTCAGGTAGAAACTGTGGTAGCCCTATTCCCTTCATCGTCTGTAAAGGCTATGGGGGATAGGATTATGGCTGGCACATTTGTTCCTCCCACGAGGACGCAAAGACTTTGGGTGGGGTTATTGGGGTCTGGATTGTCGGTCGCGGCACCGATTACAAATCGAATCGTAAGCGGTGTGATGAGCGAGGTGCCGGGGGCCTGGGTCTTTGAATTGGGCGCGATTGTGCCCTTGAGTTTTGCCTTTGCGTTGTCAGTGGTAATTACGACGTGGATAGAGGAAGATCACATAATGAAATGCGTTCTTACTTCTATTGGCATCCCCGGTTTTGCCGTGTCTCTCGTAACGATAGCGCAAATAGCACGATAGCGAGGGCGTAGAAATGTTGAAACCATTTTCTTTTGTATTTGTTGGCCTGATAATGGGAATGGT
>JACZWN010000158.1 GCA_022572105.1 Pseudomonadota bacterium | reverse complement strand
CGGCCTCGCGGAGCGGGTAGAGGACATCCTTCGGCAAGCTCTTTTCGTTGAATTTGATCCCCAAACTGGCCCGTGCGAGCATTTCTATCTCATTTGACGCATACGGGCCGGGTCCGCCAATGTTCGCTAGCGCCTTCAGATACGCTTTTTGCTGTCCGCTCAGCATGGCAAGCGCCTCAACCTCGGCAAGAGAGGCTCCTAACACCTCTTGGAGCCGAGTTCGGTTGACCCGCCAACCGTCCAGAAAGACGCCAGATTTCTCTAGCCAGAGCCTCATGACGCTCGGGTGCTTACCGCCACGTGGAACGTGAACCCCGCGCTCTTCCAGCCACTCGCGCAGCGGAACGTGTGTGACGGTTTCACCCGCGATTTGCATGTCCAAAACGGTTTGAACAAACGTCATGCCCAACAATTCGCGAAGAATATGTCTCGCCAAGGCTTCATGGAGCTTCGCAGGATTCTCGCGAAGCGCGTACAGCTTGTCTCCGAGCTCGGTGAGAGTCGCGTCTCGTTCTATAACGCCGTACGCGATCATCCCGAGTTTGGTGTTATTCGCCAGCTTGCGCCGATTTTTTTCGCTGCTTCCGTAATTTTTGAAATACGTCTCGTAAACGCTTGCCTCGAAAGCTCTCCAGTCGCCGCCATGCTTCTTGGCAAGCTCCAGAACCTTGGCGAGCTCGATCTGCGATGGAGAGAACTCACTGCCGAAGGGCAAATCACTCTTTTGCACACGCCGCTTCCCTGCTTCTGCCGCGTCAATGCAACCGAGATTCCAAAGTATGATCCCGGCGACAAGTGCGGTACAAAATCTGTGCATGTCGCATCGTCACCGCTGCTGTCGTCCGAAATACAGTGCCAGAGCCCTCGCATCAGGACAATGAGCCCCGCGACCAAAACCGGGCAAGGCTGCGTTGGGACGCGCCGTAATCGAGTTTAATACGGTTCTGCCCCGCCCTACAAGTGGTAGGTTATCCACAGCGGCCTACTATATATTGTGATTTCCTGCTGCGCGTGCCAGGTCTCGACCCTGTGACCTCCGGATTGCACGTCCGCCGCCCAGGAATCGGTCGATCTGGCCTAAATCCCTAGAGAAGGTACGTGTTCGGCGATGATATTTGACAGATCCTCGCTGACGTCGGCGATGCTGCGGGGGATCGAGAGTACCCGACTCGCGCCAAATAGCCTTTCGTATCTGTCACAGACATTTTGCGAGATATCGATAACAACAAATCGGGCCTTGGTGTTGCTCTGGAAGCCGATTGTTAGAGCACGCCTTGCCTCCAGATCTGCCGCTGGTAATGAGTAGCCGATTATGACTACCAAATCGGCTTCCAACAGGCTCCGGACGAAGTGCGCCCATTGCTCTTTGAGTAACTGGTAAATCGGATCATCGTATTTATAGTAGCTCGGTTCAAGAATGACCGGAGTGCCCGCCGTTTGGTTGCGTTCATAGCTCAACCAACGTTCGTTCAGGGCCGGCTGTCGCCCGAAGGGCAGATAGTGGATGTTCCCGCCCTCGTACCACCAGTTGATGCCGCCATGAAGCTTGAGGAAAGTGTGGCACGACGCAGAATGCCGCCAGTTCAAGAGATTGATGACCACCTTAGGATTGTGGCGAGCGAGCGAGTTGGGCCCGCTCGAATAGTAGAACGATGATTCGAAGAGGCAGTCCCAATTGAAGGATGCCCACGTAACCTGGTCGAAGTGGTCGCCACCAAATTTGATAACGGGATTCAGATGCCTCCCCTGCGTGTTTTTCCCATCGTAGACGGCCTTCTTGATCAGGACATAAAGCGATCTACGAAACCGCTCGGTGTCTTCCCCTAGCAAAGGCGGGATCGCGTACGGTTGCTGTTCAAAATCACGGACAAGGGTCAGAATCTCTTCAATAGTGAGTGTTTGGTTGGATGTTTCGAGATTGTGACCTCTTGGTCCCCAGAAGTATTCATTCAATTTGCTTAAAAGAAATTCGTCGTTTGCAAGGTGCTGCCTTGCCCAGATATCTTTAAAGACGTTTGGCAGTGTGGGAACCCCAAACGGCGCAGAAGCTCCTGCTCCTAGGATGAAAACGGCGTTTCTCGGCATGCCAAACCAGAACCATCAATTAAATTGTTTCCCGCGCGTTGCCGTATGGTTGTACACAGCGTAGTTAAACTCGGCAAGGTGGGGTCGCCCAAAGGTTTGCAGCGATATCATCCCCAGGGACCCCGGTCGGCGCTCCCCGGCCGGCCGGCGCGCGTTAAGGGCACCTCTAATAATCATGTTTTTCCAACTTTCTCGTGATGTAACCCATTGATTTGTAACAGTACAATATCTGAAAAATGGTATTAATAGAGGTGCCCTTAAGTCTTTCTTACTTTTCCCTCACCCGAACGTGATTCGCTTGTGACCGGGCCGCTCCGTAATCTAAGGATCATGCCCTCCCGTCCGACAATGGCCGTGCCGAGGCCGAGCGCCCTGGTCGCGGCCGTCTTCCTGCTCTTCACCCTCGTGGTGCTCCCGGGTCCGCGCGGCGCCGGCGCCCAGGAGCCCGCCGCTTCGGCTGCGCCGGTCCTGGTCGAGCTGTTCACCTCGCAAGGCTGCAGTTCCTGTCCGCCGGCGGACGCGCTGCTCGGCGAATTGACCGGGCGGGAGGGCGTCGTCGCGCTCTCGCTGCACGTCGATTACTGGGATTACATCGGCTGGAAGGACCCTTACGGCAGCCCCATGAACACGGACCGCCAGCGGCGCTACGCCGAGGCGCTCAACCTGCGCTACGTGTTCACGCCGCAGATCATTGTCGACGGCCGCGCCAACGTCGTCGGCTCGCGCCGGGACGAGGTGCTGGCCGAGATCGACGAGGCGGCGGGTCGTGCCAAGCCGATCGAGATTCAGATTCTGACCGAAGGCGGCGGCAAGGTGGTGATTCCGGCCGGGCCCGCGCCCGACGCCGGGGCCACGGTGTGGCTGGCGGTCTACGACCGCAACCACGAAACCGAGATCAAGCGCGGCGAGAACGCCGGGCGCACGCTGCGCAACGCCAACGTCGTGCGCAGCTTCGAGCGCATCGGCACCTGGACCGGCGAGCGCATCGAGATCCCGCTCGACTTGAACGCTGCGTCGGCGCGCGGCCGCGACGGCTGCGCGGTCATCGTCCAGGAGGGGCGCACCGGCCCGGTCCTGGCCGTCGCCGCCATGAGCCTGGACAGTCTGGACCGGTAATCTTCGCTGGCGAGACCGGTATTCCGGCGCCGCCCACTTCGGGCTCAGCCCGGACTGGCGAAGCCGCGCTCGACCAGCATGGCCAGCCGGCGCGCGAAGGCGCCGGGGTCCGGTAGCGGCTCGCCCTCCAGGATGCGCGCCTGGTCGAGCAGCAGGCGCGCCGCCTCCTCGAGCGGCGCGCCCGGTCCCTCGGTCCCGGTCTTGCCGCCCAAGGCGCCTTTCGTCTCGAGCTCGTTCGACAGACGGCGGATCAGCGAGTGCTTGGGGTTGATCTCCAGGATGCGCCGCGAGGTCTGGTCGATCTGGCGGTGCTGCTTGAGCAGCCGCTCGAGGTGCATGTCCATATCGCCCTCGTCGGCGACCAGGCACACGGGGCTGTCGGTCAAGCGCTCCGAGGCGCGCACGTCCTTGACCTGGTCTTTGAGCGCCAGCTTGACGAAGGCGACGAGGGTGTCGATGCCGGGCGCCTCCTCGGCCCCGTCCGCGCGATCCGCTTCGGCCTGCTCCTCCCCCCGGTCCGCGATCTTGGCCAGATCGGCGCCGCCGCGGGTCACCGACTTGAAGGGCTTGCCCTCGTATTCCGCGATCGCGGGCAGCCAGAACTCGTCCACCGGATCGGTCATGAACAGGACCTCGACGCCCTTGGCCTCGAAGCCTTCGAGTTGGGGGCTCTTGCGCAGGCTTTCGGCATCCTCGCCGCTGATATAGTAGATCGCGTCCTGGCCCTCGGGCATGCGCCCGAGGTAATCGGCCAGGCTGGTCCCTTCGCTGCCGCGGGTCGAGGGAAAGCGGGCCAGCTCGAACAGCGTCTCGCGCCGGCCTTCGTCCTCGTAGAGGCCCTCCTTGAGCACGCCGCCGAAGTTGTCCCAGAAGGTGGCGTACTCCTCGGGCGCTTTCTTGGCCTTCTTCTTCAGCTCGTTCAGCGTGCGCTTGGTCACGGCGTTGCCGATCTTGGCGAGCACGGGATTGTCCTGCAGCGTTTCGCGGCTGATGTTGAGCGGCAGGTCCTCGCTGTCGACGATGCCGCGCAGGAAGCGCAGGTACGGCGGCACCAGCCCTTCGCAATCGTCGGTGATGAAGACCCGCTTCACGTAGAGCTTGACGCCGTGCTTGCGCTCGGGCTGGAACAAATCGAACGGCTTGGTCGAGGGAACGTAGAGCAGGCCGGTGTATTCGATCACGCCTTCGGCCTTGAAATGGAGCCGCAGCCAGGGCTCGTCGAAGGCGTGCGCGACGTGGTGGTAGAACTCCTTGTATTGCGCGTCGGAGATCTCCGATTTGGGCCGGGTCCAGAGCGCCGAAGCGGCGTTCAGGGTTTCCTCGATGCCGTCCTTGGCGAGCACCACGGGGATCGCGATGTGGTCCGAATAGGTCCGTACGATGCGCTCCAGGCGCAGCGGGTCGAGGAACTCCTCCTGGCCCTTTTTCAGCTTGAGCGTGATCCGGGTCCCGCGCGCGGGCGCGTCCTCGGCCTCGGATATCGTGAACTCGCCATGGCCGTCCGAGGCCCAACGCCAGCCCTCCGCCTCGCCCGCCTTGCGGCTTAAGACCTCGACCGTCTCGGCCACCATGAAGGCCGAATAGAAGCCGACGCCGAACCGGCCGATCAGGTTGACGCCCTCCGGCTTGTCCTTGAGCTGGTGCACGAAGGCGGCCGTGCCCGAGTGCGCGATGGTGCCCAGGTTCTCGACCAATTCGTCGCGGTTCATCCCGATGCCGTTGTCCGAAACGCTGACGCGCCGCGCTTTGGCGTCGCAGGCAAGCGCGATCTTGTACTCGGGATCGTCACCGGTGAGGCCCGGCTGGGTCAGCGCCTCGTAACGCAGGCGGTCGCAGGCGTCGGAAGCGTTCGAGATCAACTCGCGCAGGAAGATCTCCTTGTTCGAATAGAGCGAGTTGGCGACGATGTCCAAAATCTGGCTGGCCTCGGCCTGAAAACTGAGCTTCTGTTCGGACATGGTCCCCATCCGGTTTCTTGCCGATTTCTCGCCGCGGCGCATTCTTGGACGAGCGGTTCGCGTCATGCTTACCCGCGCCTCATATGTGTTAATAAATAAGCAACCGCAAGGCCCGGGTTCGTCCCACACCCTTTCGAGGAGACGGCAAGGCCCATGGACGGCGACGCTACGATAGCCGCGCGCAAGGCCATGGTCGAGGAAATCGCGGTCGAGGTCACCGGGACCCGCAAGTGGCTCGGCAAGGACTGCCTCGACCGCCGGGTCATGGCCGCCATGGAGAAGGTCGCGCGCCATCTCTTCATTTCCGAGGCCAGCCGGCCCGAAGCCGACCGGAAGAGCGCCTACGCCAACCGGCCGCAGCCGATCGGCCACGGCCAGACGATCTCCCAGCCTTATATCGTGGCGGTCATGACCGACATGGCGGCGCCGGATCCGAACGACCGGGTGCTCGAAATCGGCACCGGCTGTGGCTATCAGACGGCGGTCCTGGCGGAGTTGGCGGCGCGGGTCTATACCGTCGAGGTGGTGCCCGAGCTGGCCCGGCCGGCGGCCGAGCGCCTGCGCCGGCTCGGTTATACGAACGTCGAGACGCGCATCGGCGACGGTGCCCGGGGCTGGCCGGAGCATGCGCCCTATGACGCCATCGTGGTGACCGCCGCGGCCTGGCGCCGTATCCCGCCGGCGCTGCTCGACCAACTCGCCCCCGGCGGCCGGCTCGTGGTTCCGGTCGACCGCAGCCGCTCGGCCGCCCGCACCCCGTTCACGGACCAGGAGCAGGACCTGCTCCTGGTCACCAAGGACGAAAAGGGGCGCACCTCGGAGCGAAAGATGTTGCCCGTCGCCTTCGTGCCGCTGGTCGAGGGCGGCCAGAACGCCCGGCGCTGAGCGCGGCTGCGGGCACACGGGGACTTGCAAGGCGGCCCGTTCCGCCTGATTCTCTAGGCCATGAGCTCTTTCGCCCACAGCCGGGTGACGGCCGTCCTGGGCCCGACCAACACGGGCAAGACCTATCTTGCCATCGAGCGCATGCTCGGCCACCGCAGCGGCATGATCGGGTTTCCCCTGCGCCTGCTCGCGCGCGAGAACTACGACCGGGCGGTCGCGATCAAGGGCGCGCGCCAGGTGGCGCTGGTCACCGGCGAGGAGAAGATCGTACCGCCTAGCGCGCGCTACTTCCTGTGCACCGTCGAATCCATGCCGCTCGACCGGCCGGTCGCCTTCCTGGGCGTCGACGAGATCCAGCTCTGCGCCGACCCGGACCGGGGCCACGTATTCACCGACCGCCTGCTGCACGCGCGTGGCCTGGAAGAGACCATGTTCCTGGGCGCCGAGACGATCCGCCCGATCCTGCGCAGGCTCGTGCCCGAGGCCGAGGCCGTCACCCGGCCGCGCTTCTCGACGCTCGCCTACAGCGGAGCGCGCAAGCTGACGCGCCTGCCGCCGCGCTCGGCCGTGGTCGCCTTCTCCGCGGCCGAGGTCTACGCCATGGCCGAGCTTTTGCGCCGCCAGCGCGGCGGCGCCGCCGTGGTGCTGGGCGCGCTCAGCCCGCGCACGCGCAACGCCCAGGTCGCCATGTTCGAGGCCGGCGAGGTCGACTATCTGGTCGCCACCGACGCCATCGGCATGGGCCTCAACCTGGACCTGGATCACGTCGCCTTCGCCAAGCTCGTCAAATTCGATGGGCGCGTCGTGCGCCGGCTCACGCCCGCCGAGGTGGGCCAGATCGCCGGGCGCGCCGGACGCCACATGTCCGACGGGACCTTCGGCACCACCGGTGAGATCGGCACCTTGGAGCCGGAGCTCGTCGAGGCGGTCGAGGCGCACCGCTTCGATCCCTTGCGCGCGCTCCACTGGCGCAACCGGGACCTCGACTTCCGCTCGCCGCGGCTCCTGCTCCGCGCCCTGGAGCGCCCGCCGCCGGCGCCCGAGCTGATCCGCGTCCGCGAGGCCGACGACCTCACGGCGCTGGCGGCGCTCGCCCGCGATCCGGAGATCGCGGAGCTGGCCGACCATCCCGGCGCCGTGCGCCTGCTCTGGGAGGTCTGCCAGGTTCCCGACTTCCAGAAGATCCTGTCCGATCAGCACGCCCGCCTGCTGGGCCGGATCTACCGTTTCCTGGCCGTTGGCGACGGCTGCCTGCCCGAGGACTGGGTGGCGCGCCAGATCGATCGGATCGACCGTAGCGACGGCGACATCGACACGCTCACCGCGCGCATCGCCCGCATCCGCACCTGGACCTACGTCGCGAACCGCGGCGATTGGCTGGGCGACGCCGGGCATTGGCAGGAGCGCACGCGCGCCATCGAGGACAAGCTGTCCGACGCCCTGCACGAGCGCCTGACCCAGCGCTTCGTCGACCGGCGCACCGCCATTCTCGTCAAGCGGCTGAAGGAGAAGGAGGAGCTCCTCGCCGCCGTCAGGCGCACCGGCGAGGTGCTGGTGGAAGGCCATTTCGTCGGGCGGCTCGAGGGCTTCCGGTTCGTCGCCGATGTCACCGATGCCGATGCCGGCGCCCGGATGATCCTCAATGCCGCCACCCGCGCGCTCGGGGGCGAGATTGCGGCGCGCCTCGCCAATCTCCGGAACGACGACGATTCCGCGTTCACGCTGAGGGCCGATGGCCGCCTGGCGTGGCGGTCGGTGGCCGTCGCCAGACTCGTCCGGGGCAAGGAAATGCTGGCGCCCAAGGTCAGCGTGCCGGCCAACGAGCTGTTGACGGGCGAGCAGTCGGCGGCGATCGTCCGCCGTCTGGAGGCCTGGCTCGAGGGCGAGATCGAGCGTTGCCTTCCCGATCTCTTCCGCGCCCGGGAGGCCCTGGCTTCGGCGGCGCTTTCGGGTCCGGTCCGCGGTCTCCTCTTCCAGCTCGTCGAGGCGTTGGGCGCGCTGCCCCGCCGGCAGGCGGCGGCGCAGATCGCCGCCCTGGCCCCGGCGGACCGCAAGACCCTGGCGCGCTACGGCGCGCGGCTCGGGGTGGAAACGGTTTTCATTCCGGCCTTGCTCGAGCCACGGGCGGTGAAGATGCGGGCGCTGTTGTGGGCGGTCGAGGCCAATGGGGCGCCAGGCCCCCCCAATGGGGCGCGATGGCCCGAACC
>JACZWN010000157.1 GCA_022572105.1 Pseudomonadota bacterium | reverse complement strand
GGGGCGCACGCGCGACGTCATGACGCTGGCCCACGAGCTCGGCCAGGGCGTGCATCAGGTCCTCGCCGGGCGGCAAGGCCACCTGATGTCGGACACGCCGCTGACGCTCGCCGAAACCGCCTCGGTGTTCGGCGAGATGCTGACCTTTCGGGCGCTGCTCGGCGCCGAGGCCGACCCCAAACGGCGCAAGGTCATGCTCGCCGCCAAGGTCGAGGACATGCTCAACACCGTGGTCCGCCAGATCGCCATGCACGGCTTCGAAACCCGCGTCCACGACGAGCGCCGCGAGGGCGAGCTCCTGCCCGAGCGTTTGGGCGCGATCTGGATGGAGACCCAAGCCGAGAGTCTGGGCCCGGCGCTGCGCTTCGAGGAGGATTACCGCCACTACTGGGCCTACATCCCGCACTTCATCCATGCGCCGTTCTACGTCTACGCCTACGCCTTCGGCGACTGCCTGGTGAACTCGCTCTACGCGGTCTACCAGCGGGCGGGGGCGGGTTTCGCCGAGAAATACCTGGACATGCTGAAAGCCGGCGGCACCAAGCGCCACAAGGAGCTGCTCGCCCCCTTCGGCCTCGACGCCTCGAAGCCCGAGTTCTGGACCCAGGGCCTGGACGTCATCGCCGGCTTCATCGACGAGCTCGAGGGGATGGAGTAGGGCGGTGCCCACTCCGCCGCCGCGGCCCCCTCGGCCGGCTCGGGCGGGCGGCGCCTTGACCTAGGCGAAAACGGCCCGCGCTGGACAAGGCGCCGCGCCCGGCCCAGAGTCCCGCCCATGAGCGATTCCGACTTCGGCAGCGAGGAGTCCCGGCTGAGCCATCGGGTGCGGCGCTACGCCCGCGTGGGCGCCAGCGTCGGCGGGTTGGCGGCGCAGCTGGTCGGTGCGCGCCTGTTCGGCCTGGACCTGGACCAGGGGCGCCACTCGGCGGAATTGAAGGCGGCGCTGGGCGGCCTCAAGGGGCCGCTCATGAAGGCGGCCCAGATCCTCGCCACCATCCCGGACGCGCTGCCGCCCGAGTACGCCGAGGAGCTGCGCCAGTTGCAGTCCAACGCCCCGCCCATGGGCTGGCCCTTCGTGCGCCGGCGCATGCGCGGCGAGCTGGGACCCGATTGGCGGAACCGGTTCGAGTCCTTCGCGCACGAGGCCGCGGCCGCCGCCTCGCTCGGTCAGGTGCACCGCGCGGTCGCCCCGGACGGCCGCGATCTGGCCTGCAAGCTGCAGTATCCCGACATGCTTTCGACGGTCGAGGCGGACCTGCGCCAGCTCAAGCTGGCCTTCGCGGTCTACCGGCGCTACGACCAGGCGATCGACCCGGGCGAGATCTACAAGGAGCTGGCCGAGCGCTTGCGCGAGGAGCTGGACTACGACCGCGAGGCCCGGCACATCGGCCTGTTCCGGGCGATGCTGGCCAAGGAGTCCGGCATCCACGTGCCCGAGACCCTGGCCGAGCTGTCGACCGAGCGCCTGCTGACCATGACCTGGCTCGACGGCGCGCCGCTCTTGGACTTCATCGCCGCGACCGCGGACGTGAACCTGCGCAACCGGGTCGCCACCAACATGTTCCGCGCCTGGTACCTGCCGTTCTACGGTACCGGCGTGATCCACGGCGACCCGCACCTGGGCAACTACACGGTGCGCGCCGACGGCGCGATCAACCTGCTCGACTTCGGCTGCATCCGGGTCTTCCGGCCCAAGTTCGTCAAGGGCGTGATCGATCTGTACCGCGCGCTCGAGCGCGGCGACGAGGCGCTCGCGGTCTCGGCCTACGCGAGCTGGGGCTTCAAGAACCTGGACCGGGAGCTTCTGGACGCGCTCAACCTCTGGGCCAAATTCCTCTACGCGCCGCTCCTGGAGGATAAGGCGCAGCCGATCATGGATAGCGAAGGCGGCCTCTACGGCGCCCGGGTCGCGCACCAGGTGCACGTCGAGCTGCGCCGGCTGGGCGGGATCAAGCCGCCGCGCGAGTTCGTGCTCATGGACCGCGCCGCGATCGGGCTGGGCTCGGTGTTCCTGCACCTTAAGGCCGAGATCAACTGGCACCGCATGTTCCACGACCTGATCGACGACTTCGACGCCGAAGCGCTGGCGCGCCGCCAGGCCAAGGCGCTCGAGGCGGTCGGCCTGGACGCGCCGGAATAGGAGGCCGATCCTTCCCTGGTCCTTCCCCGGGGCCGATCGCCCGTGTATTGGTGGGGTGAATCGGTTATAAGGCTTGCGCCGCGCCGGAACGGCGGCCATGAAATAGGTGGGGGGGGCAACCCTTTTTTTCAGTTCTAGCGTTTAGCCAATAGGTTCTTTCAGCAGCGGGAATCGCCAGACATGAAGATCGCCATCCTCCGGGAGCGGCGCGCCAACGAGACACGCGTCGCGGTCTCGCCCGAGACGGCGAAGAAATTCGTCGGACTGGGCTGCGAGGTCGTGATCGAGAAGAACGCCGGCGCCGGCGCCGCCTATACCGACGCCGCCTTCAAGGCCGCCGGCGCGGCCATCGCCAAGGACTCGGCCGCGGCCTGCAAGGGCGCCCGGATGATCCTCAAGGTCCAGCGTCCCGCGCCCGCCGAGCTTGACGCCATGCCCGCGGGCGCGGTGCTGGTCGCGATGCTCGATCCCCACCGCGCGGGCGACGAGCTCCAGGCCATCGCCGAGGCCGGGCTGACCTCCTTCGCCATGGAGCTCATGCCGCGCATCACCCGGGCCCAGTCCATGGACGTGCTGTCGTCCCAGGCCAACCTGGCCGGCTACAAGTCGGTACTCGACGCGGCCGGCGAATACGGCCGCGCCTACCCCATGCTGATGACCGCGGCCGGGCGCATCAATCCGGCCCAGGTCTTGGTCATGGGCGCCGGCGTCGCCGGTTTGCAGGCGATCGCCACGGCCCGGCGCCTGGGCGCCGTGGTCCACGCCACCGACGTGCGCCCGGCGGCCAAGGAGCAGGTCGAAAGCCTGGGCGGCAAGTTCGTCGCGGTCGAGGACGAGGAGTTCAAGCAGGCCGAGACCGCCGCCGGCTACGCCAAGGAGATGAGCGCGGACTACAAGAAAAAGCAGGCCGCGCTCATCGCCGAGACCCTGCCCAAGATGGACGTGGTGATCACCACGGCGGCGATTCCAGGCCGGCCGGCGCCGAAGCTGATCTCGGCGGCCATGGTGAAATCCATGAAACCCGGCTCGGTCATCGTCGATCTGGCGGTCGAGACCGGCGGCAACTGCGAGCTGACCGAGGCCGGCAAGGTGGTCGTCAAGCACGGGGTCAAGATCGTCGGCCACCTGAACGTGCCCGGCCGGCTGGCCGCCGATGCCTCGATGCTCTACGCCAACAACCTCTTCAACTTCGTCTCCCTGCTCTACGACAAGGAGAGCAAGGAACTGGCGATCGACTGGGAGGACGAGATCGTTCAGGGCACGCTGGTGACCAAGGACGGCGTGGTCGTGCATCCCGAGTTGAAGCCGTCCGGGACGGCGCCCGCGCCGGCGGCCAATGTGGCACCGGAAGGGGCGCCCGAAGACACGGCCGAGGAGGCCGAGAGCGATGGCTAAGCACGAACTGTTCGAACAGGCGCAAGGCCTGGCCCAGGAGGCCGCGGAGCTTTCCGAGGGCCTGGGCGAGCTGGCGCGCGAGGTCGCCGGCCTGGCCGCGCGGACCGGCGAGCCCTCCGGCGGCACCTCGCCGCTGGTCATGGGGCTGACCGTCTTGGTGCTCGCGGTCTTCGTCGGCTATCACGTGGTCTGGCGGGTCACCCCGGCGCTGCACTCGCCGCTCATGTCGGTGACCAACGCCATCTCCTCGGTGATCGTCGTCGGCGCGCTGATCGCCGCCGGCTCGGGCGGCGCCGGCTTCAGCGAGATCATGGGCTTCTTTGCGGTGATGCTGGCCTCGGTCAACATCTTCGGCGGCTTCATCGTCACCCACCGCATGCTCGCCATGTTCAAGCGCAAGCAGAAGTAGGGCGGGGCGACGACCATGGATCAGAACCTCGCGACGCTGCTCTACCTCGCCGCCTCGGTCTGCTTCATCCTGGCGCTGCGCGGGCTGTCGCACCCGGAGACCAGCCGCGCCGGCAACCGCTACGGCGTGATCGGCATGGCGCTCGCGGTCGTCATCACCTTGGCGCTGCTGCCGGAGATCGACTTCGTCACGATCCTGGCCGGGGTCGTGGTCGGCGGCTCGATCGGCACGGCGATCGCGCTCCGGATCAAGATGACCGCGCTGCCGCAACTGGTCGCGGCCTTCCATTCCCTGGTCGGCCTGGCCGCCGTCCTGGTCGCCGCCGCGGCCTTCTACAACCCGGCGGCCTATGGCATCGGCGTGCCCGGCGAGATCGCGGCCTCGAGCCTGATCGAGATGGCGATCGGCACCTCGATCGGCGCCATCACCTTCACCGGCTCCGTGATCGCCTTCGCCAAGCTACAGGCGCTGATGAGCGGCAGGCCGATCGTGTTCCCGCTGCAACACTGGCTGAACCTGGGCCTCGGCATCCTCGCCGTGCTGCTCGTGGTCTGGCTGGCCAGCGCGGAATCGGGTGTCGCCTTCTGGCTGATCGTCGTCGTCTCGCTGGTGCTCGGCGTGCTGATCATCATCCCGATCGGCGGCGCCGACATGCCGGTGGTCATCTCCATGCTCAACTCCTACTCGGGCTGGGCGGCCTGTGGCATCGGCTTCACGCTGCAGAACAACCTCTTGATCGTGGCCGGCGCCCTGGTCGGCTCCTCGGGCGCCATTCTCAGCTACATCATGTGCAAGGGCATGAACCGCTCCTTCGTCTCGGTCATCCTCGGCGGCTTCGGCGGCGAGGTCGCGGGTCCGGCGGCCGGCGAGGAAGGCGAGAAGACCCACCGCGAGGGCTCGGCCGAGGACGCCGCCTTCATCATGCGCAACGCCGAGAAGGTGATCATCGTGCCCGGCTACGGCTTCGCGGTCGCCCAGGCCCAGCACGCCCTGCGCGAGATGGCCGACCTGTTGAAAGCCGAGGGCGTGGAGGTCAAGTACGCCATCCATCCGGTCGCCGGGCGCATGCCCGGGCACATGAACGTGCTGCTCGCCGAGGCCAACGTGCCCTACGACGAGGTCTTCGAGATGGACGAGATCAACCGCGAGCTCGCCGCCGCCGAGGTGGCCTTCGTGATCGGCGCCAACGACGTGGTCAACCCGGCCGCGCGCACCGACAAGACCTCGCCCATCTACGGCATGCCGATCATCGACGTGGACAAGGCCCAGCAGATCTTCGTGGTCAAGCGCTCGCTCGCCTCGGGCTACGCCGGGGTCGACAACCCGCTGTTCTACATGGACAGCACCATGATGCTGCTGTCCGACGCCAAGGCCATGTGCGAGAAAATCGTCCGGGCGCTGGAGGCCTGAGGGGGGGGCAGCCTCTCTATAACCTTCTGAAACAACGCAGTGATTTCCGATAAGATCGGAGCCGGCCATGAGGGCGCGCGTGAAATGGATCGAAGGCGCCACCTTCCTCGGCGAGTCGGGCAGCGGCCACGCGGTGGTGCTCGACGGCGCCCCGGAGGCCGGCGGGCGCAACCTGGGCATCCGGCCCATGGAGTCCCTGCTCATCGGCCTGGGCGCCTGCACGGCCTTCGACGTGGTCTCGATCCTGAAGAAGGGCCGGCAACCGCTCGCCGACTGCGTGGTCGAGGTCGAGGCGGAGCGCGCCGAGACCGTGCCCAAGGTGTTCACGCGCATCCACGTCCATTTCGTGGTCACCGGGACCGGGCTCGATCCCGAGAAGGTTGCGCGCGCGGTTAAACTCTCCGCGGAGACCTACTGCTCGGCCTCGGCCATGCTCGGCGCGACAGCCGAGATCAGCCACGACTTCGAGATCGTCGAGGCCGGGTGAGCGGGCGAGGCGCGCATGAACGCGGAAGTCATCGATCGGGCCGCGCGGATCCTGGCGCGCACGCGGCTCGACGGCGCGCCGCTCGGGTCGCTGCCCGAGGACTGCCGGCCGCGCGACGAGCGCGAAGCCTATGCGATCCAGGACGCGCTGCACGACGTTTTGCGCGCGGCCGGGCTGGGCGCGGTCGCGGGCTACAAAGTCGGCTGCACGACCCCGGTCATGCAGCGCTTTATGGGGATCGACCACCCCTGCGCCGGCGGCGTGTTCGACACCACGGTGGCCCACCAGGCCGGCGGTTTCCGGTTCGCCGATTTTTGCCGCGTCGGCGTCGAGTGCGAAATCGTCGTGCGCCTGGGCGAGAGCCTGCCGGCCGAGGCTGCGCCCTATACCCGCGATACCGTGGCCGGCGCGGTCGCGGCCTGCATGGCCGGGATCGAGGTGGTCGACGACCGCTATGAGGACTTCCGTTCGCTCGACATCTGGACCATGGCCGCCGACGATTTCTTCAACGCCGGCTGCGTGCTCGGCGCGCCGGTCGCGGATTTCGCCGACCTGGACTTGGCGTCACTTACCGGGCGCATGACCATCAACGGCGCCGAGGTGGGCCAAGGGCTGGGCCGCGACGTCCTGGGCCATCCGCTCGAGGCGCTCGCCTGGTACGCCAACCTGAAGGCGGGCCACGGTCAGGCGCTTCCCGCCGGCGCCTTCGTGATGCTCGGCAGCGTGGTCGAGACCCAGTGGCTGCGGGCCGGCGACCGGGTCGAGGTCTTCGTCGAGGGCCTGGGCCGGGCGCGCGCGGATTTCGATTAGGGGACCCGCCAAAGCGCCGCCGCCGCCACAAGACCCGCCGGGGTGGTTCGGGAAACCCCGGCCGGGGTCCGGATGAGCGGCGCTCTTGGACTCTCCACCCGACATTGGCCACCCGACATCGGCCACCCGACATCGGCCACCCGACATCGGATAGAGTCCGGGCCGTAGCGTGACCCTGTGAGGGGGAGGGTTCAGGTGAATCCGCGGGACGTGGAGCGACGGCTCATACCAAGTCTCGTTGATATTAGCGCTGGGTGAGCTTCAGCTCGATGCGCCGGTTGCGGCGTAGCGCATCCGCGCTCAGGCCGGGATCGAGCGGCTGGTACTCGCCGAACCCGGTCGCCGCCAAGTGGTCGGCGGCGATGCCCTGGTCCATCAGGAAGCGCACCACCGAAATGGCGCGTGCGGTGGACAGCTCCCAGTTCGAGGGAAACTCCGGCGTGTGGATCGGCACGCGGTCGGTGTGGCCGTCGACGCGCAGCACCCACGGCAGGTTCTTCGGAATCCGGGGCGCGATCTCGTTCAGGGTCCGCGCCAGTTGGGCGAGTTGCCGCTGGCCCGGTTCGCCGAGCGCGGCCGAGCCGGTCTCGAACAGGACCTCCGACTGGAACACGAAGCGGTCGCCGACGATGCGCACGTCCTGACGGTTGCCGAGCACCTCGCGCAGCCGGCCGAAGAACTCCGAACGGTAGCGCGCCAGCTCCTGCACCTTGGAGGCGAGCGCGACGTTCAGGCGCCGGCCAAGGTCGAAGATCTGGACCTCCTGCTCCTTGTTCGCGGACTCGGCCACCTCCAGCGCGGTCGCCAGAATGGCGAGCTGCTGGCGCAGCGCCATGATCTGGCGGTTGAGCAGCAGGAGCTGCGCCTGGGCCGCGTCGGTCAGTTCTTTTTGCTCGCCCACGTCGGATTCGGTTTTCGCCAGCTTGGCCATGAGGTCGTCGTGCAAGGACTGCAGGATGGCGATGTCCTGGAGCTGGGCCTGGATCTTCTCCTTGTCGGCATCGATGACCTTGTAGGCGTCCTCCAACTCCTTGCCGACCTGGGCGCCTTCGGCCTCGGCCGTCCGCAGGCGCTGGGTCAGGTCGTCGCGCAGCTTCTCCAGGATGGCCAGTTGCGCGAGTTGCACCTCGATCTTCTCCTTGTCGACCTCGATGACCTTGTAGGCGTCTTCCAGCTCCTTGCCGACCTTGCCGCCGGCGGCTTCGGCCGCGGCGAGCCGGGCCTGGATCGCGTCGCGCGATTCGGTCAGCGCGGCGATCTGACTGGCGAGCGACTCGCGGACGCTCAGCGAGGACTGCAGCTCCGAGGACAGTTGCGAGATGTCGATGCGCAAATCGGCGTTGGCGGATTTCTCCAGGGAGAGAAGCTCGGCCAGGTTGTTGATCTCACGTTCCAGGCGGGTCAGCGCTTCGTCCCGGCCGCTCAGCGCGACCGACAGGAAGTACTGCGCGATCATGAAGACCATGAGGACGAAGATGACGACCAGTAGCAGCGTGGCCAACGCGTCGACGAAGCCGGGCCAGATATTGATCGACCGTCGGCCGCGGCGCCCGAGGGTATTCATCGGGCGGCTCTCCCTATTCGGCTTCTTCGGCCATGGCGGC
>JACZWN010000156.1 GCA_022572105.1 Pseudomonadota bacterium | reverse complement strand
TGCGGCACCGGCCAGTTGAGCCTGACGTCGGCGAGGTTCTCCGAGCCGCTCCAATCGACGCTCGGGGGATAGCCCGCCTCTCCCGGGGAGCGCCAATAGATCTTCCAGCCCGGCTCGAGCCTGAAGTGGAGTCCGAGATTCAGGGTCTCGGCTTCGCCCGCGGCCGGGCCCGCCGCGACCAGGCGCAGCCGCACCTGTTCCTGGTCGACCCAGGGGCCGGCCGCCGCCCGCGCGGCGCCGCCCAGGCCTGGCCCGCCGAGCCCCGGAAGGGCCAGGGAAAGCCCCAGGAACAAGGCGCCGAGCACGGCGGAAAGGGCATCGAATCGGCGCATGGGCGGTACTTTCCACTCCCGGGCGGTCGTTAAGGCGAAATCCAGTTATATATAGTATATTAGTTATGTGTCGGGCGCCCTGCTCGTGTCACAATGTCGTGTGACCGTGGGACCCGGACGCCGCCGCTAGCGGTATGCAACACCAAAGGTTAACGAAAGACGAATGGCCATGGGTGTCAGTCTGGACCAAGAAGAGCGCGACGGCTATCTGACCGGCCAGCTCTTGATCGCCATGCCGAACATGCGCGATCCGCGCTTCGCCCGATCCGTCATCTACGTCTGCGCGCACAACGCCGACGGCGCCATGGGCTTGGTCGTCAACCGCCTGGCCGGGTCGGTCACCTTCCCGGACCTGCTCGAACAGCTCAGCATCGAAGGTGGGACTGCCTGTGAGAAGATCCGGGTCCATTTCGGCGGGCCGGTCGAGTCGGGCCGCGGTTTCGTCCTCCATTCGGGCGACTACCGCCACGACAGCACCCTTCAGGTCGACGAGAAAATGGGGCTGACGGCCACCGTGGACATTCTGACCGACATCGCCCAAGGCCGGGGTCCGCGCTGCAGTCTGCTCGCGCTCGGCTACGCCGGCTGGGGTCCGGGCCAGCTGGATTCCGAATTCCAGGCCAATGGCTGGCTCAGCGTCGCCGCCGACGAAACCCTGGTCTTCGACGACGACCTGAACAGCAAGTGGGAACGGGCGATCGGCAAGCTGGGAATCGACGTTTCCTCGCTGTCCGGCGAGGCCGGCCACGCCTGAATCGGCCGCAAGGCTTACACTTTGATTTCGCTCGGCAGGTTGTCACGCAGAATCGCGAACAGCTGGTGGTCCTGCCAGCGCCCGCTGATGCGCAGATATTCCCGTGCGTAGCCCTCCTCGCGGAAGCCGGCCCTCAGCAGCAGCCGCCGGCTCGCCTCGTTGGCGGACAGACAGGCGGCCTCGACCCGGTGCAGGCCGATGCGCGAAAAGGCGAATTCCAGAATGGCGGCCAGTGAATCGGTCATGTAGCCCTGATTGCCGTGGGGCGACCCGATCCAATAGCCGAGCGTGGCCGACTGCGCCACGCCGCGGCGCAAGTTGGACAGCGTGATGCCGCCGAGCAACACGTCGTCGACGCGGCGAAGGATCAGGAAGCTGTAGGTTACCCCCTGGCGCATTTCCGCCTTGTACATCTTGAGGCGACGGCGGAAGGCGCCGCGGGTCAGCGCGTCGTAGGCCCAGGTAGGCTCCCAGGGCGCCAGGAAGTCGCGGCTCTCGGCGCGCAGCGCGGCCCAGTTGCGCCAGTCGCGCTGGACCGGGAACCGAAGGTAAACCCGGTTCCGTTCCAGCCTGAGTCCTCGAAGCTGGCTCTTTCGAAAGCGCTGAAAACGCATGTCTTAGCCGAATCGCGCCGCCACCCGGTCGAAGCTTTCAACCCGGCCGACGGGCCCCAGGCTGGCCAGGGTCGGCCGACCGGCGGCCAGGCGGTCCGCCATCCGGCGCACGCCGGCGATGTCGACCGCCTCGATCCGGCCGACGATCTCGTCGACCGCCAACGGCCGGCCGTAGATCAGGATCTGCTGGGCCAGCTGTTCGCAGCGCGCGCCGCTATGCTCGAGGCTCATCAGGAGCGAGGCCTTGAGCTGGGTGCGGGCGCGGGCCACCTCCTCCTCGGCGACTTGCGCCGAGAGCTTGGACAGCTCGTCGCAGACCACCGGGATCAACTCCTCGACCTCGTCCTCGCCGGTCCCGGCATAGATCCCGAACAGGCCCCCGTCGTGGTACGACGAGTGGAAGGAATAGATCGAATAGACCAGGCCGCGCCGTTCCCGGACCTCCTGGAACAGGCGCGAGGACATGCCGCCGCCGAACAGCGTCGAGAGCACCGAGGTGGTGTAGTAATCCTTATCCAGATAGCTGACCGACTCGAAGCCGAGCAGCACGTGCACCTGCTCCAGCTCGCGCGCCTCGCGGTAGTCGCCACCTTGGTAGCTGGCCGGCTCGGGCTTGCCCGTACCGTCGCGGACCAGTGAATCGAAGGCCTCCCCGACCAGGGCCAGGAAATGCTCGTGCTCGATCTTGCCGGCCGCCGCCAGCACCATGGAATCGGTACCGTAGTGGCGGTTCATGTAGCCCTGGAGGGTCGCCCGGTCGATGGCGGCTACGATCTCGCTGGTCCCGAGCACCGGGCGCCCGATCGCCTGCCCCGGGTAGGCGGTCTCCTGAAAGCGGTCGAAGATGCTGTCGTCGGGGGTATCGAGGGCCTGGCCGATTTCCTGCAGGACCACGGCGCGCTCGCGCACGAGCTCCTCCTCGTCGAAGGTCGGGTGCTGCAGGATGTCGGCGATGATATCGACGGCGAGCGGCGCGTCCTCGGCCAGGACCTTGGCGTAATAGGCGGTGCTCTCGCGGCTGGTGTAGGCGTTCAGATGGCCGCCCACGGCCTCGATCTCCTCGGCGATGTCGCGCGCGCTGCGCCGCTCGGTGCCCTTGAAGGCCATGTGCTCCAGGAGGTGCGCGACGCCGTTGATCTCGGCTGGCTCGTGGCGCGTGCCGACGCCGACCCAGGCGCCGAGCGAGACCGTCTCCACGGTATCCATGGTGTCGCTGGCGACCGTCAGGCCGTTCGCCAGGTGGCTCACTCGAACGGTCATGCCACCCCCGTCATGCGCCCGGACGCGGGACGGGCGCGGGCGCGCACGAAATCCCGCACCTGGGCCAGGTCGTTGGGCAGCACGCTCAGGCGCTCTTCGCGCTCGTAGAGGTCGGCCAGGGCCGGCGGCAGGGCCGGGCGCACGCCGGTCGCGCGCTCCACCGCGTCCGGGAACTTGGCCGGGTGCGCGGTGGCGACGGCGACGATAGGCGCATGGGGGTCGGGCACCGAGCCCGCTTTCTCGCGCGCCGCGGCGACGCCGATGGCGGTGTGGGGATCGACCAACTCGCCGGTCTCCTCGAAGATGCGGGCGATCGCCTCCAGCGTCCCCTCGTCGTCGAGCCGGGCGCCGTCGAACAGCTCGAGCGCCCGCGCCCAGCGCGCCTGGCCGAGCGCCAGCGTGCCGGTCGCGCGGAATTCCCGCATGGCCGCCGCCACGGCCGCGCCCTCGCCATCGTAGAGGTCGAAGAGCAGGCGCTCGAAGTTGCTCGATATCTGGATGTCCATGCTCGGCGATAGGGTCGGCTCGACCTCGGACACGGTCATGGCACCGGTCGCGAAGCAGCGGGTCAGGATGTCGTTGCGGTTGGAGCCGACGATCAGCCTGGCCAGGGGCAGGCCCATGCGTCCGGCCGCGTAGGCGGCGTAAACGTTGCCGAAGTTGCCGGTCGGCACCGCGAAGGCCACGGCGCGATCGGGCGCGCCCAGGGCCGCGCCGGCGACCATGTAGTAGGCGATCTGGCCCATGATCCGCGCCCAGTTGATCGAGTTGACCGCCGAAAGGTTCATCTCGTCGCGGAAGGCCGTGTCGTTGAACAGCGCCTTCAAGAGGTCCTGGCAGTCGTCGAAGCTGCCCTCGATCGCGATGTTGAACACGTTCTCGGCCGCGACCGTGGTCATCTGGCGGCGCTGCACCTCGGAGACCTGGCCCTTGGGGTGCAGGATGAAGATGTCGATGGCGGCCCGGTCGCGGCAGGCCTCGATCGCCGCCGAGCCGGTGTCGCCCGAGGTCGCGCCGACGATGGTCACTCTTTCGCCCCGGCGCTCCAGCACGTGGTCGAACAGGCGCCCCAGCACCTGCATGGCATAGTCCTTGAAGGCCAGCGTCGGCCCGTGCGTCAGTTCCAAGAGCCAGGTGCGCCCGTCGAGCTGCTTGAGCGGGGCGACCGCGGCGTGGCCGAAGCCGGCGTAGGCGTCCTCGATGAGCGCGCCGAGATCGTCCTCTGCGATGGCCGCGCCGACGAAGGGGCGCATGACCCGGAACGCCGCCTCGGCATAGGGCAGACCGGAAAGCGCGCGGATCTCGGGCCCGGTCAGCACCGGCCAAGTCTCGGGGATATAGAGGCCGCCGTCGCGCGCCAGGCCGGTCAGCAGGACCTCGTCGAAGCCCAGCACCGGAGCCGTCCCGCGCGTGGAGATATACCGCATCCAACCGTCCCACTCGAAAGGCCCGCTAATCTAGCCGCGCCACGCCGCTCACGGCAAGGGAGGGGGGCCGGACGGCCGCGATCCCGCCCTAGCTGTCCCCCAAATAGCGCGCCTTCAAGTGCGCCTCGAAGATCTTGGGGTCGAGGGGCCGGCCGGTCGCCCGTTCGATCAGGTCGTCGGTGCCGTAGAGCGAGCCCAGGCCGTGGACGTGCTCGCCCAGCCAGGCCATGAGCGGGCCGAAGTCGCCGCGCGAAATCGCCTCCGGGATCTCGGGCACCGCCGTCTCGGCGGCGGCGAAGAGTTGCGCCGCGGCCATGGCGCCGAGGGTATAGGTCGGGAAGTAGCCCCAGGCGCCGTCGTACCAGTGGATGTCCTGGAGGCAGCCGAGCGCGTCGTCGGGCGGCGTGATGCCGAGCAGCTCCGCCATGCCGGCGTTCCAGGCCTCGGGCAGGTCGTCCGGTTCCATCTCGCCGGCGATCATCGCCTTCTCCAGGCGGTAGCGCAGGATCACGTGCGCCGGGTAGGTGACCTCGTCGGCGTCGACCCGGATGAAGCCGGGCTCGACCCGATTGTAGTGGCGCAGCAGGTTTTCCGCCTCCCAGGCCGGGCCTTGGCCGCCAAAGGCTTCGCGCGCCAAGGGCGCCAGGTAGCCGACGAACCCGGCGCCGCGGCAGACCTGCATCTCTATGAGCAGCGACTGGCTCTCGTGGACCGCCATGCCGCGGGCCTCGCCGACCGGCTGCAGGCGCCACTTGGCGGGCAGGCCGCGCTCGTACATGGCGTGGCCGGTCTCGTGCAGGACGCCCATGAGCGCCTTCGTGAAGTCGGCCTCGTCGTAGCGCGTGGTGATGCGCAGGTCCTCGGGCACGCCGCCGCAGAAGGGATGCAGGCTCTCGTCCAGGCGGCCGCGCGCGAAGTCGAAGCCGACCCGCTCCATGAGCCGGCGCGCGAAAGCGCGCTGGGTCTCGACCGGGAACGGCCCTTCGAGCGCGAGCGGCGCGGGCGCGGCAGCCTGGCGCTCCAGCACCTGGCTCAGAAAGCCGGGCAGAAAGGCGGCCAGGCCGTCGAAGATCCCGTCGATCCGCGCCGCGGCGCCGCCCGGCTCGTACTGGTCGAGCAGCGCGTCGTAGGGCGTACCGCCCAGCACCTCGGCCTTGGCCACGGCGGCCCGGCGCACCAAGCCGAGCAGCTCCTTCAAGCTCGGCAGGACCATGGCGAAATCGGCCTGGGCCCGGGCCTCGCGCCAAACCATCTCGCAGGCGTTGCCGGCCTTGCTCAGCGCCTCCACCAGGGCCGGGTCGAGCGCGGTCTCGTGCCGCCAGCGCCGGCGCATCTCGCGCAGATTGGCGCGCGCCCAGAACTCGAGAGCCTCGGCCTCGCCCTCCGCCGCCTCGAGCAGCTCGGCCGTCTCGGGCGCGCTCAGCAGCTCGTGGCAGGTGACCTCGAGGGCGGCGAGCTGCTCGCCGCGCGCCGCGGCGCCGCCGGCCGGCATCATGGTCGACATGTCCCACTGCAGAACGCCGGCCGCTTCCTTGAGCGCGTTCAGGCGCTTGAACCGTTGCTCCAGCCGCGTGTAGGCGCTCATGCGTCGGTCTCTCCCGCGTCCTCGGGCTGCGATTGCTGCAAGAAGTAGACGACCAGGAGCGCCAGCGCCAGCGCGTACCAGATGATGGCGTACTGCAGGTGATCGTTGCGCAGCTTCACCTTGACCTCCCTGCCGATCGGCAGCCCGCCGGGGTTGGCGGCCGGACCGGCGACCACGTAGAGCTCGGTCACGCTCCGCGGCAGGCCGGCGAAAGCGGCCATCGCGGGCAGGTCCGGCCACAGCCAGGCGTTCTCGCCCGGCTGGTTGTCCGGGCGCAGGAATTGGTAGCCGTTCCAGCCGCCGCGCCTGAGGTGGCCGAGGACGGTCACCGGCCCCGCGACCTGGCCTTCGGCGCGCGTCTCCGGCAACCTGCGCTTCGAGGGTACCCAGCCGCGGTCGACCAGCACCGCGCGCCCGTCGTCGAGCACCAAGGGCGTCACCACGTGGACGCCGACCCGGCCCCGGTGCACCCGCCCCAACAGGTAGATCTCGCGCTCGTGGCGGAACCGCCCGGCGAGCCGCACCGGCCGGAACTCGAGCGCTTCGGGATCGACGATCTCGGCGGGCAGGGGCGCCGGCGCCGCGCTCGTGCGGGTCTCCAGCTTGGCGATCAAGGCGTTCTTCCAGTACAGGCGTTGGACCTGCCAGGTGCCGAGCGCGAGCAGGACCGCGAGGCCGCAGAGCGCGATCAGCGTCGGCCAAAGGCGCGGTCGCAAGCGCCGATTGCCGAGCCCGATCATGGAGGCTCACCGGTCATGGCCGCACCGGTCTAATCATAGTCGAGCGTGCCGGAATCGCTCGCCTTGTGGCGGTACCGGAGCGCGATCAGAACGCCCTTCACCGGCCGCAACAGGCCAAGCGCCGTGCCCAGAATGACCGCGGGCCAGATCGCCACGTGCAGCCACATGGGCGGCGCGACCTTGGCCTCGAACAAGAGCGCCAGCGGGACCACCAGGATTCCCAGAATGAAGATGATGAAAACCGCCGGCCCGTCGCCGCTATCCGTCTTTTGCAGGTCAAGGCCACAGACCGAGCAGCGCTCGGCCACGGTCAGGAACCCGGAATACAGCGGCCCCCGGCCGCAGCGTGGGCACTTGCAGGCGAGTCCGGCACGAAACGGCGAGAGGCGCGGATAGTGCTCGGAATCGCTCATGGGCCATGGCCCGCTAATGCAAGGGCGCGTCGCCGCTGCCCCACCAGTAGATGGCGGTGAACAGGAACAGCCAGACCACGTCCACGAAGTGCCAGTACCAGGCCGCCGCCTCGAGGCCGAAGTGGTGGTCCGGCTTGAAGTGGCCCTTGCACGCCCGGTACAGGCAGACGGTCAGGAAACAGGTCCCGATGATGACGTGGGCGCCGTGGAAGCCGGTCGCCATGAAGAAGGTCGTCGGATAGACGCCGTCGGTGAAGGCGAACGGCGCGCTCGCGTACTCGAAGGCCTGGAAACCGGTGAAGGCGGTGCCGAGCACGATCGTCAACACCAACCCCTGGATCAAGCCCCGCTGGTTGCCCTGGCGCACCTCGTGGTGCGCCCAGGTCACGGTGCAGCCCGAGCTCAAGAGAATGACCGTGTTGAGGAACGGCACGGACCAGGGGTCGAAGACGGCCATGCCCTCGGGTGGCCAGACGCTGCCGATCTGCTCCGGCGGGTACAGGGCGGCGTTGAAATAGGCCCAGAACCAGGCGACGAAGAACATCACCTCCGACGCGATAAAGAGCACCATGCCGTAGCGCATGCCGAGCTGCACGATCGGGTTGTGATAGCCCTCGAAGGTCGCCTCCCGAACCACTTCCCGCCACCAGAAGTACATGGTGAAAAGAATCAGCAGCATCCCGACGATCATCACGACGACCCCGCCGGGCACGTCGTGCAGGGCCATGACCGCGCCGCCGAAGGCAAGCAGGGCGGCGATGGCGCCGACGATGGGCCAGGGGCTCGGATCGACGAGATGGTACGGGTGCTTCGCTTCGTGCCCTGCGGCGGGTCCTGCGCTCATTTCCTTATCCCCTCTTCGGGACGCTAACGGCTCCCGCTGGAAGCCTCGGCCAGAACGCCGACCGTGGCGGTTCGCCCTTTCGCCGTTACCCCGACCTCCGCCTCGGGCGCGCGGAAGAAGGTGTAGGACAGGGTGATGGTCTTCACGTCGTCTTGGTACCGGTCGTCGACGATCTTGGGATCGATGAAGAAGCTGACCCCCATCTTCACGCTCTCACCCGGCATGAGGCGCTGCTCGGTGAAACAGAAGCACGCGACCTTGTTGAAGTAGATGCCCGCCTTCTGCGGCGTGACGTTGAAGGTCGCGTTGCCGGTGATCGGAACGTCGGAATCGTTCCTGGCCACATAGTATACTAGGCCCAGTTCGCCGACGCGGACGCTGATCTCGCGCTGCGCCGGGCGGAACGACCATGGCAGGGCGCGGCTGACGTCGGCGTTGAAGCGCACGGTCACG
>JACZWN010000293.1 GCA_022572105.1 Pseudomonadota bacterium | reverse complement strand
CCTCCGGTCGCAAACTTTCCCCAGGCGCAAACTTTTCACGATAACTCCGGGTCCGCCCGCGGGGCCCGGCCGCCGCGGCCCGGCGCGACGGGGCCATCGGAAGTTCCCGCGATGCGAATCCAAGGGCTATTCGTCTCCAATCACCGGGAACCGGACCGGGGCGGCATGAAACCGACCGCCTACGACTACGATTCCATACCGCCCGGGTATTACGATGCCGTTTACAGGCGCGCCCGCGGCGTGCAGAGCAAATGGCACCACCTGAAGTTCGACCGCTTCCGCGAGGAGCTGGCGGGCTTCAGGCGGCATCTCGACATCGGTTGTGGTCCGGGAACCTTCATCGCCTCGCTGGGCCCGGAGCACGACAGCGCCGGGGTCGACATCGCGCCCGGCCAGATCGCCTATGCCTGCGAGCATCATGGCGCGCCGCACCGCAGGTTCAGGGCCATCGAGGGTGGGCCTCTGCCCTTTGCCGCGGGCTCCTTCGACGCGGTCACGGTCATCGAACTGATCGAGCATCTGCCGGCCGAGGACAACCTCGCCCTTCTCGGAGAGGCGCTGGGCCTGCTGCGCCCGGGCGGCAAGTTGCTGGTCTCGACGCCGAATTACGGCGGCCTTTGGCCGCTCGTCGAGGCCCTGGTGAACCGGCTGGGCGAGACCTCCTACGCGGACCAGCACATCACCCGCTACGACCGGACGGCGTTGCGCGATCTCCTGGCGCGCGCCGGCGGCACGGAAATCTCGGTCGACGCCTATATGGGGCTGGCGCCGTTTACCGCGTGCCTGGGCTGGCGCTTTGCGGATTCCGTTGCCCGCCTGGAGCCGGGTGCGCTCGTGGACGTTTACGGCCTGCTTCTCTTCGCCACGGCCAGGAGGCCACGATGATGCCGGAGCTGACGATCGTGGTCCCCACCTTGAACGAGCGCGAAAACGTGCCGCGGCTCGTCGAGCGCCTGGACCGGGTGCTCCGAGGCATCGCCTGGGAGGCGGTCTTCGTCGACGATGATTCGGACGACGGCACGCTCGAGGTCTTGCACGATCTCGCCCGGCGCGACCCGCGCATCCGCTACATCCATCGTATCGGGCGCGCCGGATTGTCGTCGGCCTGCCTGGAAGGCATGGCCTCCTCTTCGGCGCCCTTTCTCGCCGTGATGGACGCCGATCTGCAGCACGACGAGCGGCTACTGTCGGATATGCTCGAGGCGCTGCGCGGGGACGAGGCCGACCTGGTCGTCGGCAGCCGTTACGTTGACGGCGGAGGCATGGCGGGCTGGTCCGGGCCGCGCAAAATGCTGAGCCGGATCGCGACCCTCCTGGCCAAGCCGGTCTTGCGCGTGCGGCTCGAGGACCCGATGAGCGGCTTCTTCATGCTCACCCGCGCGCTCTATCGGCGCAGCGTGCGCCGGGTCTCCGGACAGGGGTTCAAGCTGCTCCTCGACATCCTGGCCTCGGCCGCCGGCGCGGTGCGCGTGAAAGAGCTGCCGTTCGAATTTCGGAACAGAGTGTCCGGGGTCAGCAAGCTCGGTTCGCTGGTGATGTACGAGTACTTCCTGCTGCTCGCCGACAAGCTGGTCGGCCGCTACATCCCGATTCGCTTCGTGATCTTCTGCGCCGTGGGCTGCTTTGGCGCGGTCCTGCACTTGAGCGTCCTGGGGTCGCTGCTCTATCTCGCCGGGCGGGACTTCGTCTTTGCCCAGACCGTCGCCACGATCATGGCGATGACCGTCAACTTCACGCTGAACAATATCTTCACCTACCGGGCGCGGCAGCTCAAAGGCTGGGACTTGTTGAGCGGCCTGTTCTTCTTCTATGCCGTCTGCGCCGTCGGGGCTTTCGTCAACATCCAGGTTGCCGGGTACCTGTTCGGGCTCCACGTGCCGTGGTGGGGCGCCGGGCTCATGGGCGCGATTATCGGCTCGGTCTGGAACTACGGCGTCTCCTCGATCGTCGTCTGGTCCAGGCAGTTGCAGCCCCGCCCCGCGCGACGGCCGCGATCGAAAGACCCGGCCCGCCTGCGACCGCGCCGCTCGGCGGGATCCTGAGCGCCGTTCCGTCGGCGGCTGCGATCTCGTCCACCAGGGCCTCGGCCGCGGCCAGGTGCGTG
>JACZWN010000155.1 GCA_022572105.1 Pseudomonadota bacterium | reverse complement strand
ATCCCTATGCCGAGCGCGTCATTGGTAGCATTCGAAGGGAGTGTTTGGATCACGTCGTCGTCCTCAACGAACGCCATCTCAAACGGCTTCTCCGTAATTATTTCGCCTATTACCACCAATGGCGCCCACACCGATCCTTGGAGATGGATTCACCCGATGGTCGACCTGTCCATTCACCCGAACTGGGCAAGGTCATCGAGTTCCCAGCGGTCCATGGCCTGCACCATTATTATCTTCGGCAAGCCGCATGAATATTCGGGACCCACAGGGGCCCGGGCCGCGGACTTCGAAACCCGCAAGCCGCCTGGGGTTGCGCCCGCCCGCACGGCCATGATACGCAAAAGCCGTGATCAATCGGGTGAAAGCATTGTTTCTCGACCGCGGTGGCGCGCCCGAGACGCGCGGCGCGGGCCACAGCCATGAGGAGCTGCAGATCGCGGCCGCCGCGCTCATGGTCGAAGCGGCGCAACTGGACGGCGATTTCGATGCCCGCGAGCGGGCGAAGATCCGCGATCTGGTGACCGGGCGCTTCGGCCTGGGTCGGGAGGAAAGCGAGAGCCTGATCGAGGTCGCGGAGGAGCGGGTCGCCTGGGCGAGCCAACTCCATGGCTTTACCCGCGTCGTCAAGGGCGCCTTCACCCAGGAGGAAAGAATCGAGCTCATGGAGATGCTGTGGGAAGTCGCCTACGCGGACGGCGAACTGCACCATTTCGAAGCCAACCTGATGCGCCGCCTCGCCGGCCTGCTTCAGGTCCCGGACCGGGACAGCGGCGCGGCGCGCAAGCGGGTGTTAAAACGGCTTGATTCGTCGAACGCCTGAGGAAATTTGGGCTGCGCGCGCCTTACCTTTGGGGCGAAGCGGCTCTTGAGAGTGGGATCGAGGAGAGTTAGGAAATGACCTATATCGTCACGGAAGACTGCATCCGGTGCAAGTACATGGACTGCGTCGAGGTCTGTCCCGTGGATTGTTTCTACGAGGGCGAGAACATGCTGATCATCCACCCCGACGAGTGCATCGATTGCGGCGTGTGCGAGCCCGAATGCCCGCCCGAGGCGATCCTCCCCGATACCGACCCCAAGGCCGAAGCCTGGCTCGAGCTCAACCGCGAATACAGCGACGGTCTTTGGCCCAACATCGCCCGCAAGGGCGAATCGCCCGCCGATGCGGAGAACTACAAGGGGATGGAGGGCAAGTACGAGAAGTTCTTCAGCCGGGAACCCGGCAAGGGCGACGGCTGATCCCCGATAGCGGCCCCGGTCCGGGGCCGATCTCCCCGCTCCCGGCCCCGATCCTTGGTGCGCCGCGCATCGACGGCGCGCCGGCGCGCGCTTTTGCTGCGGTGCAAAACTTGCAATCGGTTAAAAAATAGTGTATATATAATACGTTAACGTTCTCGGATCGTGGTGGTGCCGGATGGGTTGCGCAAACCCGGTGTTTGCTTGATTCGGGCAAAGCCCGCTTGAGCATATAAGGCATAAAAAGGGGGGTGCCGTAGTTTCTGCGGCGCTTTCGTTTTGGGGAAGAGTCGGAGGCGCGCTGTCCCGCGGAGGGATTTGGCCGAAAAACGGCTTCCTCGTCTTGGCCGGCAGGAAGCGGTGGCGCAACGAGACGGAGCAAGAGAGCGGATCATGGCGAAGGCAATCGAATTTGGCACGGCGGACTACGTTGTCTATCCGACGCACGGCGTCGGTCGGGTTCTGGGGATCGAGAAACAGGAGATCTCCGGGCATATCCTGGAGCTCATCATCATCAAGTTCGAAAAGGATCGCATGACCCTGCGGGTGCCGGTGGGAAAGGCGCAGGCTTCGGGGCTGCGCAAGCTGTCCAGCCGCAAGATGATGGACACCGCGCTCGCCACGCTCAAGGGCCGCAGCCGGGTCAAGCGCACCATGTGGAGCCGCCGCGCCCAGGAGTACGAGGCCAAGATCAACTCCGGCGACCCAGTCTCCATCGCCGAGGTGGTGCGCGACCTGCACCGCAACGCGGACCAACCCGACCAGTCCTACAGCGAGCGCCAGATGTACCAGGCCGCGCTCGAGCGCCTGGTGCGCGAGCTGGCCGTGGTCGAGAAGATCGACGAGACGGCGGCCGCGCAAAAGCTGGAAGAACTCCTCACCGCGGCGTAATATCAACGACCTTTGGTATAAGCTGCTAAACGGGCCCGCGCGCCCCGCGGACCCGGATAGCCCGGTCCGATCCAAACCGCCCGCGCGCTCGAGTGGCGCGGCGGGCAAACCAGGAGAGCCCCTGCCGGCAGATGATCGATCGGCAGAAATTCGCGGTTCTGCGCGCCGCCCGGCGCGTCTGGGCGATCGGCGCCATTCACGGCGAGGCGGAGCGGCTCGAGCGCCTGCACGCCAAGCTCTGGCCCCGGCTCGAGCCGTGCGACCGGATCGTCTATCTCGGCAACATGATCGGCCGCGGCCCCGGCACCGGCGAGGTCCTCGACGCCCTGTTGAGCTTCCGCATCCACGTCCTGGCGCGGCCGCACAGCGACGTGGACGACGTGGTCTACCTGCGCGGTAGCCAGGAGGAGATGTGGCAGAAGCTGCTGCAGCTTCAATTCGCGACCGACCCGCGCGGCGTGCTCCAGTGGATGCTCGATCAAGGTGTCGGCGCCACCCTCGAGTCCTACGGCGTCTCGGCCGCCGACGCGCTGCGCGGGGCGACCACCGGCACCGTGGTGTTGACCCGCTGGACCGGTTGGCTGCGCCGGACCATCCAGAGCCGTCCCGGGCACGACCAGCTCATGACCGCGCTCCGCCGCGCCGCCTACACCGACGACGGGGCGCTCTTGTTCGTCAACGCCGGCCTCGACCCCTCGCGCCCGCTCGAGGCGCAGAGCGACAGCTTCTGGTGGAGCGGCGGCACGTTCCACAGCATCGCCGAGCCCTACGGCGACTTCCGGCGCATTCTGCGCGGCTTCGACCCGAGCCACGCCGGCTTCGCGGTGACCGACTACACCGCGACGCTCGACGGTGGTTGCGGCTTCGGCGGCACGCTGATTGCCGCCTGCGTCACGGCCGACGGCGCGCTCGTCGACAAGATCGAGGTGTGAGCCGCCCCATATATCAAGGATCGCTGGTATCATTCCTCGAGCACCTCGATCTGCTCCGGATGGGTCGCCTCGATGAGCGGCCCGTTGTACGACTTTACCCAGCCGCGCACGCGCACCATGCGGCCTTCGTAGGCGCTGGGGTCGATGCCCTCGGCCTCGAACAGACGGCGCGTCCGGGGCGCGATGGTGATGGTGAAGTCGCTGCGCCAATCGACGCCGAAGTTGAGGTAGACGCGCTTGCGCACGACCGCGACCTCGATCACCCGGCCCTCGACGAGCTCGAAGCCGCCCAAGTGCTGCGCGGCTTCTTCCGCGCCGCGCACGGCGTAGAAGCGCCAGCGCCAGATGCCGCGCCGGGCCGCCCGCGCGGCCCGCTCGCGGGCCAGCATCTCGGGGATAAGCGCCCGGTTGTCGGCGAAGCTGTACACCCGCGCCAGGCCGCGCGCGAGCAGCTCGCCCTGCACCCAGGTCCCGGAGCCCTCGATCAAATGGGCGAGCGCCCGGCCGTGGCGGTCGATCCGGCGCCCGCCGTAGGCGAGCGTGACCTCGCGTCCGAGGGTGAGCTCGGCGAGCGCGGCCTTGGCCTCGGCGGCGAGCGGCCAGGCCTTGAAGCCGGGCCGGCCGAGCGGCAGCTTCGGCGCCTGGATGCCGACCAGGCGCACCTGGCGGCCGCCGGCCAGGACCAGGGTGTCGCCGTCGACGATCTCGACCACCCGCTCGGTCTCGGCCGCGACCAGGCCGGGCGGGAGCGGGTCGAGCGAAACCTGCGCACGCGCCCCCGCCGGCACCGCGGCGCCCACTGCGGCGCCCACTGCGGCGCCCAGGGCGAGCCACAGCAGGATCGGGATCGAATGGCGCGCGCCGGGTAATATCAACGACCTTTGGTATGACATGCTGGGCTCGAGGTGCACACCGGGTTCGGGTCGCGGACGCTTTCCTCGCGCAGCCAGGGCATTGGCAAAGGGCGTCCCTCAATGCGATATAATATCAACGCTCCTTGGTATTAGGGAGGAACATGTCGAACCGCGACCTCTTTCCGCCGATCGAGCCGTTCGAGACCGGGCGCCTCGAGCGCGACCCGCCGCACCGGCTCTATTGGGAGCAGTCGGGCCGCCCGGACGGCCAGCCGGTCGTCTTCCTGCACGGCGGACCGGGCGCGGGCGCCTCGCCCGAGCACCGGCGCTTCTTCGATCCGGCGCACTACCGCATCATCGTCTTCGACCAGCGCGGCGCCGGGCGCTCGAACCCGCTCGGCGAGCTGTCCGCCAACACGACCCCGCACCTGATCGCCGACATCGAGGCGCTGCGCGAGCGCTTGGGCGTCGAGCGCTGGTTGGTGTTCGGCGGCTCCTGGGGCTCGACGCTCGCCATCGCCTACGCCGAGGCCCACCCCGAGCGGGTCACCGGCCTGGTGCTGCGCGGCATCTTCCTGTGCCGCAAAAAGGAGATCGATTGGTTCCTCTACGGCATGCGCTGGATCTTCCCGGAGATCTGGCGCCGCTTCGCCGAGGGCGTGCCCGAGGCCGAGCGCGGCGACCTGCTCGGCGCCTACCACCGCCGGCTCGTCGATCCCGACCCCGAGGTGCACATGCCGGCGGCGCGCGCCTGGAGCACCTACGAGGGCGCCTGCTCGACGCTCCGGCCGAGTCCGGAGACGGTCGCCGCCTTCGGCGAGGACACCATGGCGCTCGGCCTGGCGCGCATCGAGGCGCACTATTTCAAGAACGGCATCTTCCTGGAGGACGGCGCGCTCTTGGCCAACGTCGAGCGCATGCGCCGCATACCGGGCACGATCGTGCAGGGGCGCTACGACGTGGTCTGCCCGATCGCGACCGCCGATGAGTTCGCCCGCGCCTGGCCCGAGGCCGACTACGTCATCGTGCCCGACGCCGGCCATTCGGCGATGGAGCCGGGCATCCGCCGCGCGCTCGTCGCCGCGACCGAGCGCTTCAAGGCGCCGGGATAGGGGACCGGTGGCGAGGGCGGAATCTTCACCACGAAAAAACCAAGCCAAGAAGATCACCAAAGTATTCTGGCAAACAAAGGCCGCCGTTGCGCGCCCGCGCGCTTTGCGTATGATGTTGACGGGGATGGACTTTTTCGGGGGGACCCCGACGTGAGATTGGCCCGCTGCGTTTTTGCGCTCGCCCTGCTCCTGGTCTTGGCCGCCGTGGCCGGGGCGCCCGAGAGAGCGCGCGCGGGCGCGGACGATCCGGCCTTCGTCTCGCTGGGCCTCGGCTACTACGATATCAACCGGCGGATGGACGAGGCCGTCGACTTCCGGCTCGAGTACCGGCACGGCGAGAAGCTGTGGATCTTCAAGCCCTGGGTCGGGGTCGAGGGCACCTCGGAGGGCGCGCTCTACGCCGCCGCCGGCATCCTCGTCGACGTCTTCTTCGGGCGGCGCGTCGTGGTCACCGGCAGCTTCGGCGCCGGCTACTACGAGGAGGGCGACGGCAAGGACCTGGGCCACGAGCTCGAGTTCCGCTCCCAGATCGAGATCGCCTACCGCTTCGACGACCGCTCGCGCCTGGGCCTCGCCTTCAGCCACATATCGAACGCCTCGATCGCCGACACCAACCCGGGCGTCGAGATCCTCAACCTCTACTACTCGATCCCGCTGACCCGCCTCTTGGGCGAGTAGGCCGGGGGCGAGTAGGCCGGGGGCGAGTAGTACGGGGGCGAGAAATACCAGCCGCCCTCGATTTCGACCCATTTCATGGGTGCAAACCGGCGCCTGATTTTCGTGCATCGGACCGGCGGCGGCGCTATATAGGCGATGCACGGCCCAGGCGCCCGTAGCTCAGCCGGATAGAGCACCAGATTCCTAATCTGGGGGTCGGGGGTTCGAGTCCCTCCGGGCGCGCCACCGTGGCCCAAGCGGCCGGCCCGGCAGGGCCGCCTCCCCGCCCCCAGAATGCAAACGAATGCGAACCGCGACCAGGACACTGGATTTATTCCAATGCCCTGTCTAACCGAATGTTTTGCTTTGAAGATTTTGGTAGCGGGGGAGGGACTCGAACCCCCGACACGCGGATTATGATACCCCGCCCAACCATTTTGATACTGTCCGATCACTCCTGACGTAAACCCAGAAACCGCAGATTTCCGGTGTTCTGACGTGGTTACGCACGATGGTCTTGTACGATACGTCACGATCACTTATATTGTTTCTTGCTTACCCCCTGCTTACCCGGCCAAGGGTGTAGTGGGTGTCCTAGTAGGGAGAATCCCCAATGAGCAACAAACTGACCAAGCGTCTGGTCGAGTCCATCAAGCCCGGTGCGACCGATATCTTCGTATGGGATAGCGAATTGCGCGGCTTTGGCGTCAGGGTGAAGCCGAGCGGCCGGCGATCTTATCTTGTCCAGTACCGAACCTCCGGCAATGTTTCCCGCCGCATGACCATCGGGGTGCACGGCGTGTTCACGGCCGAGACGGCCCGGACGCGCGCCCGCGAGTTGCTACATGCGGCCCGGAGCGGCGCCGATCCAGCGACCGAAAGAGACAAGGTGCGCACGGCGCCGAGCGTCGCGGACTTTGCCGAACGATACATGGCCGAGCACGCGACGGTGAAAAAGAAGCCCCGTAGCGTGCGATCGGATGAGACCCTGCTACGTCTCCACATTCTGCCCGCCCTGGGCACGAAGAAAGTAGCCGCTATCAGCCGTGCCGATATCACCACGTTACACCACAATATGAGGGACAGGCCCGGTGCGGCGAACCGGGTCATCGCCCTCCTGTCAAAGATGATGAACCTTGCCGAGAAGTGGGGTATGCGGCCGGACGGCACGAACCCTTGCCGACACGTCGAGCGCTATCCCGAGCGCCGTATGGAACGGTTCCTCGATAACGACGAACTGGCACGCCTCGGAACGGTCCTGACGGAGTCCCAACGGACACAAACCGAGTTGCCGTCCGTCATTGCGGCGATCCGCCTGCTGTTGTTCACCGGTTGCAGGTCGGGCGAAATCCTGAGTCTTCAGTGGGAGCACGTCGATTTTGAGCGCGGCTGCTTGCGACTGCCCGACAGCAAGACCGGTAACAAGATCGTATATCTGAGTGCACCGGCACTGGAGGTGCTGAGCGGTATTGAGCATCAGGACGGCTCGTCCTGGGTTATCGCTGGCGCCCTGTCCGGCAAGCCGTTGGTCAATCTGCGGAAGCCGTGGCACCGCATCCGGGCGAAGGCCGGCCTTGATGGCCTCCGAATTCACGATTTGCGGCACAGTTTCGCGAGCGTTGGCGCCGCTGGTGGCCTGAGCCTGCCGATCATTGGAGCGCTGCTCGGGCACACCCAGGCCGCGACAACTCAAAGATATGCCCACTTGGCCGCTGACCCCTTGAAGCAGGCGGCCGACCTGATCGGGCGCCGCATCGCCACCGCCCTGACCGGTGCCGCCGATGCAAACGTGACGCCGTTGCGCAAAGCTTGAGACCGAATCGGCGCGGCTAGGTTTGGCCGCCGAACGGCCGGCGTCCCTACCGTCGGCCCCGCCGCGCCGACCGCTTACGTAGGGATCGCACTGGTAGGGAGTGCGCCGACATGCCGAATAAGACGAGAAAGCCAGACGCGCCAAGCCTGAGCGCGCAAGAGCCTGGCGACGATACGCTCTCGATATGGCTTCGTGAGCAATATGAGCAAGGCGACCAGCTGGCGCCGTTTCTGTATGCATCCTCCTGGAAAAGGGGCCTGTGCTCAGGACCGGTGCCGCAGTGGGTCGCGGAACACTTCGTCACACTGGCATCAGATTATTATCGGGAAGCGCGGGAAGCGCTCCGCGAAGGAAGGAGGCCGCCATCTTTGGATAAGCTGGCAGGCCTTTCGGGGGTGAAAACGAACGCCTGGAAAGCGGCAAACAGGCTACATAACGCTTATTTGTTGAAACATGTCTTTGATACCACCATCCAAAATGTTCGGAGCGGTCAACACAACAAAGGCTTGTTGATCCGCCACAATAGGTTCTCAGATGGAAAGTGTCCGCCTGTGCTCGTACTTGACAAGCGCGGGCGTCCTACTTGCGCCTTTCAGATTGCGCTCGGGCGGTATTTCAATGTTGTCCCGTCCCCTGATGATGTCACCGAAGACGCGATTTATCAGGCCGTCCGCCGGCTTCTTCGGAAGGCCAGAGCGGCACAGACGACTTATGTTGACAAATAGCCCCCGGGCCATTTGTTCCTGTACTTCAGTTGCATGATGTAATTAATCGTAGGCCATCCAGTTTCACCTAAAAAGGTGCAAGTGATGGCCTATCCTGAAATATTACTTACCGAAGCCGAGACTGCTGAGCGCCTCCGCTGGAAAAAGACGACGCTACAGCGGCGCCGCTGGGCTGGCATGCCGCCGCAATTCCTGAAAATTGGCAGATCGGTGCGTTACGACCCCGAGGTAATCGAGGCGTTCATAGAGTCCGGTCGTCGGGTTT